>CACNQV010000004.1 GCA_902622665.1 uncultured Candidatus Actinomarina sp.
ATGGGAATATGTACAATTTCTTCTTACAGGGGATCAGAACTATTTGAGATTATTGGTTTAAATCAAGAAATAATAAAGAGTATTTTTAAATTTTCTAAAACTAGAACTGAAGGTTTTGGATTTGAACATATTGAGAAAAATTTAAAAATATTTAGTGAAGATATAGATCCCTCTATTGTGGATGGTATTGGGGGTTTTTATAAACACAAAAAAAATGCAGAAACACATATTACTTCTCCAAAAACAGTTTTAAAGCTTCAAAAAGCTGTTAGGTCTGGAGAGTTGTCAGACTGGGATAAATATCTGGAATCTCTTGAAGATAGAGAAGATATTCAATTAAGAGATTTATTCACACTTCCAGAAACAATTAATAGCGTTAATGTTTCTGATGAAGATTTGCTTAGAGCAATTTATGAAAAGTTTACTGTAAGTTCTATGTCACTTGGAGCGCTTTCAGAAGAGGCACACCAAGCTTTAGCAACAGCAATTAATCAAATTGGTGGAAAATCTGGATCTGGAGAAGGTGGTGAAGACCCTTCTAGGTTTAATACTGAAAAAAATTCAAAGATTAAGCAAATTGCTTCAGGAAGGTTTGGTGTAACTCCCGATTACCTTGCATCAGCTGAAGAGTTCCAAATAAAGATGGCTCAAGGTTCAAAACCTGGAGAGGGTGGACAGCTACCTGGTTTTAAGGTTGATAAACATATTGCAAAATTAAGACATACTGTTGAAGGAGTAACTCTTATTTCTCCACCTCCACATCATGACATATATTCAATTGAGGATTTAGCTCAATTAATATATGACTTAAAAACATTTAATCCTAATAATCCAGTTTCAGTAAAACTTGTATCTGAGCCAGGAGTTGGAACAATTGCAGTAGGAGTAGCAAAAGCAGGTGCAGACATTATTACCATTGCAGGTAGTGATGGTGGAACAGGGGCAAGCCCTTGGATTAGTATTAAACATGCCGGTTCACCATGGGAGCTTGGACTAAGCGAAACTCATCAAGCTTTGGTTAAAAACAATATGCGTCACAAAGTTTTAATTGAAGTAGATGGAGGTCTAAGATCTGCTAAAGATGTAATTATTGGTACAATTTTAGGCGCTGATAGGTTTGGATTTGGTACACTGCCTTTGTTAGCACTGGGTTGCAAAATGGTAAGGCAATGTCATGAAAATACATGTCCAGTTGGAATAGCTACGCAAGATGAAAATTTAAGAGCTAAATTTCCTGGTGCACCCGAACAAGTTATTCAATTATTTAAATTTATAGCAAATGATGTCATATCTTATTTGGACAAGTTTGGTGTGAATAAAATTGAAGATTTACTTGGAAGAGCTGATCTTTTAGGTTTAAAGATATCAAATATTGACTTATCAAAAAGTCTTCATAAAATTTTGATGAATTTTGCAATTGAAGAAAAACATCCCGGATTCATACGACACAGTGAAGGACGTTTATCTAGAAGAATAACTTCTGAGGTAATAAATTTTGTTAAAAGAGGTGAAAAATCTTTCCTCCAATATCCAATATCAAATGAAGATAGGAGTATTGGAGCTAGATTGTCTGGAGAAGTTACATTAAGAAAGCTATCTAAAAAACTTGTTGAACACCCAACAACAATAAGTTTATCTGGAGCAGCCGGACAAAGCTTTGGAGCATTTATCAGAGATGGTATTAATTTGAAGCTAACTGGTAATGCTAATGATTATGTAGCGAAAGGTATGGGAGGAGGAAGCGTAACGATAATTCCTCAAGGAAGAAAAATGCAGGGAGCATATCATGCTGCAGGAAATACTATTCTTTATGGTGCTACTGGTGGACAGCTGTTCATCGCTGGAACAGTTGGCCAAAGGTTTGGAGTCAGAAATAGTGGTGCGATTGGGGTTGTTGAAGGATGTAGTGCTCATGGTGCTGAGTATATGACAGGTGGAACTCTTGTAATTCTTGGAAAAATTGGATTCAACTTTGCTGCTGGAATGACTGGAGGTAAAGCAATTGTTCTAAGTACACAAAAGAACTTTGATGAATATATCTCTGAAACAGCACCAGAGTATAAAAAAATGTCTGATATTGATAAGTTAGAATTAAAAACTCTTTTAGAAGTTCATGTAGAAAAAACTAATTCTGATAAAGCAATCAAAATATTAGAAAAGTATGACAATTGGGACAACATGTTTTCTGTATTTGGTGGAATAGCAGAGGTAGAGAAAGACTCTATTCAACTTCAGCCAGAAAATGTCAAGGCGTTAGATTAATTAGTACTACTAAAAAAAATATAATCATTTAGCATAAAATTATGGGAAATATTAAAACCTTTGGTGCATCAATGCAGTGGTCTAATGTTTTAGAGATGGTACATGAATCACGTATTGATTCAGTTGGCTTAAATGAAAGAGTTAATTCACTTGCAACAAGAAGCATAAAAAAAGATTCAAAATTAGAAGCACTAAGTATGGTTGTTTCAATGTGTGACTTAACCACTCTCGAAGGTGAAGATACCGAAGGTAAGATATCCCAAATGGTTGCAAAAGCAATCAAGCCTAATCCTTTAGACAATTCAGTACCAAGTGTTGCAGCAGTTTGTGTCTATCCTTCATTAGTTGGTATTGCTAAAGAGAAAGTGCAAAATTCAAATGTAAAAGTAGCTGCAGTCTCTTCTTATTTTCCCAGTGGACAAGTACCAATGGAGTCAAAATTATTGGACACAAAATATGCTATTGATTCTGGTGCAGATGAAATAGACATTGTAATTAACAGAAAAGCTTTTCTTGAGGGTGACTATCGAAAAGTTTATGACGAAATTGTTGCTCTAAAAGAAGTATGTCAAGATGTACATTTAAAGACAATACTTGAGGTAGGTGATTTAAAAACTTATGAAAATATAAGAAAAGCCAGTCTCATTTCATTAGCTGCTGGTTCTGATTTTATAAAAACATCAACAGGAAAACTATCTATTGGATCCTCAAGGCAAGCTTGTTATGTAATGCTTAAATCTGTACTAGATTTTGAATCTGAAACAGGAGTTAAGGCTGGTATCAAAGTAGCAGGAGGCATAAGAGATGCAAAAGATGCCATTCGTTATTTAGTAATGATAAATGAAGAAATGGGTTCTGATTGGTTAAATCCAGAATCATTTAGATTTGGGGCATCGAGTCTTCTTGATGATGTATTAAAACAAATAAAAAAACTAAAAACAGGGGCCTATCAAGCTGGCTATTATTTTCCTAGGGGATGATTTAACATGATTGATTGGCAATACTCAGAATCTATAGAATCACCAGAAATAGTGTCTATTAAAAAAAAGTATACAAACTATATTGGTGGAAAATTTGTAGAACCAAAGAGTAAGAAATACATAAATACAATTTCACCTTCAACAGAAGAATTGTTATCAAAAGTCCCTCTATCAAATGAACAAGATATAAATAGTGCTGTAAAAGCTGGAAAAGAAGGATTAGAAGTTTGGTCTAAACTTACACCAAATCAGCGCTCAAGATATCTATTTAAAATAGCCAGGTTAATACAAGAAAGATCAAGAGAATTTGCAGTTTTAGAATCTATTGATGGCGGAAAGCCTATTAAGGAGTCGAGAGATTTTGATTTACCACAGGTTGCAGCTAATTTTTTCTATTTTGCTGGTTGGGCAGATAAATTAGATCTTTCTTGGGCAACTAAAAGTCTGAAACCATATGGTGTAGTAGGCCAAATAATACCTTGGAATTTTCCATTGTTAATGCTTGCTTGGAAAATTGCTCCAGCTTTAGCCACTGGAAATACAGTTGTGTTAAAGCCTGCAGAAACGACACCACTGACAGCATTACTATTTGCTGAAATATGTGAACAAGCAGGTTTACCTCCTGGAGTTGTCAACATAGTTACAGGCGATGGGTCAACGGGTTCACTTATAGTAAATCACAAAGATATAAATAAAATTGCTTTCACAGGATCTACTCAAGTTGGAAAACTTATACAAAAATCACTAGCTGGTAGAGATGTTGGGCTTACTCTTGAATTAGGAGGTAAAGCTGCAAATATTGTTTACGAAGATGCTGCAATCGATCAAGCTGTCGAAGGAGTAGTAAACGGTATATTTTTTAACCAAGGACATGTCTGTTGTGCTGGCAGTAGACTACTTCTTCAAGAGTCAATACACGATCAATTTGTTAAAAAATTAGAAAAAAGAATGCAATCATTAAGAGTTGGAAATCCATTGGATAAAAACACTGACATTGGTGCTATTAACTCAAAAGAACAGTTAGATAAAATTACTGATTTAGTTAATGAAGGTGTTGAAGATGGCGGTGAATTATTTCAAACTCAATGTGAATTGCCAGGTAATGGATTTTGGTTTAGGCCAACTTTGTTTACTAATGTTCAACCCTCGTATTCAATTGCAAGAGAAGAGATATTTGGTCCTGTTTTGACGACTTTAACCTTTAGGACTCCAGAAGAAGCAGTTGAAATAGCTAATAATACCGAATATGGTTTATCAGCTGGAGTGTGGACTGAGAAGGGCTCAAAAATATTGTGGACTGCAGATAGGCTTGATGCTGGTGTTGTTTGGGCTAATACATTCAATAAATTTGACCCATCGTCTCCGTTTGGGGGTTATAAAGAATCTGGATTTGGAAGAGAAGGTGGAAGGCATGGTCTACTTTCTTACTTAAAGGCATCATCATGATAGATATCAAGAAAACTTACAAAAATTATGTACATGGTAAATATGTTCGTTCAGAATCTGGAAAAACATATACTAAGGAATTAAAAAATGAAGTTTATGAATTACCATTAACTTCAAAAAAAGACATCAGAGACGCTGTTACATCATCTAAAGATGGCTATAAAAAATGGTCTTCAACAACTCCTTATTTGAGAATGCAAATTCTTTATCGTTTATCAGAAATGATTGAAGGAAATAAAGAAAGCTATGTTGAACTTCTCATGTATCATGGTCTAACAAAGCAAAAAGCAATTAAAGATATAGATGAATCGATACAAAATATAGTTTGGTTTGCTGGACTAGCTGATAAATGGGAGCAATTAGCAGGTAATTTAAATCCTGTTTCTGAAGAATATTTTAATATTTCACATCAAAACCCTATAGGTGTAATCTTTTCCTTGAGTGGTTCAGATGTATCTTTAAATGAGTTGCTAATGAGTATTCTCCCATCGTTAACAGTTGGTTGCTCAGTAATATCATATTCTGAGGAAAATAGCGTTTTGGCATTAAAATTTGCAGAGGATATCAATAATTCTGACTTCCCATCTGGATCTTTGAATATACTTACTGGAAAATTTGAAAATATTCTTAATGATGTCAGTAAGCACGTTGAAATAAATTTAGTAGCACTCCACAAAGAACTGGGTAATGATGGATTAAAAGCTATTGAGCAAAATGCATCGGAATCTGTTAAAAGAATAGTTTCACAACCATCTATAGAAGGTTTATCATCTATTCTTCCTTATCTTGAAACTAAAACAGTCTGGCATCCAAAAGGCACATAAACTGTCTTACCCTAAAAGTAATATTTCATTATTACCAAATTAACCCTGTTTAAGCTGTCTTGCATGCCAAGACAGCTTATTCATATAAGTTGCTAATATTACATGATGGTTGAGGATAGTCTTGAAAATAAGTTAAAAAATGAAGGAATGCCAGTTCCAAATGTATGGGTCGAGCTTGAGGGTGAGTTTTTGGACTTTGATAAAGAAAACGAAACATTGAAGTGTAAGTTTCCTGTTCGTGAAAGATATTTCAATCCTCTTCCAACAACACTTGGTGGAATTATTGACTCATGGATAGATATTACTATGGGCCCCCTAACTGTTTTATTAGGTCAAAGAGCAGTCAGTAAAAATTTTTCAATAAAATATTTAAAACCAGTTGGGCCATCTATAGAATATGTTACTGCAATTGCATGGAGAGAAAGTATTGATGGTCGAAATAGTCTATATAAAGGTGAACTTCATTTAGATAATGGCACGTTAGCTGCTGTAGCTGAATCAGAATTTGTTGAAATAAGAAAATCTTAAGTTCTTGAATATAGAAATGCAGAACTCATTATTACTCCAATTCCTACAAATTGAATTGAATTTGTTATTTCGTTTAAAAATTGATACCCAAAAAAAATAGAAAAAATAGGAATCATATACACAACAAATGAGCTGGATATTCTGCCAACACTTTCTAATAATTTATAATATGTTAAAAAAGCAATCCCAGTACCCCCGATACCTAATATAAGCATTGGAATCAGTGAAACTTCAACAGTTGGCAGTTTAAATGATGCTGTAGGCCCAAAGATAATAAGTGAGATAAGAAATGCATATCTCAATACCATTTTTATAACAATTAATGAATCATATTTTTGAATTAATGGCTCCACCATATTTACAGCAATTCCATATGATATTGAGGCAATCAATGCATAGAGAAAACCAATTTCAAAAGAAACATCATTAATTCCTTCACTTAATGAAATGAGTCCTACCCCAATAAAACCAGTAAAAATATACAAAACCTGAATTTTTGTAACTTTTAATTTGTAAATTACAACAGCAATAAAAGCAACAAAAATTGGAGTTGATCCATTTATCAATCCAGCTAGTGAAGATGTTATTGTTTGTTCAGCAATGCCAAACATATAAAACGGAAGAGCCATCCAAAAAAATGAAATTATAAAAATTCTTATATTATCAGTTCTGATAATACTTTCTTTAGCCTTAACAAAGATATTTATAAATAAAGCACCAATTAAAATCCTGTATATAGCTATATCAGATGGGTTAAGTTCCTGTAATGAATACTTGATCATCAAAAAAGATGACCCCCAAATTGAAGATGTTACAAAAGCTAGTAAAAAATTTTTAAAATTCACAGGCTTTGAAGCTTAACATAGATTCCTTTTTAGGACAATAGAGTCACCATCCAACAGGGTAGAAGGATTAGTGTAGTGGTTCAAACTGACACAAAGATGACTCTATTTGTATTATATAAAAAATAAAATTTATTGGTCAGTCAATAAAATTGTTTTTTTTCTTAAACGAATTAATTTATTTACGGGTAGGTTATTTTCTTTGCCAATTTCTTTTATAATTTCTTTTTTATTCTCACCGGTTACAAGTAAATACAAATGTTCAACACTTTTTAATAGTTGAAAAGTTGAAGTAATCCGCCATTTAGTAATTATATTTACTTCATTTTCAACAAATCCTTTCTTGTCAACCTCTAAAGCAGTTGTATTTGGAAATAATGAGGCAATATGACCGTCCTCTCCAACGCCTAATATTGCTACATTAAATTTATCAATTTTGCTCAGAACTGCAGCCGTGTATTTCTCTGCAGAATACTGTGGATTATCTTGGTAAGAATATTCAATGATATTTAGATTTGAATTACCAAAAATTGTATTTATCATTTTTTGATTAGAATTTTTATTATTTTTATCCACATGTCTTTCATCAATAGTCCATAAATAAATATTTGAATAATTTTTATATTTTTCACTTAATAATTTATAAAAAACCTTTGGAGTGCTACCACCTGATAACCCAATACTAAAGTCATCAGATTCATTTATTTGAGAGCCTATCAAATCTAAAAGTGTATTTGAACAATCATCATGACTGTTTTTCTTGATAATTTCTAAGGAGTCTATCATTTCTTTTGTTACATTTATTTTTTAAGTAGTATCAATGTTAGTGGAAAAAAGTATTCAAATAATTGGTGGAAAAAAATTAACTGGAACCGTGGAAGTTTCCGGTGCAAAAAATGCCGTTCTGAAGCAAATGATACTACCCATACTTTCAGAGGGAGTTTACAAAATTGATAACGTCCCAAATATAGCTGACGTGTATTACATGCAAGAAGTTCTTGATGTTCTTGGTATACAATCAAAACTTGATAATAAGATATTAGAGATTAATTCGCCATCAGATATTTCAGTGGAAGCCCCTTATGAGGTTGTTCAAAAAATGAGAGCGTCGATTATTGTTCTTGGTCCGTTATTAGCAAGAAAAGGTGAAGCTAAAATAGCTTTTCCGGGTGGTGATCAGCTTGGTCCAAGACCCGTCAAAATGCATATTGAGGCACTAGAAAAAATGGGTGCTAAGTTTGAACTAGATCACGGTGTTTTAATTGGAAAAACGGATGGATTAAAAGGTGTTGAGATCAATCTTCCCTATGCATCGGTTGGAGCAACAGAGAATACAATATTGGCAGCCGTATTAGCTGATGGAACAACAATTATTGAAAATGCTGCAAGAGAACCAGAAGTTGTTGATTTAGTAAAAATGCTCAAAAATATGGGTGCCCAAATTGAAGGTGAGGGAACAAGTGAAATTACAATTCAGGGGGTCGATTCCCTTAAAAGTACCAACCACAAAGTAATAGGGGACAGAATTGTTGCCGGAACATACCTGGCTGCCTTTCTAGCTACGCAAGGGTCAGGTGTAATTAAAGGGATTGATCCAGATAATCTTCCCATGGAGCTCAAAAAATTTAAGGAAATGGGAGCAGATTTAGTCATCAATGAAAATTCTATAGAAATAGATAGTCCAAATAAAATTTCTTCAATTGAGATTTCTACACTTCCATATCCAGGAGTTGCAACCGACTTACAGCCGATTTTTGGGTCATGTTTATTAAAAGCCAATGGCACATCCATAATTACAGAAAATGTTTATGATCAGAGATTTCAATGGATACCAGAAGTACAAAGAATGGGTGCAGATATTCAATCTGGCTGGCAACATGCAATGATAAAAGGTGTTAGAGATTTATCTGGAGCTCCAGTCCAATCAACTGATATAAGAACTGGAGCAAGTTTAGTAATTGCAGCATTACAAGCTGATGGAGAATCTTTAATTACAGGGATTGATCATATTGAGAGGGGATATGAAAATATTGTTGATTTACTAAGTTCCCTTGGCAGTGAAATACAATATAATTAAGATATGACAAATCTTAATTTTCCAGAAGTTAAAGATCGTGATCCGAATGCTGAAGTAGATATGGAGGTATTAAATGATACGATTGAATACATTCGCCCAGCTGTACAAGCTGATGGTGGAGACATTAAATTAGCGTCTGTTGAAAATGGGGTTGTTAATATAGAAATGCTTGGAGCTTGCCAGGGATGTCCAATGTCTATTGCGACTTTAAAGAGTGGTATTGAGAGAATCTTAAAAGATAAAGTACCTGGAGTAACAGAAGTTATTGCTAGCTAGATTATTGAGAATCTATTGTTGAGTAAAAGTTTATCCCTACCAATACTCCACGATCAACTAGTGGTTCTACTACATATCTAACTTTATTTATAGTAACTCCACCACCGACTTGATTTGGACTTTCTACTTCATCATAAAGACCAACTTTTGATAATACAGATTCTCTATCGTCTTTATCTAATGTTTCATCCGATAAAGCAATAATAATTAGAAAAAATAAACGAGTCCTTTGTGCGGTTACCTCATCGCTAGCTACAGGGGAAAAGAATTCAACTCCAACAACAGTATCATCGACGATAAGCATGTTCAATACAAATGCAGATTGAGTATTTTCATTTATGCCAAACTGATATACAAGAATGTTTCTATCAGTAGAAGCCCATTGTACGTTGTCCGGATTTATTGAAAAATAGAAAAGAGTTTCTTCATCACTAGCTATTTCTGATACTAATCTATTCCAGTTTGCAACATATTCACTTGGATTTTTACCGAATCCTTGTTCAATAACTATTTCTTTAGATTGATTTTCGTTATTACTTTGCATCTCAGAATTTTCATTACTAGAACAAGAAACCAACAGCAAAATTAAAAAAACTAAATAAAATTTTTTCATGTTTCTAAAATATTTTTGAGATTCATCAAGTTTTTTTTCCAAATTAGTTTTAATACAATTCCTCCAAAAAATTCTGCAATAGGTCCTCCAAGATAATAGGGAGCTTTTAACTCCTCAATCCATTCAAATTTTGTTGAGTTGTCATTATTTTTGCTTAAATAGAATGCGCCTTTTCCAGTAACAATACCTTCATGTATTACTCCTATACTGTTCATTTCCTCCCAAGTAGTCACTGTGATAATATCATTTAAAGTAAAAGGACCCACTTTTGTCAAAACTCGCATTTTTGTGTCAATTCCAGCTTCATTTTCAGAGAGAAAGTCAATATTTGCAGCATCTTGCATCCAATTAACATGATTCTTCATAACTTTAACTTCATCCCAAACCACTTCGATTGGTTTATGAATGATAGTTGAAACTTCAATTCTTTTACTCATTGCTTGTTAAACAATATTAGTTCATAAGTAAAATAAATATATATGAATAAAAATGATTATATATATTTAGATCATGCTGCAACAACTCCAATGCGTGAGGTTGCGTTTGAAGCATATAAAAAGACAGAAATGGATGCTTATGCAAACTCTTCTGGAGGTCATGCACTGTCAAGAAAAGCTAAAAACATTTTGGAAGATTCTAGGGAATTTATTGCCAGTTGTTTTGGAGCAGCTCCTAATGAGATTACTTTTACCAGTGGTGGTACTGAAGCAGACAATTGGATAATTAAAACACCTTTTATTGATAATGACTCCAACGCTGAACTTATAACAACACAAATTGAACATGAAGCTGTTCTAGCCTCTGCAGAAAATGTCCACAGCAAAGGATTTAATGTTAATTTTGTTTCATGCGACAGCGAAGGAGTAACAAATATTGATGAATTTAAAAAAACTATAAATTCGAAGACCTTAATTGCTTCGGTTATGTATGCCAATAATGAAACCGGAGTTGTTCAACCTATTGTAGAAATATCAAAGATAGTTAAAGACGTTAATCCAAATACATTATTTCACTCAGATGTAGTACAAGCAGTTGCCACTAAAAAATTAAACTTTCATAATCTTGGAATTGATAGTGCTGCAATTTCAGGTCATAAAATTGGTGGTCCAAAAGGGATTGGAGTTATGTTTTTAAAGACTGGATATAAAATTCCAAGTTTCTTACACGGTGGAAAGCAAGAGCTTGAAAGAAGAGCTGGAACAGTAAATGTTTCAGGTGTTGCGGGGTTAGCTGCAGCTCTTGAAGAACAGCAAAATAATTTAGAAGATGAAGTTGCAGTAATTGAAAATGAAAGACAGATTTTTGAAAATATTTTAAAAGAAAATTTTGAATTAAGAATAGTTGGAGAGAATGTAGAGAGATTGTCTCATATATCTAATATACAATTCAAAGAAGTAAATTCAGAAACATTAATGGTAGCTTTAGACTTAAATGGGATTGGAGTCTCAAGAGGATCGGCATGTGCCAGCGGAGCGCAGAAACCATCCCATGTTTTAAAAGCTATGAAAGTTGACGAACAGGTTATTAATAACCATCTAAGATTCAGCTTTGGTTGGACTACACAAAATGGTGATGGTATAAAGTTTGCTGAAATTGTCAAAAAAACTATAAAGGAACTTATATGAGAATTTTAGTTGCCATGAGTGGAGGAGTAGACTCTTCCGTTGTTGCCGGTCTTTTAAAGTCACAAGGACATGAAGTAATTGGTGTGACTATGAAACTTTGGGAGGGACCTAATGGCGAAATGCCTGAAACAGGGTGTTGCACATCAGCAGACTCTGAAGATGCTCGAAAAGTAGCTGCTAAATTGGAAATACCTTATTACGTATTGGATTACACCACTTCTTTTTCAGAAAATGTTATCGACAACTTTATAGACATGTACGCGCAGGGATTAACTCCAAATCCATGTGTGGAGTGTAATAGGTCTGTTAAGTTCGATCATTTTATAGATCAGGCAAACAAATTAAATTGTGAAAAGGTAGCTACGGGCCATTACGCAAAGATTGTAAGAAAGAATAGTTTTTATGAACTTCATAAAGCTGATTATTTAGAGAAAGATCAATCTTATGTTTTGCATATGCTTGATTCACAAATATTAGAAAATATAGAGTTTCCACTTGGTACTATTTCAAAACCAGAGGTTAGGCAAATAGCCGCATCCCTTGGTTTGAAGACTGCTTTTAAAAAAGATAGCCAAGACATATGTTTTGTTGGTAAGAAAGATTACAGAAACTTTGTAAGTAAAAGATTAGATGTTTCATCAAAAGGGTTAATAGTCGATAAAAATGAAAATGAAATGGGTACTCATGGAGGTATACATGCTTACACTATCGGACAAAGAAAAGGAGTTCCAGGCGGCCAAGGTGAAGCTAAATACGTAACAAAAATTGATGTAGAAAATAATAAGATTTATATAGGCAGCAGGGATGAGCTAACAACCAAAAAATTTATCTTGGATGACGTGACTTTTGTTAATAAAGTTGAGTATGGAAATTTGTCAATTCAAACTCGTTACAACTCAGAAGATGCCCCATGTTCAATAGAGAAGATAGATGAAACTACTTTTCAAGTTGTTTTGAAAACACCGACAATGGGCGTAGCTCCAGGACAGTTTGGAGTTATTTATAATGGCACAAAACTTGTTGGGGGAGGAAGAATTACCTCTAAAGTTTTAGAAGACGTTTATGAATAGTAAAGATGTAAATGTTTTAATTGAAAAATTAACAGCTGCTGAACACGCATATTACGTATTGAATAAACCAATTATGTCAGATGGTGAATACGACAAGCTGTTTAATGATTTAAAAAAAATCGAATCAGATAACCCAGAATTAGTTTTTGAATATTCTCCAACACAGCGGGTAACAGGCACTCCTGATAATGTCTTTGAACAAGTAACTCATAAGCAAAGAATGTACAGTTTAGATAATTCAGAAAGCATTAATGATATTACAAAATGGATAGAAAAACTTGAGAAATTAACTGATAACAAAATATTTCCTTTAACAGTAGAACCAAAGATAGATGGTCTTGCAATATCTTTAATTTATATAGATGGGTTGCTTGTGAAGGGACTTACTCGTGGAGATGGGTTTGTAGGAGAAGACGTTACACATAATATAAAAACTATCATGAATATTCCACTCAAGTTAAAGCAATATATCGAAGGTGAAGTTGAAGTGAGAGGTGAAATTTTCATGCCCACAGAAAGTTTTGAACAATTAAATAATCAAAAAATTAATGATCAAAAAAAGCTAGATTACTTGTCTCAGCTTGATAAAAAGGAAATGACATTAGAGCAAGTAAAAAAACTTAAGGAACTAAGAAATGAAGGAACCTCTGAGTTTATAAATGCAAGAAATGCAGCTGCTGGATCCTTGAGGCAAAAAGACTCTACTATTACAGCTAAAAGAGATTTAAGACTTCTTGCTTATCAACTAATCGAACACGACCGACAAGCGATTGAAAGTTATTCCGATCAAATTGCATTGTTAAAGGATTTAGGATTTAGTACTAACGAGGTCATGATAACTAAAGATATAAAAAATGTTGAGTCAGAACTTCAGAGAATTGAAGACAACAGAAATAATTTTAATTATCAAATAGATGGTGCAGTTTTAAAAGTAAATTCATCAATCACTCAGGACGAATTAGGCTTTACATCGAAAGCTCCGAGATGGGCAATTGCTTTTAAATTCTCAGCAGAAGAACAGACAACTCAGTTATTAGACATAAAATTACAAGTTGGAAGGACTGGAGCTATTACTCCCGTTGCTGTCCTAAAGCCAGTAAACGTTGGCGGAGCGTTAGTATCATTTGCAACTTTGCACAATCCTGATGAGATTAAGAGAAAAGACTTAAGAATAAATGACTATGTAATTGTAAGACGTGCAGGAGATGTTATTCCAGAAGTAGTCTCATCTATACCTGAAAGAAGAGAGAGTTCTTCAAAAAGTTGGTCTCTACAGAAAAAATGTTTGTGCGGGGAGTATTCAATTGAATTTGTTAACGAAGAGAAAGTTCCAAGATGCGCAGGAAAAGAAAAATGTAAAATTGCTAGTAAAGAGGCTCTAATATTCTTTGGTTCTAAATCTGGTCTTGATATAGACGGTTTGGGAAGAGAGACAGTGGAAACTTTATTGAATGAAAATCTAATTTCAAATTTTGAAGATTTATACAGTTTAAATTACGATCAATTAATTAATCTTCCACAATGGAAAGAAAAGAAAACTATCAACCTTCTAAATGCAATAAAAGAATCAATTAATGTTGAACCCTCAAAATTATTAGGTGCATTGGGAATTAGATTTGTGGGTAAACAAACATCCAAATTATTAGTTAACTCGTTTGGTTCACTTGAAAGTGTTTTTAATGCTGATAAATTAGACTTACAACAGATTCATGGCATTTCTGACAGTGTAATTAACTCTATTGCTGAATGGTATTCGGAAAATTCTAATAAAAAATTAATTGATAATTTAACAAAAATTGGTTTTAAAATAAATACTCTTGTAAAAACTTCTCAAGGTCAATTAAACGGTAAAACCTTTGTACTCACTGGTACATTAAGTCATTATACAAGACAACAAGCTACGAAATTTATTGAAGATTTAGGCGGAATAGTAACTTCATCTGTATCTAAAAATACTAATTATTTAGTTTACGGAGAAAAACCAGGATCAAAATTAGCAAAGGCACAAAAACTAGGCGTAGAAACCTTATCAGAAGACAATTTTACTGAGTTAGTTAATAAGTAGTAAACTCCCATTCATATTCTCCAAAATCAGGTAATCCGGTAAGTGTATCCCAACTAATTCTTACATAATGTTTCCCTGGATTCCAAGTTTCAAAAGTCTTATTTGGACCAGGTTTCCATATATATACACCAGTGGCTTCAACAAACTGTATTTCTGATTTTGGTATTATATAATTATCAACAATTAGAGTTAATTCATACCCAGCAGGTAAATCTATTTCTAATGAAACTTGCTGAGGAACTTGATCATATGGTAACGGGTAAATATTTTCAAGTGAATTTGGCAAAACCAATTCTTCATTATTATTTTGGGAAAATGTCACTCCCCAAGTTATAACTAGAATTAACAAAGCAGTTAATAAAAGAATAATAAATCTATAAGTCTGTTTAGTCATACATTAAAATAATATCTAAGAAATAAAAAGAGACCAAAGTGAAAATAGAAAATTTAGAAGAAAAAATTAAAAATGTTGATCCTAATAATTTATCAGAAAGTGATTTATCAATTATCGAACATACAATTGAAGAGCTTGATAAGGGTAATATAAGAGTAGCAAGCTATCAAGACAATGAATGGACTCTCAATGAGTGGGTAAGAGATGCAATTTTATTATTTTTTTCAATAAGAAACTTAAGAGAAATAAGTGCAAGTGATTTAATTTATTATGACAAGCTTGAACCAAAAAAAAATTATAAAGAATTAGGAATTAGGGTTGTTCCGCCCGGAGTAGTCAGATATGGAGCTTTTTGTGAACCGGGTGTTGTTGTTATGCCTGGTTTTGTAAATATTGGAGCATATGTAGGTTCGGGAACGATGGTTGATACATGGGCTACTGTTGGGTCTTGTGCTCAAATTGGGAAAAATGTCCACCTCTCCGGTGGAGTTGGTATTGGTGGAGTTTTAGAACCTGCTGGCGCAATGCCGGTAGTAGTTGAAGATGGGGCATTTATTGGATCACGTTCAATTATTGTGGAAGGAGTCAGAATAAAAAAAGGAGCTGTGATTGGTGCAAATGTTACTCTTACTGCATCTACACCAATTATTGATGTAACAGGTGATGAACCAATTGAGTTTAAGGGTGTAGTTGAAGAGAATTCTGTTGTTATTCCAGGAACAAGACCAAAAGAATTTCCAAGTGGTGTTTTTAACACCCCTTGTGCATTAGTAATCGGAAAAAGAAAAGAATCTACTGATGAAAAAACTTCACTTACTGATGCATTGAGAACTTTTGGAGTTGAAGTTTGAACTTAGTTGATACTTTTTTAAAGCTTATTTCTATTGAATCTGAGACTGGCAAAGAAGAAAACATTTTAGATTTTATTGAAACATTCTTAGCAGACAATAATTTTCAAGGTGAAGTAAAAAGAAATAGTGGTGGAATAATAGCTCTTCCTAGTGAATCAACAAAAAAAATTGCTCTAGTTGGTCACGTTGATACCGTTCCGGTTGTTCCTAATCAACAAGTCGAATTTGATAACGAAGATTTGATTGGTGGAAGAGGATCTGTTGATATGAAAGGTGGTATTGCAGTCATGTTACATTCTTTGATTGAAAATTCCTCAGATATAATTGGAGTATTTTATACGGCTGAGGAAAGTTCATATATAGATAATGGATTAAATATAATTATGCCAATTCTTTTAAGCGATTTTAATATTGACTTCGCAATAATACTAGAACCAACTGATAATGAAATTCAATTAGGTTGCTTGGGCGCGTTAAACGCAACGCTAACAATTAATGGCAAAGCAGCACATTCAGCAAGACCTTGGGTTGGAGATAATCCGATTTATAAAGTTAAAGATGTTGTTAAGTTAGTTGAAGATAATGAAATAAGTGAAATTGAAATTGATGGATTAAATTTTAAACAAGTAATGTCAATTACAAAAATTTCTTCTGGCATTGCAAACAATGTTATTCCAGAAACTTTAAAACTAAATTTGAACTTTAGATACTCACCTGAACTAAATGGATCAGAAGCAGGTAGTTACATTAACGACTTATTTTTTGATTATGCTGAAATTGAAATATTAAATACTTCGGATGGAGCTATGCCTAATAAATCAGAAGAAAAAATCAGCGAGTTTATAAAAAAGACAGGATCAGTGGTTCAACCAAAGCAAGCATGGACTGATATCGCAAGATTTTTCGAGCACAAAATTCCATGTGTAAATTTTGGACCGGGTAATCCACTTTTAGCACATGCAACGAATGAACATGTTAGTAAAAAACAGCTATTAGAATCATATGAATTACTTTCAGGCTACTTAGGAGTAAAAAGTGAGTGATGAGTTCAATATTAAAAATATAGCTAAGCTTGCTTCTATTAATTTATCGGAAGAGGAACAAGACAGTCTGAGCAATGACTTAAGTATTATTTTGGAACATGTTAATGCATTAAGCGATTTAAAACTGAACTCTCAGCAACAAGAAATATTTATACATCCTTTAGCAAAAGAATTAGAACTACAAGATGATCAAGTTGTAGAATCATTAACTCATCACGAAGCAATTAGCAATGCTCCAGAGTCTAAAGATGGAAAGTTCGTAGTTCCTCCTTCGATGGAATAGTCATGGATGCTTCACAATTATCTATTAGAGAAATTAACTCACTGTTTACAAAAAAAGAGTTAAAACCATCCGAATTGTATTCAAAAGTATTTGAAAATGCTGCAAACTCAGAAGCAGCACTTCATGCACACCTAACACTTTTTGAAGAAGAAAATATAAAAAAAGCAGCTGAATCTGACAAAAGATTTAGCAAGGATGAGTCAGCTAGTTTATTAGACGGTATACCAATTGCAATCAAAGACAATATCAATATAAAAAATTATAAAACTACATGCTCTTCAAAAATGTTATCAAACTATACATCTCCCTATGACGCAACAGTAATTAAAAAACTAAAAGAACATAATGCTTTGTTTACGGGTAAAACTAATCTTGATGAATTTGCGATGGGCTCATCGACTGAAAACTCTGCATTTGGCCTTACTAAAAATCCTTGGAATACAGATTATGTTCCCGGAGGGTCATCTGGAGGTTCTGCCGCTTCTGTTGGTGCACGATCATCAATTGCAGCACTTGGAAGTGATACTGGTGGATCAATAAGGCAGCCAGCATCTTTTTGTGGTCTAGTAGGTTTTAAGCCGACATATGGAACTGTTTCCAGATTTGGTTTGGTTGCCTTCGCATCATCTTTAGATCAAATTGGTCCAATTACAAAAACAGTAGATGACTCAAGAATTATTTTTTCTTCGATTTCTGGTAAAGATAGTCGAGACGCTACTTCTGTAATTAATAACCAATTAGATATTCCAAGTGACAATGCTGCCACAATTGGAGTAATAAAAGAATTAATGGAAGATGGTATTTCAGATGAAGCTAAAAATGAAGTTAATAAAGTCGTTGAAATCCTTAAATCTAAAGGTTACAAAGTTAAAGAGATCTCAATACCAATAATCAAACTTTCTATCAGTATCTATTATTTAATTGCACCAGCTGAGTGCTCAGCAAACCTTGCACGATTTGATGGCGTTAGATATGGATTAAGAATAGATGGAAACACTAGTTATGAAATGATGGAAAATACTAGAGCTGAAGGATTTGGTGCTGAAGTTAAAAGAAGAATTTTGTTAGGAACCTATGCACTATCAGCAGGATATTATGACGAATATTATGGGAAAGCTTTGCAGGCAAGAAAAGAAATGATAGATGAATTTGCTGAAACATTTAAAGATTTTGATTATTTGATTTCACCAACAACCCCCACACAGGCTTTTAAGTCTGGTGAGAAAACAAGTAATCCACTAGAAATGTACATGTCAGACTTATGCACAATTCCAGCTAATTTGGCTGGCCTTCCAGCAATAAGTATTCCTACTGGACTTAGTAAAGATGAACTACCTCTTGGAGTGCAAGTAATGAGTAAGCCATTATCCGATAATTCACTTCTAGATTTCTCAGAAATAATTGAAAATGAGGTTCAGTTTGATGGACAACCCAAAGGATGGTTGTAATGTCTTTAAAACCTACAATTGGTATTGAAACCCATATCGAGTTGAATACAAAAACAAAAATGTTTTGTAGGTGCGCAGTTGTTGACACTGATGAGCCAAACATAAGCTTATGTCCAACTTGTATAGGCTTACCGGGTGCTTTGCCTGTACCAAACAAAAAAGCTATAGAATTTATTACCTTACTTGCTCTTAGCACTGGGTGTGAAATAACAAGTAAAGGTATGTTTCATCGTAAGAATTATTTCTATCCTGATTTACCAAAAAACTATCAAATCTCTCAATTTGATTTACCAGTTGGACTTAATGGTGAATTGGAAATAATTATTGATGAAAATAAGGATTATATTGAAATTGAAAGAGTTCACATGGAAGAAGATACAGGCAAATCTTCACACAGTGGATCAGGAAGAATTGAATCCGCAACCAGTACTGCTCTGGATTTTAATCGTTCGGGCGTACCCTTAGTCGAGATTGTTACTAAACCAGTGATTTCATCATCAAAACAAGCTGTTGCTTATATAGAAGAGCTAAGGCAACTATCGATAGATTTAAATATTTCAGAAGGTCGTTTAGAGAAGGGGAATTTAAGATTTGATGCAAACATATCAGTAGCGCCTGAAGGTAGTACTGAACTAGGAACAAAAGTAGAGATAAAAAACATGAACTCTTTGCGATCATTAGAAAGAGCAATTGATTATGAAATACAAAGACAAATTAAAGCGCTTGAAGAGGGAGTTGAAATTGTTCAGGAAACTAGGCATTGGGATGAAAACAAAGAAATGACTAGCACAATGAGGTCAAAAGAAGGAAGTGCCGACTATAGATATTTTTCCGATCCTGACCTTCCTGATATGCTTCTAAGTGAAGATTTTATTGCAGAAGTTGAAACACTAATGCCGCTTCTTCCAAAAGCTCAAAGAGAGGAATTAATGACAACAGGCCTTTCTTTGAGCCAGTCAAATATATTAAGTAAAAGCGATGAGTGGATTAAAAAATTGTATGTTAAAGTTTTTGACCAAACTAAAGACTCAGTAGCTTCATACAATTGGATTACAGGGGAGCTTCAGGGACAAATGAGGAAGGCAAATATTGAAGTCCTTCCAGAATGGTTTAATGATGACTATTTGCCAGAAATTATTGAATTAATTAAAAGTGATAAGATATCTTTTACATCTGCGAAAATTATTTTGACTGAAATCTTAACTACAGACACTACTCCAAGTAAAGTAGCTGAGGAGAACAATCTATATCAGGAAAACGACTCTGAAAAAATTTCAGAAATGATAAATCATATTATTGAAGAGAATCAAGATATAGTCGATAGAATTAAATCAGGTGAAGATAAACTAGTTGGTTTTCTTGTTGGGCAACTTATGAAACAATCTAATGGTTCTGTTAATCCAGGAATGGCTAAAGAATTATTGCTTAAAGAGTTAGAAGACTAACTTGGTGTACTATCGTAGCAGATAGTAAACCTAATAACCCAGCCCCTAAATCATCATATAGAACACCGAGCTTTCCTGGGTAATCTTCTAACTGTGATACAAATTTTGGTTGTTTTAAAATATCACTTCCTCTAAACACTAGAAAACCTGCAATTAGAGGTAGCATTTCTGAAGGTGAAGCTAAAGACACTAAACTCATTCCTACAATTTCATCTAAAGTGATCCAACTTGGGTCTTCTTCAGCATAATAATCCTCCACTGAATAGAAATAAATTAAGAGTAATGATGCAAATACAATTGATAATTCAAGTACGTTTAGATTTAAGAAATAAACTAGAACCGTGAAAATTAAAGGTGCTAAAGTTCCCCCACCTTTTTTGTTGCCAAAAATGTTTTGCCAGACTAGCCCAACACCAAATCCAGATGCCAAAAATCTTTTCACAATTGAATAATAGTATTTTTTATAGCTTCAATGATAAAAAGGACTATTATTTGTTATTAATAATGGAAAAGTCAAAACTTATTTGGATGAATGGTGAGTTTGTTAATTGGGAAGATGCAACAGTTAGTGTTATGTCCCATACCTTACATTATGGTACTGGAGTTTTTGAGGGAATAAGAGCTAGGGAATGTCCAAAAGGTACTTCTATTTTTAGACTAAACGACCATGTAAATAGATTATACAATTCCGCAAAAGCATATAACATGAATATCCCATACGATAAAGAAGTAATTACTCAAGCAATTAAAGATTCTGTACATCTAAATAATCTAACTTCCGCATACATAAGACCTTTAGTATTTTTTGGTGAAGGCGAAATGGGACTTTTACCAAGCGACGTTCCTGTAGGTGTCTCTATTTCTGCATGGAGTTGGGGAGCTTACCTAGGAGACGAAGCTGGAAACAACGGTGTTAAGGTCTGTATCTCAAAATGGAAAAGAATCAGTCCAGAAAGTTTTATACCTACAGCAAAAGGAGTAGGTGGTTATATGAATTCAACACTTGCAAAAATTGATGCTGTAAACAATGGATATGATGATGCAATCATGTTTGGTGATGGCGATGTTGTAGCAGAAGGTAGCGGACAGAATTTATTTTTAATTAAGGATAATAAAATAACCACACCTCCTATTGAAACAGGAGCATTAGGGGGGATTACTAGAAAAACAGTTATTGAAATAGCTAATAATTTAAATTTTGAAGTAACTGAGCAAAATATTTCTAAAGAAGACTTACTAAATGCTGATGAGCTTTTCTTTACTGGAACTGCTACAGAGGTTATTGGTGTTGTATCTGTTGACAATAGTAATATTGGAGATGGTTCACCTGGGGATATTACAAACGCAATTAGAAAAAAATACCTCGAAATTGTAAATGGAAATGATGCTAATTCTGATAATTATTTAACATTAGTTAAGTGAGCCAGCAACCAAATTTAGAAGAAACAAATTATAAATTACAGACACTATCTGACCTGCCTGTTCCAAGATCGCAAGGAAAAAAAGACCCAAATAGTACACTAAAACATCCATACGAAAAAGTTTTCTCAATACCAAGTCCTGATAGTGGTTATGCTTTAAAATTAATAAAAAAATATGAACATCTTTGGAGTTCTCACCATAAGAAAAAGTTAATCACAAAAATTATTTCAAATTTAGTAATTTATCAGGCATCTTTGGTTGGAAGAGGTCCTACTAAAAGTGACATAGAAAAAGTCTTAAAAGTATTAGAGATAAGCGAAACCTCTCTTGGTTTGCTCACTAAAGACAATCTTTTAATAGCTGGTAAAGAAACAATAAAAGGTTTACATTTATCTGAATTATTTTAACTATTGATGCTGATAATTTATAAAACTTTTACACTTGAATAATGAAGATTGTTAGAGCTAAGTTTGAAGGCGAAATCTTTTATGGTGAACTTACCGAAGAAGGTATTACTCGCTACGAAGGCTCACCCCTCGTCGTATGGGAACCTACTGAAGAAAAGTATAGTATTGACGAAATTCAGTTATTAGCACCTGTTTTACCAAGTAAAGTTACAGCTGTTGCTAAAAATTATGAAAAACATGCAGTAGAGTTGGGGGTTCATGATTATACGGCACCAAATAATCCTGTATTTTTTAACAAACCGTCAACATCTGTAATTGGCACAGGTGAGTCAATAATATATCCACCAATAGGTCAACACGTAGATCATGAAGCTGAATTGGCGATAGTGATTGGAAAACTTAGTAAAAACCTAACTCTAGACAATTGGATGGAAAGTGTCCTCGGGTTTACTATTGCAAATGATTTATCAGAGAGAGTTTTGCAAGGTCAAGATGGAACATTCAATGGTAATTTTACAAGAGCTAAAAGTTTTGATACTTTTTGTCCTTTAGGTCCAGTAATACAAACTAATTTTGAGCAGAATCCAGAATTGGGAATTAAATGCTTCGTAAATGATGAATTAAAACAAGATGGAAATACTAGAGATATGATCTTTAGTGTTGGCGAAATCTTAGAGTTTGTTTCTTCAATTATGACTCTATTGCCAGGAGACGTTATTCTCACAGGAACTCCTGAAGGAGTCTCTAAAGTTCAGCCAGGTGATGAAATAAAAATAGAGATAGACACTATTGGTACTTTGATAAACCCAGTCAAATAATATGAAATTAAGAATTGCTCCATCTCCAACTGGCAGTCTTCATATTGGAAATGCAAGAACTGCCTTATTTAACTGGCTATACGCTAGAGCGAACGGAGGAACTTTTGTTGTAAGGATTGATGACACAGATGTGGAGCGAAGCACGAATGAATTTCAGCAAAATATTTTAGAAAGTCTCAGATGGTTAGGCCTTGATTGGGATGAAGGTGTTGAAGTTGGTGGAGAGCATGGAGACTATAAACAATCTTCGAGATTCGATAGATACAGAGAAACAGCAAATGCACTTTTAAAAAATGGTCTTGCATACGAAGATGACGGAGCGATAAGATTTAAAGTGCCCACTGAAAGAACAATAAAATTTAAAGATTTTGTTCGTGGAGACATGTCATTTGAAACTTCTGATGTTGAAGATTTTGTCATACTAAGATCTGATAATACACCCACGTATCATCTTGCCTCTACAGTTGATGATATAGACTATGGCATAACAATAATTGCAAGGGGAGAAGATATACTCTCATCAACTCCAAAACATATTTTAATTATGGAGGCTCTAGATGCTTCAATACCAAACTTTTGCCATTTACCCTTATTATTTGGTCCAGATGGGAAAAAATTAAGCAAAAGACATGGGGATACATCAGTTGAGGCATTCCGTAAAAAAGGTATTTTAAACGAAGCAATGTTTAATTACCTATGTCTACTTGGCTGGTCACCAGGTGATGATATTGAATTATTTGATAGTGATCTTGCTATTAGCAAGTTTGATTTGAATCAAGTTCTTCCAAATGCAGCAACTTTTGATGAGAAAAAACTCCTTTGGTTAAATGGACAATATATAAGGTCAACTGCGCCGAATAGGTTTGAAAAGGATTCATTGCACAGCATTGAGGCTCATCTTGGTAGAGAATTATTTGATGAAGAAAAGAATAGATTATTGAAAATTTTTCCTTCTGTACAGGAAAGAATCGAGACAATGAACGATCTTTTTGGCCAAGTCCAATTTTTAATTGATGAACCATTTATTTTAAACAAAGAAGACTGGGAGTCTGTTAATTCTGAGGATGCGCAAAAATATCTAGACGCGATCAGGAATAGGTTTATTTCATTAGATGACTTTAATTTAAATATTATTGAGGATACTATGAGAGCGACTTTAGAAGAACTAGATATAAAAACTAAAGTAGGTTTTCAGTCTACAAGAGTAGCTGTAACTGGCACAAAGATTAGTCCACCATTGTTTGAGTCAATATTTGCACTCGGTAAAGAGACAACTATTGCCAGATTGGCAGAAAGTATCGAAAAATTATAACAACTAATAACTAAAATACTTTATTCTTAATATTTATACGGCCCCGTCGTCCAGAGGCCTAGGACGCTGGGTTTTCAACCCAGAAACGCCGGTTCGAATCCGGTCGGGGCTGCTACCTTTCGGGGATGGTGTAATTGGCAACACAATGGGTTCTGGTCCCATCGTTGAGGGTTCAAGTCCTTCTCCCCGAGCAGAGGCCCCGTCGTCTAGAGGCCTAGGACGCTGCCCTCTCAAGGCAGAAACGCCGGTTCAAATCCGGTCGGGGCTGCTAAATTTTAGCTTTTTAAACCATCTTGGTTGATTAAGTAAAAATTTTTGATAATCACTATCGTCATCTATTTCAAAAGTAAATTCAGCACTATATATTTGTTTATATTCATATTTATTTTCTTGAAGATATTTTGTGTGTTTATCAAAACTTTTAATTCCAAATCTAAATCCATCAAAATCGACACTTCCAGCTATAAATGGAGTACCACTATCTTTACTTTTTGCTATTAATATTTCACTTCCTTCAATTTCTTTACTAATGGTTTTAGCAAAATATTTTGTTATATATGGCAAATCTGAATGGCATATCATCCAAAATTGGTAGTTTTTAAATTTTTTAGAAAATTCTATAACTTCTTTATTCAAGTCAAATAATTTCGTACTGAAAAAATTTAAACCTAGTTGGTTTGCTAAATCTTTTATTTTCAAATCATTTGAAATAAAGAATATATCGGTGTCTTTTTCTTTAAAACAAGTAGCTAAATTTTTTATAAGGCCTAGCTGTAAGGCAATCCTTTGGTTTAAATTTATTGTTGAAGCCAGTCTTGACATTGGTTCTTCAAGGTTTTTTATTGGTATACCTATAATTTTTTTTCTATTCATATTCTTAAATTTGTTATACCATGCTATTAAAGTATTTAATCAATATGGATAGAAAAACAAAAATAATTGCAACAGTTGGTCCGAGCCTATCAAGCGAATCAAAAATTAATAAAATAATAGATGCAGGAGCAAATGTGTTAAGAATAAACTTTTCTCACGGCACACTTGAGGATCATGAAAATGTAATTTCCTGGGCCAGAAAATCCAATAAGCAAGTTGCCATAATGCAAGATATTCAAGGGCCAAAAATTCGAACTGGCCTTTCATCAGAAAATACTTTTCTAGAAAAAAGTAAAAAAGTTTCTTTAACAAATATTGAAACTGAATCAAACAGTGAAATTGTATTTATTAACTATGAACATTTATTGAGAGATGTAAATGTTGAAGACAGGGTTTTCATTGATGATGGACAAATTGTACTTAAAGTGGTTGAAAAAGAAAATGATAAATTAGAAGCATTAATCTTAATTGGTGGTGAGCTTAGAAATAATCAGGGTGTTGCATTTCCAGACTCTAACCTTTCAGTCTCAGCAATAACCAGCAAAGATAAAGAAGATTTAAAGTTTGGAATAGAACAGGATATTGATTTTGTTGCAGTTTCATTTGTAAGAAATGCAAGTGATATTAATGTTGTTAAAGAAATTATTCCAAAAGATATAAAAGTTATAGCAAAAATAGAATTAAAAACCGCTTTAGACAATATTAATGAAATCTTAGACGTTGCAGATGGAGTTATGGTAGCAAGGGGAGACCTTGGAGTTCAGCTTCCACTTGAGCAAGTTCCTTTTGTGCAGAAGCAAATTTTAGATGCTGCTAACAAAAAAGGAAAAATATCAATAACTGCTACTGAAATGCTTCAGTCGATGAAAACCTCTTACAGGCCTACAAGAGCTGAGGTTACAGATATTACCAATGCAATACTTGAAGGTTCAGATGCAGTGATGCTGTCCGCAGAGACTTCAATCGGCGATAATCCAAACAGAGTAGTTGAAGTAATGTCAATAATTTGTAAAGAAACAGATTCTAGAAATGATACCTCTTCATTGCTTTCCAAAGAAGATTCAAAAGAGGATTCAATAACTACAACTTTAGCTCGGGCTGCGGTTCAGGTTGCAAATGAAATAGAAGCCATTTCAATAATTGCTTTCACTGAAACAGGTAGAACACCTTTGTTAATTTCTAACTTTAGACCAAGAGCAGAAATTATTGCTTTTTCAACCAAGGAGAAAACATTGAATCAGATGAATTTACTTTGGGGTGTATATCAATATCCAATGGAGCGAAAAGAGACTTTTTCAGAAATGTTAAAATCTGCAAATGATTTTCTGATTGGTGAAAAAAAATATAATAAAGGTGATAAAGTAGTCGTTGTTGCTGGAACACCCCCTAATATTGAGGCTGCAACAAATTTGATAAGAGTTCATGAAATTGGAGTTCTTTAGTGGGACAAGTTATTGAAGTTAAAAGTACAAAGTTAAACAAGACTATTATTTTTGATTTAAATAGGTCTGTTTCAGGTCAAGAAGGAATGACATTTCACAATATCTCAGAAGCTTCATTAATACCCGATGTAAGTGGTCAGTTAGCTTTAAAGCTGTTTCAAGAGACAAGGGATATAGATACAATTTTTATTCAATCTAATATCGTAACCGTGAACTTTAAAAGAAATTTAGGTTCTGATATATCTGACGTTGAAGAAACTCTTAAAAACTTCTTTGTTTTTTACGGTGAAGAAGAATGAAAATAGGTGTTACTGGTGCATCAGGTTTTATTGGTAGGAAACTTTGTAAAGCTTTAAGTGAATCTGATTTTGAAGTTTATAAATTTGTAAGAAGAGATCCTAAAAATGATAATGAAATTTTTTGGAAACCTTCTAAAAAAGAAATTGACCAAGAAAAATTTGAATCACTTGATGCAATAATACATTTAGCTGGAGAAAGTATTGCACCAAAAGATATTTTTGGATTTCTTCCTTTTGCTGGAGGAAGATGGAGTAAGGAACGAAAATCCAGAATTTACTGGTCAAGAAAATGGGCCTCTGAAACATTTATTCATGCATATCAATCATCTAAAAATCATCCAAATGTATTCATAACTGCATCTGGAAATGATGTATATGGAGACCATGGTGATGAGGTAGTTACAGAGGAGACTCCGTATAAGCGTGGGCAATATTTACAACTTGTTGTTGAAGAAGCTTGGGAAGGACCTTTGGATGAGATAAAAAAGCTAGGTGTAAGAGTTGTAATGTGTCGAGCGGGCATTGTTTTAGGAAGAGGGAATGTAGCAACTCAAATTTTTACATTAGTTTCCAAGTTAAATTTATCTGGTCCTATTGGAAAAGGAGAACAATATTTTTCTTGGATATCAGTCAATGATCTTGTCTCTGCATATATTTTTTGTTTAAATAACTCAGATATTAGTGGTCCAGTTAATTGCACTGCCCCAGAACCGCTTCAACAAAAAGAATTTGCGAGAATTATTGCTAAAACAATGAATAAAAAATACTTTGCTCCTCCATTACCTCCAATAATAATGCGAATAGCTGTTGGTTGGGAACTAGGTGAGCAATTAGGATTAAATAGTATAAGAGCAATTCCTAAAAAATTACTTGAAAAAGGATTTGTTTTTAAAAATACAACTCTAGATACTATGAAAGAGGACTTTATTAATGAGTAGTTACGAAGAAAGAATGGCTGAAAAGTATAATTTTCTAAAGAAGGAAAATGTAAATCAGGAATCAGAAAAAAGTATATCTGAGGAAAAGCCAATAGATAATCAGAAACAAAATGTTGATATTCCAGAGGAAGGCAGCCTTCTTGTTCCCCTCGATGCTTGGAACACAGTCTTAAATCAATTAGGTAATTTACATGAAGCAAGTCAACAAATGGCTGAAGCACGTGAAAGAGCAGCAAAAGCAGAAGCAGAAGCTGATTTTCTCAGAGAAAAACTTAAAAATACTAGACAGCAATTAGACGAAGTAAAAAAGAAAAAGAGGTTTTTCTTTTTTTAAATTACAGCTTTATCTGACACTCCACTAATAATGTAATAAGAAATCGCGAGGAGAATTATTAAAGAACCCATTGCAACATTTCTACCTAATCCTAAACTATTAACAATAAGCCCCCATAGTATTGGACCAATAATTGTTGCAAACCTTCCCACTGTTGAATATAAACCATAGAACTCTCCTAGATGCTTTTCAGGAGAAAGTCGAGTCATAAATACTCTATCAACAGCAAAGATTCCTCCAATATTAAAACCTCCAAGGACACCAGTGACATATATTAACCAAAGTTGATTAAATTCAGTTGCAATTATTGCTAGCGATAAAGAAAGAATCCAACAAAAAATACTAATTAAGATAAGCCTTCTTGGACCAAATTTATCTGCAGCTTTTCCAAAAATATAACCACCAATTATTGAAACAACTATAGCCAGAGCTAGGATACTTTGGCTATCAGCCGGAGTAAGTCCTACTTCCTCAACTAAGTAAACTGCTAATAAGCCACTAATTAGCGTATTTATTGCATCCGCATAAAAAAACCTTCCAACTAAAAATCTTGTGAGGCCTTTATATTTTCTAGAGTGTTTCCAAGAGTTAATGACAACATTTAAAGAGTTCAAGATACTAATTTTTATTTTTTCTTTGGAAGTAAATTTTTCTTCAATAAATATAAAGGCTGGAAGTGAAAATATTAAGAACAAAAAAGCTACGGATTTAAATATTTCTTCATAGCTGTACCCCATATTTTGCAATAAAGTAGCCACTCCAAACCCGATTAAAGAACCCGTATATCCAAAAGCAACTCCTAAACCAGAAATTTTCCCCCTATTTTCTTCATTACTAACAGAAACAAGCAATGCGTCATAGACTACTGAGCCTAAATTAAATCCAATTAATGAAAAAACGAATAATACAACTGATATTTCTACTGAGAATGTACCAAGTAAAAATGTAGAAACAATACAGATAAGGGTCATAAAAAGTAATATTTTCTTTTTACCCTGTGAACTATCTGATTTTCTACCAATCCATGGTCCTAAAATAGCAACTATTATCATTGCTGTTGAAGTCGCTAAGCCTAATTGTTGGTCTGTCCAGCCCTTTTCACTTACTAACCATACTGAAAAATACAAACCAGGAATAATGAATGCATAAACTGTATTTGCCAAATCAAAAAGAAGCCAAGAATACAGACTTTTTTTTGTTATATTATTCATTCAAATTATCAATAGCTTCACTTAAACGACTCAATCCATTATCAAGATCTTCGTCGCTTAAAGCATATGATAATCTCATAAATCCTGGAGTTCCAAAAACTTCACCAGGTACAAATGCTATGTAATATTTTTCTAAGAGCCATTCACAGAATTCTTCAGAAGTATTTAGCCCATTCTCTCCAGAACAGTAATGACTAACATCAACAAATAAGTAGAAAGCACCTGTACTTTCTACAACACTAAGATTTGGAATACTTTTAATTTTTTCAGTTGCAAAAAGCCTTCTTCTATTAAATGCTGTTTTCATTTCGTTTGTAACTTCAAGCCCATTAAGTAGTGCTGATTCTGCAGCTAATTGTGATACATTAGATACATTTGAAGTTGCTTGTGATTGAATTTTTTTTCCGAGTCCTATTACGTCTTTATTTCCAATTAACCAACCTACCCTCCACCCTGTCATTGAGTAGGATTTTGATACTCCATTGACAATAATTGTATTTTTTAATTCAGGATCATATATGGCTGGTGATGGAGATGTCTCTCCTTCATAAACTAGGTGCTCGTAAAGCTCATCAGATAAAATCCATAAATCATTTTTGAATATCCAATCATATATTTCTTCAGATTCCTCTTTGGTATAAACTACTCCTGTTGGGTTTGACGGGGAACACCAAACCAACATTTTTGTATTTTTATTTTTACTTTTTTCTAATTGATCAACCGTAACTTTGAAATTGTTACTTTTTTCAGTTTCAATGAAAACAGGAGTACCACCTGCAATTTTCACTGCTTCTGGATAAGTTGTCCAATAAGGAGCAGGAATGATAACTTCGTCTCCGGTATCTAATGTTGACAAAAATGCTGTAAGTATTGATTGCTTTCCACCGTTCGAAACTATTATATTATCCGCGTTTATTTCAAAACCGGAGTATTCTTTAGTAGTTTTTGCTATCACTTCCCTTAATGATTCAAGCCCAGCTGCAGGAGAGTACTTGTGGTTTTTTGGATCAGCCGCTGCTTTAATAGCTGCATCTACTACATAATCTGGAGACGGGAAGTCTGGTTCACCAGCACCAAATCCAATTACAGGTTTACCTTGTGACTTCAGTTCTCTAGATTTGTTAGAAATAGCCATTGTTCCAGAAGGCTTGATTTTTTGATCTAATTTTGAAATATCCATAATTACCTAATTGCTATTTTAATAAAGTTATCTAGTAAGTATGTTTCATAATTATTAAACTATTAAAAATGGAACAAATATTATATGGCGCTCCTGTTGCTGAGCAACTTGATGAAATCAGTAAAAATGTGTTTCAGGAACATATTAAGGACAATAACAAGCCCCACTTGACGGCAATAACAGTTGGAGATAACCCAGCTTCTTTGCTGTACGTTTCACGCAAACAAGAAAAAGCAGTTGATCTTGGAGTTGAATTCAGTTGGTTAAAGCTGGACACTAATACTTCTCAGGAAATATTAGAAGAAGTTATTTCTAGGGAATCAAAAGTAACTGATGGGTTGATAATTCAACTTCCACTACCAAATCACCTAAATCCAGAGGAAGCTATCAACTGCATTCCCTATGAAGTTGATGTAGATGGATTAACTTCTAATAATCTGGGGGGCTTATTTTCTGATTCATATAAATTAATTCCAGCAACCTCTCTTGCAGTATTGGAATTATTAAATTTTTACAATATAAAAACGGAAGATAAAAATATTGTCATTGCTGGAAGGTCAAGACTAGTATCAGCGCCCTTAGCAAAAATTTTATCCTCAAAAAGCTACAATGCAAATGTTTCAGTAATTCATAGTAAGACAACTAATCAAAAACTATTTACAAAAGAAGCAGATATTTTTATCTCAGCAATAGGTTCTGCAAAAATGTATGATCATACCTTCTTTAAAAATGGAGCAACGATTATTGATATTGGGATATCTTCAGTTGATGGTAAAACATATGGAGATATAGATACTGCTCAAATCGGAAAGGTAGTTAGTTCAAGAGCACCATTTCCAGGTGGGGTTGGACCAATTACAGTGTCTGCTTTATTTTTTAATCTTTCAAGATTAATTCAATCTAACTAGCAGCCCACTCTTCTTCGCTAATCCTCTTTTCCATATCAACAGTTCTTAACAGGAGAGCACCAATCAAGAAAAAGGATGTTATAACTGGAAGAGAAAGCCTCGGATTTCCAGTAGAGGCACTAACGTAAGCATAGATTAGTGGCCCCCATATTGCTGAAAATCTAGATAGTACTGAGAAGAAACCCATAAACTCTCCCTCTGCACCTTTTGGCAACATAGCTGCATAAACACTTCTACTAACTGACTGAAGACCGCCCATACCCATTGCTGTAATTATTCCCATTACAACAACTGGAATTAATTGTTTTTCTGGTACAAAATATGCTGCATTACCAACAAGGAAAAGCAAGAACATTGTGTAATAAAGTACATTTTTTTGACCTATCTTAGTTGCTAAATTGCCAGCAAGTTTTGCTCCAAAATAAGCAACAAATTGAACTACCAAGAATACGATTAAAACTTGAGTCTGGTCAAGAAGTAAAACTTCAGTAAAAAATGCAGCAGACATATTTATTAATGTTTGCAATCCATCCCAAAAGAATATGTATGCTACTAAGAAATAAAGTAAAAATGGAAATTTTCTAATCTTTTTCAAAGTTCTAAAATTTCTACTGTAAGCATTTGCTATAGAAGTTTTTTGGTTTTCTGATTTTGTTTCAACAATACTCATACGGGAAAAACTAAATATAGAAAATATTAACCACCACAGTCCAGCTAATGAGATTGCAATTCTAGATGCCAAAGCAGCATCAATTCCCAGTAGGTCTGGTCCCAGTAAAATTATGACAAATGATAATACTAGCTGCGTACCACCACCCAAATAACCTAATGCATAACCTCTTGCAGATACAGCATCAATTGTGTCATCAGTAGTAATATCTTTCAGAACACTATCGTAAAAAACATTTGATCCTGTTGCACCAAACTGCGCTAAGAAGTAAATAAATAATGTAAATATAACATCACCTGAGGTTGCAAAATAAAATGAAGACGCAAACACTGCTCCGCCGTAGGCAAAAATTTTAAAAAATTTCATTCTATTGCCGGACATATCTGCGATAGCACCAATTGTTGGCATTATGAGAAAAAAGATAAATAGTGCAGATCCAATTGCAAAACCCCAAACTTCTGCGCCTGTATACACGTTACCTCTAAAGACAAAACCCTCTTCAGGAACAACAACACTAACAAAGTAAACCGGTAAAACTGCACCAAGAGTTGTTGTTTCATAAGCTGATTTAGCCCAGTCATACATCGACCAGCCAAAAATAGTTCGTTTGTTATTTTTTTCGTTCATATTCCCCCATATATAAAACTTTAATCAAAAATATTGAATGATGAGGTTTAGAAACGTAAATTTAATAAATATACACACTATATTGAATATGTCTTTAAATTATTAGATGTACTTGTTTGTATGTATATTAAAAAATAAGCATTTCAAAAAAAGGATAAGATTAAATGGGGTTTAAGTGCGGGATAGTTGGCTTACCTAATGTAGGGAAGTCTACATTATTTAATGCATTGACACAGGCTGGAATTGAGTCTGCAAATTACCCTTTTTGTACAATTGAACCAAATATTGGTGTTGTTCCAGTTAATGATTCTCGTTTAGGCCAATTATCAAAAATTGTAAACCCAAAAGAGATTATTCCTACTTCAATGGAGTTTGTTGATATAGCAGGGCTAGTTGAAGGAGCTTCTAAAGGAGAGGGATTAGGTAATCAGTTTTTAAGCAATATAAGAGAAACCGATGCAATTGTGCACGTTGTTCGTGCCTTTGAAAATAAAGATATTGTACATGTTTCAGGAAAAGTTTCACCTAAAGATGATATTGAGATTGTAAATACAGAATTAGTTCTTGCGGATTTAAGTTCGGTTGAAAATCTTTATCAAAAAGCTATTAAAGGTGCAAAAGCAGGTCGAAAAGAGGGTATACCATTAAAAGATTTGTTTGAAAAAATTCTACCAATTCTTGAGGAGGGTAGAACACTGAGAACAGTGCCTTTTAATGAAGAAGAATTAAAGTTACTAAAAGGTTTTCAACTTCTTACGATTAAACCTGTTTTGTATGTTGCAAATGTTAATGAAGATGGGTTAGAGAGCAATCCATATTTAAATCAAATTTATAATATTGCAACTGAAGAAGGTTCTGAGGTAGTTCCTATCTGTGCTGAATTAGAAGCTGAAATTTCTAGCTTAACAAATGATGAAAAAATTGAATTTCTTAAAGACCTAGGACTTGAAGAATCTGGTCTTGATAGATTGTGTAGAGCAGGATATAAACTGCTTGGATTGCAAACTTTCTTTACTGCTGGAGAAAAAGAAGTACGTGCTTGGACAATTAATATTGGGGATACTGCACCAAAAGCAGCAGGAAAAATACATACTGATTTTGAAAGAGGATTTATTAGAGCAGAAACAATTACTTTTAAAGATTATATTCAAAATAATGGTGAAAAAGGGTCAAAAGAAGTAGGAAAGCTAAGATCTGAAGGTAAAGAATATATTGTTCAAGATGGTGATGTTATCCACTTCTTATTTAGTGTTTAGACTTTAATAACTCTAAATTTATAGTTATTTATTTAAATAAAGTTTACAAAGAACTTCTTTAACTAAAATGAAAACATAGGATAATAAAACTCGTGAAAGTAATAATTGTAGGTGCACACGGAGAGGCAAAAGAGCTAATTAACCGAATTAGTTCTGGGTGGTCTATTTCTATTATTGATTTAGACCAGGATAAATTAAGAAATTTCAGTACAAATAGGCAAATAGAAAAAATACAAGGTGATGCAACTTCATCTTTAGTTTTAAAAAAAGCGGGTTTAGATAGCACCACTGCTGTAATAACACTTACTTTAAATGATGAGGTAAATCTAGAAGTATTAAAAATTGCAAGGGAAAATGATATTTTTAGATTATCTTCAGTAGTAAATGAATCTTCAAATACCGAGAATTACAAAAATCTTGGAGCAGACGTGGTTGAGCCCGATATTCTTCTTGCAAGAAGATTTGAACACATTTTAGAACCAAGAAGGGTTGTTTCTCAAGCTTTTGCCGGAGGCAGAGCTGAGGCAATAGAGATTGAGATATCATCCGACAGCCCTGTAAGAGGCAAGAAATTAAGAGAAATTGGATCTGATTATTACATTGTTGGAGCTTTATTAAGGCAAGGTAAAGTGATTATTCCTCATGGCGATACTGCAATCGAGACAGGAGATCTTGTCACTATCGTTTTACAGTCAGGTGCATTCTCCAATGTGATTAATTTATTTTCAGGTTCGGAATCACGATATCCTTTGGAATATGGAAAAAATATTCTTGTAATTCTAGAAAATAAAGATAATCTAAAAAATTTATCTGAATCAGAATTTTATACCAGAAACACTAAAGCAGACTCTTTAATGGTGCTAACTAAAGAAGATTTATTCGATAACAATCTTGAGTCAACAGATGAAACTTTTAAAGCTATTTTGAAAGATCAAGAGTTTGAAATGAATTTAAAAAGTAAAATCTCTAATAAAGATATCGAAAACATAGTTACTGAAGGTTCTATTGGAACTATTTTTCATCCAGTTGAGGAAGGTATATCTAAAGCAAAAATTAAATCGTTGATCAATATATCTAATAAAACTAAAACTCCTGTTCTTTTTTCAAAGTCAACATATCCCTACAAAACGATTGGGATATTGGTTAATAATAATTTTGGGGAAAGCACTTCAAATTCGATAGCTTTTGATTTAGCTTCTTCATTATCTGCCTCTTTGGTTGCAGTAAATATAACACAACCAAAATTTTTACAATCTGAAGATACAGCACATATTTCTGATTCATTAGAAAAAATGCAGGACTTAGCTTTGTCCTATGAAGTTCAACTAGACTTTGAGAATCATGAGGGGAATGAAGCTAAAATCTTTTCTGAACTTTCTTCTAAGTTTGATCTTTCAATAATTGGAAATAGTAAAAACCAATCATGGCAGAGTAGAAAAACAACAGAATTTATTTCTAATAATTCAAAATCTTCTGTTTTATACATACCAAGTTAATTTATGGAAGAATTTGAAGCAGTATCGCTCGTAATTATATCCTTAGGTGCATTTATATTGCCACTTGTAGGTCAAAGAATTAAGATACCAGGAATTGTACTTGAGATAGCTTATGGGATTACAGTAGGACCAGTTTTAGGATGGGTTGATTCGTCAGAATTCATTTCCGGGTTAGCGATACTTGGCTTTTTACTTTTAATGTTCTTGTCAGGGTTTGAAATTGAGTTAGACACTTTCCGAGAAAAAGGTTTAAAAACTCTGGCACTCCCGATGTCAATCTATCTCTTAACTGTGATAACTTCTTTTTATTTGATTGCTACATTGGGATATCCAATTTTCCTGGCTTTAGTTTTGTGCACAACAAGTGTTGATATAGTAATAACTATCTTACGAAGTGATGGAACGATTAAAACAAAATACGGACAGACTTTATTTATGGTTGCTTTACTTGCAGATATATTGACGTTATTGGCAGCTACTGTTTATGCATCTTTTATAAATGCTGGAGGATTGTCTATTTCAAATCTTAATGTTGTACTTTATTTCGTAGTAGTAATTATGTTATTAAGAATTATTAGAAGAGTTGCTTGGTGGAATCCACAATTATTTTCAAGAATGTTTGATGGAAATGATCCTGATGAACTGGGAATAAGAAGTTCCATAGCACTTATGTTGGTACTTGTTGGAGTTTCAGTATTTTTTGATATAGAACCAATACTTGGTGCATTCTTAGCGGGTACAATTTTTGCTTTTACATTTTCAAATAGGGGAACTTTAGAAAGTAGCTTAAAAGGATTTTCTTACGGGTTTTTAATACCAATCTTTTTTATAAACATTGGATTAAATTATGATATTAGTGTTTTTTCTGAGACACAGTTTTTTGTTGACGTAGGGTATCTATTCTTGATTGCGGTTGGAGTAAAATTTATCCCATCACTACTTCTAGTTTTCTCAAAGATTAAATTCAGAGATATGCTTGCAGGTGGCTTTTTACTTTCTGCAAGATTTAGTCTTATTATTGCAATGGCAGAAATAGGAGTTCATCTAGATTTGATTACAAAAGAGTTGGAGCAACAAATAATTCTTTTAGCAGTAATCACAGCAACCTTTTCGCCAATTTTATTTAGATTAGTAAGAACTCAAACAAAATAGTATATGAAAATTAAACCTGATTTATATTTAAAAGGTGTCTTTATGGGTATTGCTGAAATCATCCCTGGAGTTTCTGGTGGAACAATAGCTTTTATAACAGGTATTTACGAAGAATTGATAGATTCAATAAAATCAGTCAATTCACGTTCATTGAAATTACTTTTAACATTAAAATTTTCATCATTTTGGAAAGAAATAAACGGATCTTTTTTAATAACTTTAATTTTAGGAATGTTGACGTCAATTTTGGTTCTTTCAAGATTTATTGTGTATTTAATCGATGTTCATCCTTTTAAAATTTGGGGATTCTTTTTTGGCTTAATAATTGCTTCTAGCATATTAATTTTTTATCAAATTCAAAAATTAAGTATTACAGTATTTCTCTCATTTGTAATAGGACTCTCTATTTCATCTTATATCGCTCTTCAAGCTCCTTCGTCTACTCCAAACACAAATTTCTTTATATTTATATCTGGCGCAATTGCAATTTCTGCGATGATTCTTCCGGGAATAAGTGGTTCATTTATTCTTGTATTTTTATCAAAATATGAATTTATATTAAAAGCTTTAAATAGTTTTGATACTGCAGTTATATCTATATTTTTAGTAGGTTGCATAGTTGGTCTAGTTACATTTAGTAGAGTTTTCTCGTACCTTTTTAAAAAATATAATGATGTTGTAATTAGTGTTCTTATTGGTTTTCTTTTTGGCTCATTATTTAAAATTTGGCCTTTTTATAAAGTTTTAGAGTATAACTCAGCTAACGAACCTATATATACATCTCCAATTTTACCAACAGCTAACCAAAGTAATGATTTGGTATTCTTTTTTACATTTGGAGTAATTGGATTCGTTAGTATGTGGGTATTAGAAAAGAAATTTATAGGTTTAAATAAAGAAATTTAGACTATTAAAATGATCTTATGAGATTAGGATTACCAGAACTTTTAATAATTTTAACAATATTGCTTCTACTTTTCGGAGCAAAAAGGCTTCCGGGCTTAGCTAAATCATTAGGAAAATCTACAAAAGAATTCAAATCTGCACTTGAAGAAGAATAAAAATGAAAAAAGTTTCCTTATTGTTTCTTTTTTTATTTGTTGCATGTGGAGCTCAAGAGACTACTGAACTTACCACTGGTAAAGAAATTTATACTGCAAGATGCGCAGCATGCCACCAAGCTGATTTTTCAGGTAGAGCTGGTCCCAGTCTAAAAACGGCAAGAGTTTTAGGTATGCCTGATTCATATTGGCTTCAAACTATTTTGAATGGTAAAGGATCTATGCCAGCAGTAAGGATTACAGAAGAACAAGCACAGCTAGTTATAGATTATGTTAGGGAAAGTAATTAGGCTCTGTCTGTAGATTTGTTAAGCTTTTCTAAATCTTTTTTTACATTTTTAAAGACATTTAAATCTTCTAATCTCCAAACCCAATTATTTTCTGTTGTTCCTGGAATATTAAATCTAGCTTCTTTTCCAAGTTCTAATAAGTCTTGGACAGTTGTAACTGCTAATTGACAAGGTGATTCCCACACGAGAGATATAAAGTTCCAAACATCAGATTCGTATAAAAGAGAACCGCTTTCTTTGTATTGATTAAAAAATTGAATTTGAATATCATCAACTTCATTAAGCCATTGTTTAATTGTTGGGCTGTCATGAGTACCCGTATAGGCAGCAATATTAAAATCCCACTCTTTTGGATGGATTTCATTGTGTTTACTATCGTTAGGTATTCTTTGTTGAAGTACTTTCATTCCTGGGATATTAAAGTTACTTAATACGTCAGCAGTTTCTTGTAAGACAACACCAAGATCTTCAGCTAGTAATTTATCAAAGTCAATTGATTTAGAAACAAGATCAAAAAATGTTTTCCACGGACCTGATCTCCAATGACCATTTAAGGCAGGTTCATTTTTAGGAATAGCCCAAAATTGAAAAAAACCAACAAAATGATCAATTCTTAAATAATCATAATTTTTTAAATTATAATCTAATTTTTCAATCCAGTATTTATATCCTTCTTCTTTATGATTATCCCATTTATAAAGTGCAGTATTCCATACTTGCCCCTCTACAGTAAAGTCATCCGGAACAGCCCCTGATACATAACTCATTTCATTATTATCACCTAAATCAAAAAGCTGTTGATTTAGCCATACATCTGCTGAATTATGATTGACATAAATAGGTATGTCACCAAGGATTTTTACATTATTACTGTTGGCGTATGACTTAATATTTTGCCATTGATTATCGAATTCGTATTGTAAATATATATTTTTTGTAAATGTGTTTAAATATTTACTTAATACTTCATCAAAAAGTGATTCTGAGTATTTTTGGTATTTTTTAGACCAAGTGTTCCATGACCCTTCATAAACTTCACTTAAAGTTAAAAATGTAATGTGTTGTTTCTTTAAATCATTTTCAATATAGTCTCTATATTCTTGGTCGTTGATATTGACTCTTTCGGAAATTTTCTTGTACAAATTATTTTTATTACTGTAAACCAATTTATAGTCAACTTTGTCAGAGTTATTTATTTTTATTTCACTTAATTCGTCGTCATTAAAAACATTATTTTTTAATTTATCTAATGAAACAATATATGGATTTCCAAGAATAGAGGATTTGCTTGAATAAGGAGAGAACTCAATATTGTCAGTAATGCCTAATGGTAGTACTTGCCAAACTTGGGTTTTTGATTCGCTAAGTAAGTCAATAAACCTATAGCTTTCTTTACCAAAATCTCCAATCCCATAATCACTAGGTAATGAAGTTGGATGTAGAATCAACCCGCTAGATTTATTTATATTCATATGTCTCAAATATAGAGTACAAAATAAAAAAATAATAGTAAATTAAATTTATGGTAGAAGAGCATACTCCAGAATTTGTAGACGCAGGTGAAAAGCAAAAAATTAATTTTTTTGAAGGAGATGTTCATCTTGGTCATTATGATTTTCGTTTTGACTTCAATGACAAAAAACATTTTTCAATATCAAGAGATGGCACAGGAAGAATTAGAGTTCATTCTCAAAAAAATATTTCAAAACTTTGGATACTTTTAGAGGATGAAGATTTTAGACCAATCGAGTTAAGGAAGTATGCTGAAACTGATAGATTTATTTTTTGGGGAACACAAATACAATTTAGATCATCAGTTGCTAAATTTAGCTTTGCTGCAACTACTAATGATCAGTTAAATATATATTTAGGAACTAGCGGCATTGCTAATTTTATATCTCCCTCAGAAAAATGGGTTTATGATATCAACACGTTCCATAGACACACTATTCCAGATTGGGTATATGGAGGAGTTATGTATCAAGTATTTCCTGAAAGATTTGCTAACGGAGATAGTTCTATCAATCCAAAAAATTTAGTTGAATGGGGTTCAACTCCTACAAGATTAGATTTTCAGGGAGGAGATTTATATGGAGTAATTCAAAATTTGGATCATATTGAATCTTTAGGTGTAAATATTGTTTACCTAAATCCAATATTTCTTTCTACTAGTACACACAAGTATGATTCGTGGGACCATTTTAAAGTTGAGCCATCATTGGGTGGCGACAACGCTTTAAAAGAACTAATTAAAGAGTGCCACAAAAGGGAAATGAAAATAATATTGGATTGTTCTCTTAATCATGTTCATCCAAGACACTTTGGATTTCAAGATCTTGTAAAAAATGGTGAAAAATCAAAATACAAAGATTGGTTTACAGTATTTGATTATCCAGTCAGATTTATACATAGACCACACCTGTATTCAAACACCTATAAAGTTGGTTGGGATGGTAATGAGGAGGAATACAAAAGGTATTTAGAAAAAACTTTTGAGGAGACAATGGTTCCAGTAGAGATCAAAGATGATGATGGGCCAATTGTTGAGCCATCTTTCAAAGCTTGGTGGGGAGTACCAGATATGCCTAAAGTAAATTTCGAAAACAAAGATGCAAGACAATGGGCACTTGACGTTACAAAGTATTGGATTGAAAACTTTGACATAGACGGATGGAGAATGGATGTAGCGAAAGAATTAGACTTTTCTTTCTGGAAAGACTTTAGAGATATTGCATATAGTGCAAAAGAAGATGTCTTACTTATATCTGAGATTTTTGGTGATACTTCACAATGGCTTCAGGGAGACAGGTTTGATGGAACGATGAATTACTCTTTTAGAGAAACCATGACAGATTATTTTGCAACTAAAAGAATAAACAACAAAGAATTTGCTGATTCTTTAGCAAATCTGTATTCAATGTATTCATTTGAAGCCCTCTCTTCTTGCCAAAACTTACTTAGCTCTCATGATGTTAAAAGATTCTTAAATCGATCTGGTAACAATGAAGATGGCATTTTAGGTGCAATATTTTTACAAACAACATTTCCAGGTATTGCTGGTATTTATTATGGTGATGAGATTGGATTGGGTGGTGCAGATGACCCATTTAATAGAGAACCATTTCCATGGCATGATAAACCTTCATGGAATATGACAATTCTTGAATTCACGAAAACTATGATGAATATAAAAAATTCTAATACGATATTTAAATATGGAAGATTTGAATTGTTAAATGATACTAAAGATGTAGTTATTTTTAGAAGGATTTTACAGGATGAGTCTTTACTTTGTATCGTAAATCGCGATAGGCTAACAAAAGATCTAACTATAAATACAAATGCTCACAGCATTGATGTTATATATGGTGATTGTGAAGCAATTTTAGAAGATGGCTCTATTAAAATTACTAAAAACCGTGGCGATATCGGTTTAATTATTCACGAAAAATAATATTTGTGCATTAGTGCAATGTTTTTGTATTTTAATTAGAAATAATTCTATTTATACGTTAGATTGATCATTGTCATTCTTTAAGAATGAATATACGTATATACGAAAGGGAGTATATGAAAACTAATAAATTACGATTAATCGTATTTTTATTGATGTTTTCTTTAGTGGCCGTGGCATGTGGTGGAGATACTGCAGATGATGCAGCAGAAGCACCAGAAGCTACAGAGGCACCTCAAGAAACATTAGCTGCTCCTGCAACCACAGCGCCACCACCTGAAGTAATAGTGGTATGGGCTGAAGAAAAAGTTGCAAATGCTTTAGATCCATTAGTTGGCGCTTATGAAGCTGCTGCTGGTGTTGATGTAGAGGTAGTTGTTTATGATTTCGGTGCTATAAGAACAGACGTTCAAACTGCTGGTCCAGCAGGTGAAGGTCCAGATGTATTTTTAGGAGCACATGACTGGGTTGGAGAATTAGCAGCAAACGGTGTAGTTTCACCATTAGATTTAGGTTCTGTCGCATCTGATTTATTTGATGTTGGAGTAACAGCGTTTAGTTATGGCGGAGAAGTCTACGGATTTCCTTATGCAACAGAAGCTATTGCTATGTATTACAATGCAGATTTAGTTGATTCAGTCCCAACAACATGGGAAGACGCAAAAGCTGCTTGTGATGCTGCAGGTACTGAACTTTGCGTTGGTGCACCAGGTGGCGGAGGAGGCGGAGACGCTTACCACAACCACCCATTTGTCGCATCAGCTGGAGGTTATGTTTTCGCATCTGAAGGCGGATTCGACGCATCAGATGTTGGTTTAGATAATGCTGGAGCTATTGCTTCTGCTGAATTCCTTGATGGACTTGTTAAAAATGGAACAGTTGCATCCACAGACTATGGTGGCTCTATGACTGCATTCCAAGAAGGTCGTTCATTATTCTGGATGACCGGTCCATGGGCTAGAGGAGATGCTAGCGCAGTTAATTATGGTGTTGGATTAATTCCTCAGTTTGACGGAAATGCAGCTACTCCATTTGTTGGTGTTAGAGGTGCAATGGTTTCATCATTTAGTAATAAGCAAGTTTTAGCACAGAGCTTTATTCTTGACTTTTTTGCAACTGTTGAAGTGCAACAAGCAATGTATGAATCTGATCCAAGATTACCTGCTACAAAATCATTATTTGCAGTAGTCGAAGCTGCTGATCCTATCGCAGCTGTTTTTGCAGCTAGCGCTGCAAATGGTATTCCTATGCCAAATATTCCAGAAATGGGAAGTGTATGGGGACCATTCGGAGATGCCTTGTTAATAATTAGGGACCAAAACTATGGTACTAATGATGAAACAGGTGTAACAGTTAGCAATGCAACTGATGCTATGAAATTAGCAGCAGAACAAATTCGTAATGCAATTGCTGGTGGTTAATTTTTAATTAATCTATATTAAATTGGGGCTCTGTTGAGCCCCAATTTTTTTAATGATATATTTAAGTATGGCTCTCTCAAAAATTTCAAGGTATGTATTACTAGCTATTTTCAATGCATTAATTGTCTACACAATACCTCTTGCTTTAACATTTGAATCTTGGTTCTTTTTATCATTAACTTTAGTTATTGGAATTTTAGTAAATGTCGTTTATTTTACTGATAGATTTCAACCTATGAAATGGATACTTCCAGGTATGATCTTTATGATATCTTTTGTCGTATTTCCCGCTATTTACAATACCTTTGTTTCTTTTACTAATTGGTCCACTGGACATATTCTTACTAAAGCACAAGCAATAAGTGTTTTAGAAGATCGTGTATTTACACCAGATGATCAAAAAGGACTTGAATTTGAAATGTATATTCTTCAAGATCAAGATTTAAAATTTTATTATGTTGCTAATTTAGATTCTGATAATATCTTATTTGGAAGGGCAGTTTCAGATGATGAGATATTCTCTACATCTTATGCGACCCACGAACCGTCACTTTTTATTAATGGCGAGTTTTCAATACCAGATGGTTTTTATCAACTTTCTGGAAAAGAACAAATAGCTAATTCAACGACTTTGCAAGAACTCTCACTTGTAATTGATCAAAATACTCGAGCACAATTATATAAAATATCAGTTTTTGGAGCTTCAACAGGTCGCCTAACTTCCACTTCACAACTTTATACATATGATGAATTGAACGATGTCTTAATTAATAATGCGACCAATAGTGTATGCCCAGTGATAAAAGATAATTTTGAATGTGATGGTAATGAGATTGAACCTGGTTGGAGAGTTTATGTTGGTGGTGAAAATTACAGAAAACTTTTTTCTAGTCAGAGAATTAGAGGCCCATTAAATATTGTGACTAAATGGACATTTCAATTTGCTTTACTGTCTGTCATTTTTTCTTTTGCAGTTGGACTTCTCTTAAGTGTGATCTTAAACAAGGATGGCTTAAAATTTCAAAGAATCTATCGATCTGTCTTTATACTTCCGTATGCTATACCAGCATTTGTTTCAGCCCTTGTATGGAAAGGGTTGTTAAACCCTGATTACGGAGTTATTAATTCGTGGCTTGGTCCATTGTATGAAATATTAGATGTAGAGCCTGTGAAATGGCTTAAAACTAAAGAAAGTGCAAGATCTGCTGTTCTTCTTGTGAATACATGGCTTGGCTTTCCTTATATGTTTTTAATTACAACTGGAGCATTACAATCCATTCCTAAGGAACTTATTGAAGCTGCAAAGGTTGATGGTGCAACTGGACTTCAATCATTTTGGAGGATAACTTTTCCGTTGTTGATGGTCTCTATATCTCCATTACTAATTGGTTCATTTGCATTTAATTTCAATAACTTTACTTTGATATTTCTTCTCTCTGGAGGTGGCCCCCCAATTGTTGGTAGTGAGGTTTCTGTAGGATGGACGGATATTTTGATTTCTTTTACTTACAAACTTGCAATATCTGGAGGTAGGGGAAACTTATTTGGACTTGCATCAAGTGTTACAATAATTATTTTTGCTCTTGTTCTAATAATTTCAGCTATTTCATTTAGATATACAAAACGATTGGAAAGAATTTATGGAAACATTTAAATTTTTTAATTGGGTTAAAGAATATGGTTGGAGACATTTTGTAGCATTAATATTTGTAACATTTGCTATATATCCGATTTTATTTGTTGTAACAAATTCAGTTGCAGATTTTGCTAATTTAACTAATTCAAAATTGATTCCAGAGGGATTTACTTTAAAGCATTTCAAATTGCTTTCTTCAGATCCTTTAGTTCCTTATTTCAAGTGGCTTTACAATACCTATAAAGTTGCTCTAATAGCCGCTATCTTTAATGTTTTTCTTGGAACATTAGCCGCATATGCATTTTCTAGACTTCAGTTTAAGGGTCGAAGAGCAAGTTTATTGACATTAGTAATTGTTCAAATGTTTCCATCATTCTTAGCATTTGTTGCTATATATCTTCTGTTTTTTCAAATCAGCGACATAGCTCCTTTTATGGGACTTGGTACACATTTTGGATTAATACTTGTATACCTCGGAGGATCAATCGGTTTCAATTCTTGGCTGATCAAGGGTTTTATGGATACAATTTCACCTTCTCTTGATGAAGCTGCAAAAGTAGATGGTGCAACTGAGTACCAAATATTTAGGAGAATAATAGCCCCACTTTCTAGACCAATTTTAGTTGTAATTTTTGTAATAACATTTATTGGGATATATTCCGACTTTATTCTTGCAGCTATATTCTTAAAAGATAAAAATTTATGGACAGTTGCAGTTGGAATTAATACTGTTTTCATTGATGATTTTAATGCAGACTGGGGAGTAATCGCAGCTTCATCAGTTATAGCTGCAACGCCTATTGCAGTTCTGTTTATCTTTTTTCAAAAGCAAATTACTGGCGGATTAACTGCGGGATCTGTAAAGGGATAAATCCTAATATTTAATAGCTCATTTACTTTTTTTTAATTAAAATTGAGTATCAGATTCATGGGAGGAAATTTTGTCTAAATTACACGATTACTTAAAGTCACAGGAAAATTTAATTACAGCATCAGTTGAGGGAAAAACCCTTTTAGATTTTATAGATAGGAATGCTGAAGAATACGCAGATTATCCAGCATTAAATACTCCAGCTAATAGCGAATATTCAGCTTGGGATTCAATATCTTGGTCAGAATATAGAGATGTTTCAAAAAATTTAGCAGCAGGATTAATGACATTAGGCTTAGGCCCTGGTGATACAGCATTCATAATGTCAAACAACACTAAAGAACATAATATTTCTGATCTAGGAATAGTTTATTGCGGTGCAACTCCATCGACTTTATACAAGCAGTTAAAGTCTTCTCAAATAGAATATGTAGCTAATTTGATGGAAGCAAAAGTAGCGGTTGTTGGTGACTTAGAATTATTTGCGGAGGTAAATGCTGCTAAAGAACAATGTCCTAAATTAGAAGCAATAGTATTGATAGATGGATACGATCAGAAAAAAGATTTAGATCATGTACACAGTTATCAAGAATTAATTGAAAAGGGTAAAAGTATAAATGAAGAAGATAGCTCTAAGTTAGATGAAGCCACCTCCACTGTTACACCAGATTCATTGGCATGTTTAATCTTTACTTCGGGTACAACTGGAAAGCCAAAGGGTGTAATGATTTCACATAGAAATGTTCTCTGGACAATAGAGAGCTTATTTGGTCAAATGATACCAGCAAGTAAATTTCCAAGAATCGTATCTTATCTGCCTATGGCACATATAGCAGCAAGAGCAGGCGACCACTATCAATCAATTTATAGAGTTGGACAAATTTTTCCAGTCCCAGTTTTAGAGGATATGAGAGATGCTCTTCCTACAATTAAGCCTTCAGTGTTTTTGGCTGTTCCTAGAGTATGGGAAAGGTTCAAGGGTGGTCTACAAGCAAAAATTGAAGAAAATCCAAAAAAAGACTTAATAGATAAAGCAATTGCAAATGGATTAGAGAAAGTAGATTACGAACAAAGAGGAGAATCGGTACCACTTGGTATCAAGATAAAAGATAAAGTATTTGCCAAACTTGTCTTCTCTAAATTTAAAGAAGGCCTCGGCATTGTGGATACAGAGTATTTTGTGACTGCAGCTGCACCAATGAATAAGGATGTTCATAGGTGGTTTCATGCTATTGGAATAGATATAACTGAAATTTATGGGATGACAGAAGACACTGGCCCTGCAACAATTGGTGTGCCAGGAAATGCAGCAGAATCTTTTTCAAAGAAATTAAAAGTTGATGGTATTGAAATTCCTAGTGTTCTTAACCCAATCGGAAAAGTTGGAATTCCTATTCCAGGAACAGAGGTTAAAGTAATGGACGATGGAGAGTTGTGTATCAAAGGTAATCACGTTGCACAAGGCTATTACAAGTCAGATGAGCAGACTGCTGAAACCTTTGATGAAGATGGATGGTTGCATACTGGGGATTTAGCTGAAATTGATTCTGAAGGTTATGTAAAAATTATTGGCAGAAAAAAGGAAATTTTAATAACATCTGCTGGAAAAAATATTGCTCCAGTTGAAATTGAGGACTTAGTAAAACCACACCCATTAATTGGACAAGTGTGTGTTGTAGGGGATGGAAAGAAATTCCTATCAGCATTAATTGTTCTTGATGGGGATGGTGGAGCTGAAACCTGGGCTTCAGAGAATGGAGTTGAATATTCAATAAAAGATATGGCTAAGAATGAAAAAGTTATTCAAGCTGTGCAAGAACAAGTTGATAAAGCTAATTCCCAAGTTGCTAATGTACAAGGCATTAAAAAGTTTGTTCTTCTTGAAAAAGAGTGGACAGATTCAAGTGGCGAGCTAACACCAACATTAAAATTAAAAAGAAATGTTATTGCAGAGATGTATCATGAACAAATTGAATCAATGTATGAAGGAGTATAAAAGTGGCTAAAGTTACATTTGAGAATAGAACAGTAGTTGTTACAGGAGCAGGTAATGGGCTTGGTAAAGCGTATGCTTTAGATTTAGGTGCCCGTGGTGCAAAAGTAGTTGTTAATGATTTAGGTGGTGCTGTAGATGGATCTGGTTCTGGAAGTACGCCGGCTGATGAAGTTGTAAATGAAATCATAGCTAATGGAGGAGAGGCTGTTGCTAATTACGACTCAGTTGCAACTAGGGAAGGTGGAGAATCTATTATACAAACTGCGATTGATAATTTTGGCACAGTAGATGCAGTTGTAAACAATGCTGGTATTTTAAGAGATAAAAGTTTTGCAAACATGTCAGAAGAAGAGTTATCTCTAATTATAGATGTGCATCTAAAAGGCACCTTTTATGTTTCTCAGCCTGCTTTTAAGGTAATGAAAGAAAATGCATATGGAAGGATAGTAAATGTGGCTTCACCTTCTGGTTTATTTGGTAATTTTGGTCAGTCAAACTATGGTGCGGCAAAAATGGGTATAGTAGGACTAACTAACGTATTAGCAATTGAAGGTGCAAAATATAATATAAAAGTAAATGTCATTGCTCCAACAGCTTATACACGAATGACAGAAGCACTTCTTCCAGAAGATGTAGGAAAATTATTTAGTGCAGAATTAGTAACTCCGATGGTTTCTTATCTAGCATCTGAGGCTTGTGAGCCAAGTCATGAAATTTTTGGAGTTGCTGCTGGGCGTTTTGCTCGTATTGGAATTATTACTCATGAAGGATATGTAAATACAAGTGCAACTGCCGAAGACATAAATGACAATATTGAAGAAATAAGAAATATTGAAAATGGCACGTATCCTCTTAGTAACGAGGATGAGCTGATGATAATTCAGAAAGCTATACAAGGTAATCAATAAGATAAATTTGATGTATAATTTCGTATGGTAAAAACTGAAATTAAATACTCTGATGCAGAACAACTGGTAAGAGACAAATTAGATGAACTAATTCAATTCAGAAATGAAACTGATGACATTAAAGAATTTTGGGGTAAACAATTCGATCTAGGACTTGCTTGGGTTCAATTTCCAGAAGGCGCAGGCGGATTAGGATTAAATCCAAAATATCAACTTATAATTACTGAAACTCTAAGGAATGAAGGAATTTCTCAACAAAACAGGATTGCAAATATTCTTGGTATAGGAATGGGTGCACCAACAATTGTGGAGTATGGCACTCCAGAACAAATTCAACAATACTTAAGACCAATGTTCACTGCTGATGAGATATGGTGCCAATTATTTTCAGAGCCAGGCTCTGGATCAGATTTAGCAAGTTTATCAACTAAAGCTATAGATGATGGTGATGGTTTTATTGTAAATGGTCAAAAAGTTTGGACAACATTAGGGCATGTAGCTAAATGGGGCCTAATAGTGACCAGGACAGATCCAGATGTTCCAAAGCATAGGGGATTAACTTTTTTTATAGTTGACATGGAGTCTGATGGTGTAGACGTAAGGCCTCTTAGACAAATAACTGGTGAAGCAGAGTTTAATGAGGTTTATTTTACTGACGTTAAGGTTCCAAAAGAAAATATTTTAGGAGGCCTTGGAGATGGCTGGAGAGTTTCTCTTGCTATATTAATGAATGAAAGAGTTGCTATTGGAGGCAATGTTCGTGAAAGAGGAAGTGGTGCGCCAGGTCACTTAGTTCAACTTTGGAATGATAAAAAACTTGATGATCCAGTCTCAAGAGATAAGTTGATAAAACTTTGGATTGAACAGGAAGCAGTGAGATTAACAAATGTTAGAGCATTTGAAAATAGAGAAAAAGGAACACCTGGCCCAGAAGGCTCTACTAGCAAATTATATGAAGCTGAAATCAACAAAGCATCATATGAGTTTGGTATGGAAATGCTTGGGAATGATGCGTTATTATTTCCAAGAGGATATGAGTTGACTCAACCTGAATTAAATTTTGAAAATGAGACTTTTGGTTTTACGGATACGCAAAGTCTTTTTCTAAGATCAAGAGCAAATTCAATAGAGGGTGGAACATCTGAAATAATGAGAAATATTATTGCTGAGAGAGTTCTAGGGCTTCCAAGTGAGCCAAAACTAGATAAAGATAAAGCTTGGAAAGATATTCCAAGATCTTAGTAAATTACGCTAAATAAACCATCTTCACAATTTATTGTTACTTCGTCGCTTATGGAAACATTTCTGAGTGTCTTTGTACTACCAGGTTCAACATCTGTTTTATCAAGTTCCCATTTGGCACCTGTAATTGATAATGATTTTAAATGTGTGATTGGTATGATGCTAAAATTTGAACCAACTTTCATTTCGATGGAAACATTTCTTTTAAATATAATTTTGTTATCTTTATAGAACCACGTCAAGTTTTCGGCAAATTCATAATTAATGAGACTAGAAAAAATTGAAAACAAATGGTCAATTTCTCCCTCTTCTCCGCCAATTAAATAAATATTCTTTTCGTTTGGGTTATCGATAATCTCAAGGGAAAGTTCAAAATCAGTCTTGTCTTTATCTGTTTCATATTTAATTAAATTTATATCCATACTTTTTATTTTTTCTAGTAATGAAGCTTCAATCGAATCTAGATCACCTAGAACTATAGTTGGTGTTATTAATCTGTTAAATAAATGTTTAGTGCCTTTATCAACACCTATAATTTCTGTAAAATCTTTATCATTTAAATCGTGATTGGTTGAGCAATTTCCGCCTAATGATATAAGAATATTTGTCATATTTAACTATTATATATAGCTTGTTTAATTTAATAATTTCTCACATATCTCAAATCAGCTAATATAGAACATATGAGTGAAGAATTTAAATTTAATATTGGTGAAGAAGCTGTACAAACCATAATTGGTCTTCGGGATCAAGAACCTGGTGACAAAGAGTATGCCTTATTCTTACAAATAGATGGTGTACATGGCAACCAATTCACATACGACCTAAGTTTTTTAGATATCGGTCAAGCTAGGTCTGATGATAAAAAAATAGATTTTGGAGATCTTCCAGTGATTATTGCATCAAAAGATATTGATAAGTTTGATGGTGCAAGCCTTGATATGTCTGAAGATCCTGATGCACCTGGGCTAACAATGGATAATCCAAATACTCCTAGCCCTGCGATGATTGGGAATCCTGATGACCTCCCAGAATTAAAAGGTGAATTAGCTGAAAAAGTACAAGCTGTATTAGAAAATCAAATAAACCCAGCTATAGCTTCACACGGTGGTGCGGCACAATTAATCGGTGTTGAGGGCAATGATATTTACTTAAGACTTGGCGGAGGTTGTCAAGGATGTGGTATGGCACAAGTAACACTAACTCAAGGTATCGAAGCTTCTTTACGTGAAGCTGTTCCTGAAATTGAGAATATTATAGATGCAACTGATCATGCCGCTGGCGAAAATCCTTATTTCGCTTCCCACTAGACACTAATAACTGTTTTACCTATATTTCTTCTAGTTAGAAAATTTTCAAGAGCCACAGCTGTCTTATCAATTTTATAAATATTTTTTGGAATAATATCAAGTTTTCCATTTTCAACAAAAGAAATTAATTCCTTAAAATCTTGTGCAGTTTCGTCAGGGGAAGTATTCGTCCACCGACCCCACCAAACTCCAACAATTGAAACACCTTTCACGAGTGTTAAATTAAGAGAGATTTTAGGGATTTCACCGTTTGCAAAACCAATTACTAAAAGTCTTCCGTTAAATGCAGTAGCTCTTAAAGCCTGCTCGGTTGCATCTCCACCAACAGGATCAATAACAATATCTACGCCTTTGCCCCCAGTTAATTCTTTGACAGTTTCTTTCAAGTCAACTTGGTCATAACGAATTATTTCATCTCCACCTATATTTTTGGCATACTTTGCTTTATCTTCAGAACCAACAGCACAAATAGTTTTCAGTCCCATCACTTTCGCTAACTGAATAGCAGCAGTTCCAATTCCTCCAGATGCACCCAGGACTAAAAGACTTTCACCACTTTGAGCATTTGCTCTTCTTTTTAGTGAATAATATGAAGTTCCATAATTAATTGGTAAGCTCGCTCCAGCCAGGGGATCAAAGCCCTCATTTACTGGAATTACTAAATTCTTGTTTAAAGAGACGAACTCAGCAAATCCTCCGATCGGAGGAATCCCAATTACTTTGGTTCCCACAGGTATATCAACATTTTCACCGATTTCTTCAACAATTCCACACACTTCATTGCCAGGAATAAACGGTGGGTCAATTACATTTTGGTATTTTCCTTGAACTAGTAAAGCATCTGGAAAATTAACTCCAGCAACTTCAACTTTAATTAATACTTCATCCTTACTAATAATTGGTTTATCTACTTCTTTTATCTCTAATAAATTTGGATCACCTAATTTTGTGCATACGACTGCTTTCATTTTTTTCCTTTATGTAATCCTCGATAATTTTAAGTCAAGTCTTTTAAATATCTGTATAGTTATATAACTTCAAATAATCCGGCAGCACCCATGCCACCACCAACACACATTGTAACAACAACGTATTTTGCACCTCTTCTTTTTCCTTCCATAAGAGCATGCATTGTCATTCTTGCACCAGTCATTCCATATGGATGACCAATGGATATTGAACCACCATTTACATTATAAATTTCATTATCAATACCCAAGTAATCTCGACAATATAAGGCTTGTACTGCGAATGCTTCATTAAGCTCCCATAATCCTATATCATCAATGCTTAAGTTAAATTTTTCAAGCAATTTAGGAACAGCATATATAGGGCCAATTCCCATTTCTTCAGGTGCTAAACCTGCAACAGCCATTCCTCTGTAATAGCCAAGGGGAGTGAGGCCTTTGTTTTCTGCAACCTTTGATTCCATAACTACTGCAGATGCAGACCCATCAGATAGCTGGGATGCATTTCCAGCAGTTATAAACTTACCCTCTCCATATACTGGAACCAAAGATGATAGACCTTCCAAATTTGTTTCTGGTCTGTTACCTTCATCTTTTTCTAAGGTAGTTTCTTGTTCAGAAATTTCGCCAGATTCTTTATCTTTTACTAACTTTGTAGTAGTGGTTGAAATGATTTCATCTTTATAAAGATCTGCTTCTTGAGCAGCAGCTGTTCTTTGCTGACTTTGTAAAGAATACTCATCTTGACTTTCTCTTGTGACATTATATTTTTCAGCAACATGATCTGCAGTTTCAATCATTGGCATATATGCATGTTGTGCGTGAGCAGTAACGTTAGGATCTATATCTACTCTGAAATCAGCAGTTTGAACAAGTGAAATAGATTCTACGCCTCCAGCAACCACAATGTCCATGTTATCTGTTATAACCTGTTTTGATGCAGTAGCGATTGCCATCATTCCCGAGGAGCATTGTCTGTCTATTGTCATGCCCGGAACATTATCTGGTAATCCAGCTGCAATGCCTGATAGCCTTCCAATGTTTATAGCTTGTGTGCCTTGTTGTTGAGCACATCCCATGACAACATCCTCAACTTCTCTAGGGTCAATTCCAGCTCTATCAATAGCTTCTTTGATTGAATAGGAAGCTAAAGTTGGAGCTGCAGTTTTGTTGTATGCACCCCTATAAGCTTTGCCAATCGGTGTTCGGGCGGCTGATACAATTACTGCTTCTCTCATAAATTTCTCCTTTTATTATTCGCTTACAACGTATAAAGTTAATGCTTCGACAACCGCTGCAGGTTTTTCTTTACCCTCAATTTCGATTGTACAAGTTGTTTTCGTAAGCCATCTTCCATTTTTTTTATAATTAACTTCTGCGAGAACAAAACGACCTCTGATTTTGCTATTTACGGGAACGGCTTCCATAAATCTGACTTTGTCTGCACCGTAATTAATAGCCATCTGAAGCCCTTCTGGCATATATCCAATATCAGCTTGAAGATAGGTAAGCAAGCTTAACGTTAAAAACCCATGAGATATTGTTGTTCCCCAAGGTGTTGCCTTTGCCATTTCAGGATCTACATGAATAAATTGATGGTCATTTGTTGCTTCAGCAAATTGATTGATTCTTTCTTGAGTTACCTCGAACCAATCAGAAACACCTACTTCTTCACCAATATGATTTTCTAGCTCATTTGCTGGAATAACTTTCAAAATATCTCCTTAAGTAAATTTTTAGCTGATGCTTTTTGTGCAAAGCTAAGAGTGCTTTCGCCAAATGCCTCAACTTCTTCCTTATCAACATTACCATAATAACCAAGAGAATATCGAACATATACCCCCTCCATTATCATTGCATGTTTCCAAAATGATAGCCTTACGTAAAATTCAATTTCATTTAGATTAAGTTTAGATTTTTCTTCGTACAAAGTTAGAATTTTATCTCTACTTGGAAATCCATCACTTAAAGAAGGGGAATATATAAACGGAGTATCTTTTTCTTTTTTATCTGCCCATGAGGCAATAACAGTTCCTAAATCAGCTAGTGGATCTCCTAATGTACAAAGTTCCCAGTCAAGTATGGCAGATACATTGTTATTTTTTACTCTGACATTATCTAATCTATAGTCACCATGAACAATACTAACTCTTTGCTGTGTTGGAATTTTTTCCAAAAGAATATTGGTTGCTATATCTAAATCATTTATTTCTCTAACTTTTTGTGCACTAAATTGCTTATTCCATCTAATCAACTGCCTCTCTACATAACCATCATGTTTTCCTAAGTCCTTTAAACCAGAACTTTGAACGTCAAAATTGTGTAATTCTGTGAGTGTTGTAATAAATGAATTAGTAATTAATTCCTTATCTTTTTTTGAAAAATTTTCTGCGATTAAATTATCAGATATTGTCTCACCATCAATATATTCCATAATATAGAAATCATCTTGAGAAATAGTTTTGTCTGCACATAAATGTACAGGATCAGGAACTTTCAGATTATTTTTACTTAATTCTGTAATAATTTTGTATTCGCGTTGCATATTATGTGCAGATTCAAGCTTGTTTCCAAATGGTGGTCTTCTTAGAACATAAGTATTTTTTGAATCAAAAATTTTAAATGTTATATTTGATCTTCCTACTTTGAATCTTTCAAAATCAAAATCGATGTTCAAATCAATGTTTGAAGATATATATTCTCTTATTTGGTTTGTAAAAAAATTCATTAACAAATATCTTATGAATTAATTCTCTTGGTCTCAAGTTAATTGATAGAATAAAATAATGGATTTTAAATTTTCCCAAAAATCATCAGATCTTCAAGAAAAGATGAATAAATTTTTTGAGGATCATATTTTTCCAAATGAAGAAGCTTATGAAAAAGCAATTTTAGATTCAGGGGATTCTTTGCATATTCCTGAACTACTTGATGAATTAAAAGATAAAGCCAGAAAAGAAGATTTGTGGAATTTATTTTTACCTGACAGTGAACATGGTGCAGGACTAACAAATGTTGACTATGCACCGTTAGCAGAAATAACTGGTCAGGTTTGGTGGGCTCCTGAGGTATTTAATTGCTCTGCGCCAGATACCGGGAATATGGAGATACTCGCAGAATTTGGAACACAAGACCAAAAAGACCAATGGTTAAGACCATTACTAAATGGAGATATCAGATCTTGTTTTGCCATGACTGAACCAGATGTTGCTTCTTCTGATGCAACCAATATCTCAAGTTCAATAGTTTCAGATGGGGATAACTATGTTATTAATGGAAGAAAATGGTGGACTTCAAATGCAATTAATCCACGTGCTAAAATATGTATTTTTATGGGAGTAACAAACCCTGAGAATCCACCACATACAAGACAAAGTCAAGTTCTTGTTCCTATGGACACAGAAGGGATAACTATAGTACGGCCGATGCATGTTTACGGCTACGACGACGGGTACACTGGTCATCCAGAATTAAATTTTGAAAATGTAGTTGTACCAAAATCCAATATTATAGGTGGTGAAGGTATGGGCTTTAAAATTGCTCAAGCTAGATTAGGGCCCGGAAGAATTCATCACTGCATGAGAACAATTGGAATGGCTGAGAGAGCTCTTCAACTTATGATAAAGAGAGCTTTATCTAGGGAAACATTTGGTACAAAAATATCTGATCATGGAGTAGTACAAGATTGGATTGCAAGATCAAGAATTAAAATAGAAGAGGCTAGACTTTTAACATTAAAAACAGCATGGCTGATTGACAATGTAGGTAAAGAGCAAGCCAAAATTGAAATCTCTGCAATAAAAGTTGGAGTAATAGAAGCCGCATCGTATGTAATTGATAAAGCTATTCAAGCACATGGAGCTATGGGAGTTTCACAAGACACTCCTTTAGCAAAAATGTCTGCTGGTGTGAGAACATTAAGGATCGCTGACGGTCCAGATGAAGTGCACCTTAGATCTATCGCAAAACGTGAAATAAACAAGCATTTATGACTGAAAAAGTTGCAGTCATTGGCGGGGGGCAAATGGGCAGCCAAATAGCAGCATTAGCAGCAATGGCTGGTTACAAAACAAATATCTATGACGAAAATAAAGAAAATCTAGAATATAGATACAAATTTGTTGAAGAAAATATCAGAAATTTAATAGACAAAAAAATATACTCTGAAGATAAATTAGACTCCTACAAAGAAAATTTAGAACTCAATTATTCACTTGAGGAGGTAATAGAAGGAAAATCATTCGTAATTGAAGCTGTAATTGAAAGATTTGACGTAAAGCTTGAAATTTTTAAACTGATTTCCAAATTAATGAACGAAGACGTTGTAATGGCAACTAATAGTTCTTTTATTCAAGCTTCTGAAATTTCCAATCATTGTGACCACCCAGAGAGGTTTATAAATATGCACTTCTTTTACCCACCAATAAGAATGGATTTAATTGAAATTTCATATCCTGTTGATGTATCAAAAAAAGTTTTAGAACGTACAAAAACTGTTAGTGAAAATATGGGAAGATCAGTTGTAGTTCTCAAAAAGGAAACCCCAGGGTTTATTGTAAATAGGATGTTGGCAGCTTTAGTTGATGAAGCTTATGAACTTTATGATGAAGGAATTGCTGATTTTGAAGACATAGATCTTGCTATTAAAAAAGGATTAAATCATCCTTTGGGCCCATTTGAACTTTCAGATTATTCAGGATTAGATATACATTATTATGCAAAATTGAAAAAGTACGAAGAATCTGGCGATCCTAAAGATGAGCCTAAAACGTTCCTAAAAGAGAAAGTTTTAAAGGGTGATTTAGGAGTAAAAACTGGTAAAGGTTTTTACGATTACAAAGAAGACTAAATTATTCGAAATCTTCGTCTTTTAGATTAAAGATTACTTCCTTTTTAGGTTTTATTACCAATATAATTCTTTCGGTTTGTACAGGAAATGGATAAGGCTTTTCCCAATATTTTTGAGATAATTTATCAATATTATCTCTAGCTTCTTTTCCCGAAATTTCTCCAACTACCTCACCTCTTATTTCAACAAATTTAAATGGGTCATCATGTTTCCAAATCATAACCGTCACTCTCGGATCTTTTAAAACATTTTTGTATTTGAACCTGTGAATCTCCGTATTAATTAAAATATTTTCACCATCTGTATCAACCCACATCACATGAGTTTGAGGTACACCATTTTGAAATAAAGTTGTTAATGCTGCATAATTTGGACCAGATGCCATTTGAATGGTTTTATTGTCTAACTTCATCTGTTAAATTATAGTTTATGAAAGTTGTTTTGCAGAGAGTTAAAAGTGCATATGTAAAAGTTGGATCAAGTATTGTCTCAGAAATTGATAAGGGTTATTTACTTTTATGGGGTATCGAGGAATCAGATTCTGAAGTAGAAAGTAAAATTTTAATTAATAAAATTTTAAATTTAAGAATTTTCTCTGACGAAAATTTGAAAATGAATAAATCAATAATTGATGTCTCTGGGGAAATACTAATTGTAAGTCAATTCACATTAGCTGGAAAACTTTTGAAAGGGAATAGGCCTTCGTTTGTAAATGCAAAATCTCCAGAAATAGCTGAAAACATGATTTCAAATATTGTTGAAGAATTTTCTAAGCATGTAACTGTAAGATCAGGGAGTTTCGGTGCCATGATGGATGTGGGTTTAGTCAACGATGGGCCATCAACTTTTGTATTGTCTGCTAAAAATGGAAAATTAATTGATCAAGCAGACTGAAGTTTAGCTTTTTTCCCTATTTCTTTTTTGTCTAGCTGCTTATCAAGATAATATTCTTCTCCAGCCCATAAATGTAGTCCAAGCCCAAGTTTCATAGCACATCTTTTGAAAGAATCTGATTCTGCGTGTTTTGCGTTACTTCCATCATTTTTTTGATCGTGCTCCACGTCGCCGATAGATGTTACAGTAACTAATTTACCATCTATTTCAACAGTTAATTTTCCAAAGCAACCAACAACTGCTCCAGTATTTTCTTGTCGAATTAATTCAACAACTTCCCAATCAAATGGACCGCAAACTTCTAGAAGGCGTTGTGTAATTACTGAATGTGGCACATAATTTCCAAACTTACCTTTGGGCGCTTTTTTGATCCAATCTTTTGGAAATTTTCTTGATAGTTCATATAATTGTTTCATTTTCTTCTCTCCATTTCTTTCAAATTTTTTGCCCACAATGGTGCAGCATCATTACTTGTTTGAATAACTTGTAATCTTGGTTCCTCATCCCAAACTTTCTCTATAAAAGTATCTCTTGCTAATTGCTTATCCATTCCTTTTTTTTCTGCAACTGCATCCAGCCCTCGTAGTTTTGGAACAGAAGCTGTTCCAAAAAGTGCTACTAAGTTTTCAATATCATCTTCTGAGAGTTTTTTTCTTGTAGCCCAGTCAATCAATCTCTTTAAATCGATAGTTTTTGATTTATAACTTTTAGAGTAATTAAAAACAGTATCAGATATTTTTATTGCCCCTTTTTCTTGAACATCGTGAGCAATCTTATTATCAACAAATTTATTTATTTTATAAGTACTATCTTTTGCCTCTAGAGAGACCCCTCTTGCAATAAATAATTCATGAGGTTCTTTAATTGTGTGCAATTCAGTGTTTTCTAAAGTTTCTTCACCACTTTTGGCAATATCCCAGATCAAATCTTTCATATATTTTCCTATAACTTATGCTGCTTCATCATATACTGTATGACAATCGCATCGGTCATTGTGGTCTAGGCAAATAAAGTTCGCTTTGATCCCAGATATTTCGAGTAATTTAATTATTTCCTTTTCTTTCATAATTTATAATTTAGAAATGCAGTGTGACAAAAAAAATAAAATAACAATCTTTCTAACAAAAACCCATATATGATGAGCTTGTGATAGTTGAAAATAATCTCTTTGACTCACATATGTATAAAGAAGTCATTGCACAATATGACGAAGTTTCTGATTTAATTAATCTTGACTCCAATATAAAAGAGAGACTTAAATTACCTCAAAGATCTCTTGTAGTAACTTTTCCATTTAGAAGAGATGAATATGATGAGGTTGAGACGGTAACTGGATATAGAGTTCAACATGTTTTATCAATGGGCCCTACTAAAGGTGGTATTCGGTATGCACCAGATGTAAATCTAGGTGAAGTTACAGCCCTAGCTATTCTTATGTCTTGGAAGTCTGCAATTGTAGGGTTACCTTATGGTGGTGCAAAAGGTGGTGTAGCGATAGACCCAAAACCTTTGACTCGAGCTGAAAAGCAACGAGTTACAAGAAGGTATACAGCTGAATTATTACCAATTATTGGCGTTGATAAAGATATACCCGCTCCTGATCTAGGTACAGATGAGCAAACAATGGCATGGATAATGGACACTTATAGTAACTTTGTTGGCTCACCACAGCCTGGAATAGTGACTGGAAAACCCGTTTCTCTTGGTGGCTCAATAACTAGACGAGAATCAACAGGTAGGGGTGCAGTTGCTGTTGGTCAAGCAGCTATGGAAAAAATAGGTAAAAGTTATAAAGATTCAAGAGTCGTAATTCAAGGATTTGGAAATGTTGGTAGGTTTGCAGCTTTAGATTCATATGAAAGAGGAGCAAAAGTTATAGCAGTAAACGATTTAGGTGGTGCTGTAATAAATAATAATGGTCTTAACATCCCTGAACTTTTTAAACATATTGCCAAAAGCCAATCGGTTAAAGGATTTTCAGGTGGAGAGGAATATGATGGGGAAATCCTTGAAGTTGATTGCGATGTTTTAATACCTGCAGCTATTGGAGGAGTTCTTACCTCTAGCAATGCTGATAAAATTAAAGCTAATGTAATAATCGAAGGTGCTAATTCTCCTACAACAACAAATGCAGATAAAATCTTAAGAGAAAATGGCATAATGCTTATTCCAGACATTCTTGCTAATGCCGGCGGAATTACTGCAAGCTACTTTGAGTGGGTACAAAATACACAGAATTATTTATGGAAAGAAAAAGAACTTCAAGAAAAATTGATTGACGTTATGCTGACTGCTTTCGAAGAAGTTTGGACAATTTCACAAAAACAAAATTGCGATTTACGTACAGCCGCACTTATTAAAGGCATTAAAAGAGTAGCTGCAGCAAAATTGACTAGAGGTTTATTTCCCTAATAGTTCTTCTATTTCAGACTGAATAGTGACTTTTTTTTCTTCTAATTCTGATATCTGTAACTTAATATTTTTTTTACCGTTATTTCCAATTGGACTTCCTTTAGGAAGCTCATTCTCATTTTTAAACATATCTAAAACTTGAAATTCTTCTTCTAGTTCTAAAATTGCTTCATTAATATTCCTTAGTTCCTCGGTGCTAGGGGGGTTCTCATTAAATTCTGGACATATTGGTTTGTAGTAACACCAATCACAGAGATTATTTTTTACTGCTGGGAATTTATTTTCTTTATATGCTTTTTTAATATTGGTCCATATTTCTAATATTTCTCTTCTTGCAGTGTCTAAATCTTCTTCATTAATTTTTAAAGTATGAATCGTCGAATTCTTTAGATAAATTAATTTCAACTCTGCAGGCATTTCACCAAGCTCTTCTTTTATTAAAAGCGCGTAGAGTTTTAAAGCAAAAAATCTCGGTTCTTTATATTTAGCCATAGGCGCTTTCCCACTTTTGTAATCAACAATAATAAGTTCTCCATTTCTGTTCCTATCCATCCTGTCTAGAATGCCTCTTAAATTTAAATCTTCAATACTTCCTCTTACCCAACGTTCACGTTCTAATGGATTAAAGGTTGTTGGATCTTCTATTGTCATGTAATTATTTAATAATTTAAGTCCATCTATACCCCAGTCTCTTTCTTCTTCAACAGATGAAAAGAGATTATGATGCTCGTCCGTTCCTCTTACTTTGGTCCAAGCATCTCTAAACAAATTATGTAGTTTTTCAATACTTCTCTCGTCCTGAGGTAAGTCAAATAAATCTTCTAGTGCTTGATGAACAGTTGTACCTTTTGCTTGAACCTCATTTGTTGGTTCCTTTAATTTATCTACGTTTGCATATTTAAACTGTTGAGGGCATGTTTTAAACTGCGACGCTCTTGAAGGTGATAAATTTTTAATCATGTTTAAATTATATATATATTAAATGACAAAATTGTAAAATGTGTTTGTGAGTAAGTTTATTAAAATTCTGCAAATTATTGGAATCATCACTTTTGTAATGTATTTTGTGATTGGCATGCTATATAACTCATTTAGTTGGTTTAATTATCTACTTAATTGATCTTTTAAAAATATAAAACTCACTCTTGCTAAAGTAAAAAAATGGAAAATAACATAAAAGTTGCAATATTGGGTGTGGGCAATTGTGCCAGCTCATTTGTTCAAGGAATCGAGCATTACAGTAATTCTGATAATGAAGATGGTCTTATCTCTGACATCATTGGAGGTTATAAGGTTTCTAATATTGAAGTAGTAGCGGCATATGATATTAATACTTCAAAAGTTGGTAAAGATTTAAGTGAAGCAATATTTGCAGAACCAAACAACACAATTAAGTTTTGTGATGTATCAAAAACGGGTGTAATAGTTGAGCCGGGGGTAGTGAATGATGGTGTTGGAAAATTTGTTAAAGATATCATCACAACTTCACCTGACTCAGAGAATTTTGAAGGTTCTTTAAAAGATTCAGGTGCAGAAATACTAATTAACTTACTACCAGTAGGATCTGACGAGGCAGTAAAATTCTACGCTCAATCCGCTATTAATGTCGGTGTAGGGTTTATTAATTGTATTCCTGTTTTTATAGCTAGAGATAAAGAATGGTATCAAAAATTTAAAGATGCTGGAGTACCACTAATCGGCGATGATATTAAAAGCCAAGTTGGAGCAACAATTGTTCATAGAGTTTTAGCGCAATTATTTTCTGATAGAGGAGTCAATCTTGAAAACACTTATCAACTTAATGTTGGTGGGAATATGGACTTTCTCAATATGCTTGAAGAAGACCGTCTGGAAACAAAAAGAACAAGCAAAACTTCTTCTGTTACATCTGTAGCTAATAAAGGGAAAGGTATATCACCTGATAATGTAAGGATTGGACCTTCTGACTATGTAAGGTGGTTGGAAGATAGAAAAAAAGCATTTATAAGACTTGAAGGAAAAGGTTTTGGAGGGGCACCACTTAATTTAGAAGTTCAATTAGAAGTTTGGGATTCACCAAATAGCGCAGGAGTAACGATTGATGCAGTCAGGTATATGAAGTTTTTCAAAGAAAAAAATGATCTAGATTCTCTAGATTTAGTTTCAGCTTGGTTAATGAAAGCTCCATTTAAGCCCGTAAAAGATGGAGATGTATTAAGGCAGCTTCATGAGCTTACTCATGTTGAATCTGATTAAATTAAAGATTCACTAAAAATTTCTAAAGCTTCTTCTACCTGATTAATTGGTGTAGTTAAAGGACCCATAAACCTAATAACATTCCCAAACTCACCACAAGAAACAAGAAGTAAACCTTTTTCCTTACATTTGGTAATAATTTTTTGAGTTTTTTCTTTATCAGGAGTTTTAGATTCTTTATCATTTACAATTTCTACACCAATCATTGGACCGTAACCTCTCACATCCCCAACAAAATTAAATTCATTCAATAAGTTTGATAGAACTTTGTTCATTATTTTTGCTTGCTTGTTTGCATTTTTTAAAATGTTTTCATTATCAAACGCATCTAGTACTCCTAATGCCGCAGCACAGGATATAGGTGAGGCACCAAAAGTACTTCCAATACCAGCGTCATGAATCGAATCCATAATTTCTGATTTACCTAAAACTGCAGCTAGAGGAAAACCACCTGCAATTCCTTTGGCCAATGTAACCATGTCTGGGACTACTCCCACTGTTTCTGCACCGAACATATTTCCTGTTCGTCCATATCCTGTTTGTACTTCGTCAAAAATTAATAAGATATTATGTTTGTCACAAATATCTCTGAGTTGCGATAAAAAATAACTTGAAGCTGGAATATACCCTCCTTCCCCAAGTTCTACTTCAATCACAATTGCTGCTGTGTCATTTGGATCAAGAGTATTGTTAAATACTTCATTGACGCTTAGCAATGCATCTTCATCTGAAATATCTCTGTAGCTGTATGGGTAAACAGCATGTTTAACAAATTCGGGAAATGGTCCAAATCCTTCTTTATAAGGCTTGTCTTTTCCGGTCAACCCCATTGCAAGATAAGTTCTTCCGTGGAAACCACCTTTAAAAGATAAAATTGCTTTTTTGTTTGTAAAATATCTTGCAATCTTAACTGCATTTTCTACGGCCTCAGCACCACTATTAACCATAAAAGTTTTAGTTTCAGTGTCTATTGGATATCTTTTATTAAGTTCTTCGGATAGTTTTACAGCATTTTCATGTGGTGCAAACGCAAAACATGAATGTGAAAAGTTATCAAGCTGATTTTTGACTCTATCGACAACTCTTGGATGAAGATGGCCAGTGTTTAAAACAGCGTATCCTCCAACATAATCTAAATATCGATTACCTTCAGAATCCCATATTTCAGCATTTTTACCCTTAACAATAAAATTTTCTAAGGTGCTATACCAGGCACTTGGGACATTCGATTGTATTTGATCATTTTGAATGTAAACCATTATTAATTCACTGTAACTGAATAATTATTAATACTCAATTTTGTAACCACTAAAATAAAACCATGGATTTTTATTTTTTAGAATTACCCTCATATATAAGCCTTTCTATTTGTGGTTTAGTTGGTTTATTTTTGCTCGTAATACATTTAGGTAAGTATAAAGTAAAATTAAAAGTTACTAATTCATTAATACTATTTGCATTAATTTCAGTACTTTTACAAGTCTTGTTTGTTGTTTATTATTCACAAAATAATGAAATAGGGTCCTTCAGTCTTTTCTATAATATTGTCAATCTTTTTGTTTTGACATTTCTTTATATTTATAGGAATGAAATGGAATTGAATTATTATCTTTACTGGTCATTTGCGTTACTCTTTTTAATGGGAATGGAAATCAGAGCAATACAGACACTAGGTATGGGACTAAATTAATGGGCTACAAGATTTTAAGTGATGACCTAACATTTGCCAACGTAAATTCCGATTCTCCAAAAGTTTGCTTTTTGCATGGATGGGGAACAAGTGGAAAAGATTTTAGTAAAATTGATCCTTATTTTGAATCTATAACAATTGACATCCCGGGTTTTGGTAAGTCTGTTCCTTTTACAATTAGTTTCTCACCAAAGAAATATGCAGAGTATCTTTATAAATTAATTCCTGATTCAGTTGAGATAGTTGTCGGCCATTCATTTGGAGGAAGGATTGCTGCTCATCTATCACAGCTCAAAAACTATAAAAAAATAGTTATTATTGCTTCACCACTGATAAAAATTAAAAATTCAAAGAAAAGCATTTCTTTTTTTAATATTTTTAAATTTATGAATAAGTTAAATTTACTAAGTGACAACAGACTTGACTTAATGAGAAATAAATATGGTTCTGAAGATTATAGAAAAGCCTCCAAAGTATTAAAAGATACATTAGTTATGGCCGTAAATGACGATCTGTCATCTATTCTTCCATCAATCAATACAAAAGTTGAATTAATTTATGGTCAAGATGATTTGGTAGTACCAGTAAAAGTAGGTCTTGATTCAAATAAAATAATTCCTAATTCTGAATTAACTATAATTCCGAATGAAGGTCACAATATGCTAAGAAGTAGTTCAAAGAAAATAGTTGAGATTATTTTAAGATGAGTTTTATTTATATAGTTGTAATTTCATTACTTACATTGAGTTCTTGTATCAATTCCATAAGGTGGGAAAGAATTGCACAAAGAGAGCACTACATTTCTGGATATGTTACGAAATTTTACTTTAGGTGGGTTAGGTTAGTCCCATTTAACAATATATATTTTTTTATTGCTTTTGTTTTAGCATTCTTAAGCCTTTGGTCACCTTATCCAGCAATTGTTTTATCAATTGTCACAATACTTACACCAACTGGTTTGGGTTATAAATATCGAACATCAAAAGTGCAAACAACTGAAAGGCTGATGAGGTTGAATATAACTTATTATTTATTGATTGTTGTAATTTCTTCTATTTCTCTTTTTATAGGTTATGGCTATTTTCTTGCATTGCTTGTTAATTTATTTTCATTTTATATTTACGATCAAGCACTAAGATTTACAAAAAGTTTTGAAAAAAATTCATCACAAAAATATATTGATTCAGCCGAAAAAGCATTAAAAATATTTAAAGGACCGATTATTGCAATTACTGGATCATATTCAAAAACAACTACTAAAAATGTCTTATCTCAAATACTTTCACAACATAATAAAACTTTTGCCACTCCAGAAAGTTTTAACAATCGATTGGGCATTGCTAAAGCTGTAAATGAAAATTTAAAAAATGAGGATGAATTTGCAATTATTGAAATGGGCACTTATGGATTTGGAGAAATACGAGAGATGTGTTCATGGGTAAGGCCTCATATATCCGTCATCACTGGAATCGCCCCCGTTCACTTAGAAAGAATGAAAACTTTAGAAAATATACTTGATGCAAAATCTGAAATAGTTGACTTAACTGGTTCCGTGATAATTAATGGTGACGATCCTCTTCTTCTTAGTCAAGCTAGATTGTGGACTGCACAAAAAATGGTAATTGACTGCTCAACCACTTACGAGAGAGCAGCAGTATATGTTGACTACAAAAATGAAAAACATCAAATTTTTATTGGAGGTGATTACATAGGAGAAGTATCTGGTCCAAAAATATTACAATTGTCTATTTCATTATCAGTTGGCGTCATGGTTGCACTTGAGATGGATGTGAAATCTTATATTCAAAATATAAATACTTTAGAAAAGACTGATCATAGACAGTCAATCTTAAAAGGAAATATGGGACAAACAATTATTGATAATTCTTTTAATTCAAACCCAATATCCTGTATTGCTTCACTTGATACACTTCAGAATATCGAAACCGATGGAGTGAAATACCTCATTACTCCGGGAATGGTTGAGTTGGGCTCTGAACAGTTTAGTTATAATTATGAGTTTGCTTACAATGCAAGTGAAGTCATAGACGAAGCTTTGGTTGTTGGCTTTACAAATAAAGGTCCTCTAATGCTTGCATTTGAGGACAATGATATTCCGGTAAAATATTTTAAGAATAGAGATTTAGCTGTTTCTTATCTAAACTCTGTTGTGAATGAAAATGATGTTGTATTATTTGAAAACGATTTACCAGACCATCATCCTTAAACCATGACTGAATCAATAGCTGTAATATTTGGTGGTCCTTCTGACGAGCATGATATATCTATATTGACTGGTTTGCAGTCTTCAAGAATTTTATCCAGTAAATATGATGTTCTTAATATTTATTGGTCAAAAGAAAATAAATGGTATTTAGTTAAAAATGACCTTGAGTCAGTAGATTTCGTTGATAATAGCGACATTTTTAAGAATGAATTAACAATAAAGTATGACTCTAAGTCAGGTTTCTACTTAAAAAAGAAGCAAATTACATTTAAAATTGCAGTGAATGCTTGCCATGGAGGTCCAGGAGAAGATGGAACTCTTCAGAGTTTACTTAGTTTATTAAAAATTAATTACACAGGACCCACATTAACTACTTCACAAATAGGAATGGATAAGTTTGTTTTTTATACCTTAATGAAAGAAAGTGGAATACCTGTTTTAGATAAACATTTAGTAAGCATAAATTCTGAGCCTGATTTTTCTGGACCTTATATTTTAAAACCAAGATTTGGAGGTTCTTCAATTGGGGTAGAGATTGTTGAGGACTATGAAACAGCTTTAAAACTTACTAGTAATTCTAGAATTTATAGTCAAGGATCAACAGTAGAGAAATTCCTTGAAAGTTCTCATGATTTACTTATTGGAATTAGAACTTACCCAAACTTAGATTTTTCAGAAATTGAAAAACCAATCAGAACAAGTAATTTTGAGTTATTTTCTTACAATGATAAATATCTTGACAATGGTGGATTAGAGGGATCAAAAAGAGAACTACCCGCAAATATTAGCCCAGAAATTCAAACTCAAATTCAAGAGATACTTAAATTATTTGTTAAGCAAATTGAAATAAGAGGAATTTCAAGAGTAGATTTTTTGTATCACAATGAAAGTTTATATTTAAACGAAGTTAATACAATTCCTGGAAGTCATGCATTATATCTTTGGCAAAATATTGGAAAAAGTAAATTTGAACTTTTAAATGACATGGTAGAAGAGGCCAAAAATAATAATACTCATTGGAGTACAGTTGGTTCTGATGGGGTAGCTCTTAAAAGTGCTAAAGATATTCAAAGCAAATTAGGTTAAATAATTTATGGTTGGCATTTATTGGGACTGCGACGGAACCCTAATGGATACTGAAACATCGTATGGTTTAGCATGGAAAGAACACCTCAGTAATTTTGGACTTGAGATATCTGAAGAGGAAACAAGACAATGGGTAGGTATTGATGATAGATTGGTACACAGTTTTTATTCGAAGATTGTTGATTTAGAAAATTTTGACAAAACTATGGCATCTCTTGGAAAAATTATAGAGACCACCTTGAACGAGCAACTTTTGTTTCAAGATGCGAAAACATTACTAGAGGAGTCTGACAAGAGAGGATGGACTTCTGCGTGTGTTTCAGCAAGTCCTTATGAATTATTAAAAAATAAATTACTAAAGGCAAATATTTATGAATATTTTTCATACGTTATAGGGGGCGATTTAGTTAAAAGAAATAAACCATATCCAGATATATATAATAAAGCAATTAGCGAACTTCAAACTACAAAGAATATAGTCATTGAAGACAGCCCTCCTGGTATTTCATCTGGAAAGGCATCGGGTTCTTTTGTAGTCGCAATTGATAGAGGAATATTTTCAAAAAATGAATTAAACAAAGCAGACTTAGTAATTGATAAATTATCAATTGATGTTCTTGAAAAAGTTTTGAACAGCCTTTAAACATTGATGAAAATCAAAATAAATTACAAAACTGACTTAGGCGCAAAAATAGACTAAGATAAATTTAATATCAAAACTGGTATTTTTCGTTCTGTTCTTTTCTGATAATTGGAGTATCCTCCTTTATTCATATAATCCATTTTTGACCACCAATCTTCTCGTTCTTCATTGAATATTTCTTTTGCAACTGCCGTGTATTTATTTTTTCCAATTTGAATTTCACAGTTTGGATTAGCTTTTAAATTATGATACCAACCTGGATTTGTAGGACTTCCACCTTTTGATGCCACCAGGCAGATCTCATCGCCTTCTTTCATGAATACAAGTACATTTTTTCTTAACAAATTGGTTTTTGCACCAGTTGAGAAAAGAATTAAACAAGGCCTACCTTGTAGAAATTTCCCTATTCTTCCATTTGAGTAGATATAAATATAATTATGAAAAAACAAAAAAATAAAAATTAAATATCTTCTCATAAACTTAACTTTATCTTTTTTCTCCACGAACTAAAACTTGTAGGATAAAAATTAATTGGTTCTGCAAGTCTTAATGCTGGAAATTCAACTGTTGGAATATTTTGTTTTGTGATTTTTTTGTATTTTGGTACTGGTGCAAATGTAGATGCAAAATTTTTATTTTGTAAATAGTCTTCAGGATTAGCTAAATAAACCTGTAATTCTCTTTTGCTATTTATTTCTTTTAGACAGTCAATTAAAAAATTTAATCTTTTAGTCGATAATTGCAATTTATTTAATAATTCCTTATCAAAAATAAAAATTACGGGAAGTTCATAATAATAACTCATAGCTGGATCACTGTCACCAATTGATTCACCAGTAATCCACACAAATGATGGAGGAGTGCTGTTGTTTTCTTTTATTTCTTTTGGACCAAATACTTTTTGTTCGTCTACTTTAAAATCATGATCTATTCTTCCAGAAATATTAGTATCAGGCCAATCTTGTATTGGGCAGTTATATTTCAATTCACAACTATTACATAACTGGGGCCCTCTCTTTTCAACTTGAAATTTAGAAAATCCATATGGCTTTCCCGTTTGAGATCCCATTACCCAATGCCAACCTAATCTGTTTGCAAAACGTGAACCATCAATCAAATGTTGAAACATATAATCTTCATATTTATTCCAATCATTACCAACTCTTAAAGAATTATGAGATGCAAACCACATTCGCGTTTGATTAACCATGTAACCTGTTTTTTCTAGTTCATTTTCGATTGAAGTTATACAATTCATATTTTTATAATTATCCGTATTCGAATTAGGTTTTTCTATTTTGTAGTTGAGAAATTTTTTTGATTTTTTACCAACTATTGCGTACAAATGTCTTGAAAACTCCTGCCAAAGTAGTTCATCTTGGAATTTAGTTCTATCCTTATATTCAAATTTCTCAACTGCTCGCCATACTTCAGAAAGACTTAGTAAACCGTGTCGTATATAAGGTGATAGATAAGATGAACCCCTTGAATTTGCAGGATATACATTATTTCGTTTTGTAGCGTATTTGTTAATATCTAGCTGATTTAATGCATTATCAGCATTTGATTGGCCACCTGACAAAAATGGATAGGTGAAGTCATCGCAACAAAGTCCACTAAAATACTTTTTTATTATTTCTGCATTATCAAGTTGTAAATCAATTAAAGACATTAATCAGATTTAGTACTTATCTTGTCCGATTCGTATATTTACAACAGTTAAAACTTCTTCTATATCTTCTATATCAAAATTTACTCTCTGCCCCTGCCTTAGTGTCCTAAATATAGATCCTTTTAAGGATCCTGGTGCAAGAAAGACTTCTGTTTTATCAGTGTCTAATAAGATAATTCCATTACCCGTATTTGGGTCATAAGATTTAACAACACCTTGAGCCATTAAACTTTTTCGCCTCTACTTCTAATTTCTTTAACTACAGACTCAATTCCACGCTTGTCAATTACTTTATTGCCTTTTGTACTAACTTTAAGCTTTACCCATCTATTTTCACTTGCAAGCCAATATTTTTTAGTTTGAATATTTGGTTTGAACCATCGATTGTTTCTTTTATGAGAAAAAGATACATGTTTACCTGATCTTGGCTCTCTTCCAGTTACTTGACATCTATTTGACATTATATTTTCCTCTAAATTACATTTATAACTATAACTAATTTATTAATTTGTAGGTACTTTCATTTTAAAACTTTTTAGGTAATGTTTGATTGTGGTTGAAAGAAGCTTAAATTACTTAGATAATATAAAACTAGATTCTTTAAAGGGATTGGGTGAAAAAAGATATTCAAATCTTAAAAAAAACAACCTTTCTTCTGTTACTGATTTGATTAGATATTATCCAAAAAAGCATATTGACAGATCAAAAATAAAGTTAGTTCAGGAAATTGATCAATCAGATATTGAAAAAGATGTAACAATTATTGGTACGATAATTAATGTATCGGTTTTTACAACTAAATCGCGGTTAAGAATAACAACTCTTTCAATAAAAGACAGTACGGGTTCATTAAAAGCGAAGTGGTTTGGTCCCCAATACATCGAATCTAGATTTAAGGAGGGCGAAGACGTTGCTATTTCTGGAAAACCCGAAATTAAAAAAAGAGGATCTATAGAATTTAAAAATCCTACCATTGAAAAATTTGCTGATATTGAAGAACTAAGTGAGACAGGATCCTTAATTCCTATGTACCCAAAAGTAGATGGTGTTTCAAGTGGTGTGATTAGAAAAGCAGTAAAAGACGCATTGTCAATTATGGATATTGCAAAAGAGGAGTTTCAGCCAGGAATTGAAGACATGCTTCCAGATGAGGTTGTAAAGAAAAATTCACTTTTTACCAGAACTCAAAGCTTTAAATCAATTCATTTTCCTAAAACTATAGAAGAATATCAACAAGCAAGGGAAAGGCTTGCACTAGATGAATTTATTTACTTACGTTCCATATTTGAAAATTTGAAATCTGAGTTTAAAACTAGAAATAAAGGACCGAAATATAATTTTAAGAATTCATTTGTTGATTCTTTTGTAAAAGACTTACCCTTCATTCTTACTAAATCACAAGTAAAAGCTTATGAAGAAATCCTTGAAGATTTGAAAAATGATTATCCTATGAAAAGGTTGCTACAAGGTGAAGTTGGTTCAGGAAAAACTGTTGTAGCTGCAATTTCAATATATGCTGTCGTAAATTCTGGTTATCAAGTTGCACTTATGGCACCAACAGAAGTATTGGCTGAACAACATTTGAATTCATTAAATGAGTTTTTAAGAGATACAGATATTGAAATTAATTTTTTAACATCCTCTGTTAAAGATAGGAGCCAAGTCATGAATAATATATCTGATGGCAAGCCAGGGTTATTTATAGGTACGCATGCTTTAATACAAGATAAAATATATTTTAGCAATTTAGGTCTTGTAATTATTGATGAGCAACAAAGATTTGGAGTTGATCAAAGAAAAAAACTAATTTCAGATTCTCAAATAACTCCTGATCAACTTGTAATGACAGCAACACCAATACCAAGAACTACTGCTTTATCTATATATGGTGATCTTGAAATATCATCAATAAACGAATTACCACCCGGTAGGAAGCCTATTATTTCACATTTATATAGTGGTTTAAAAAAAGATAATGAGAAAGTTTTCGAAAAATGCGCAAAACACTTAGACGATAATTCACAAATATTTGTAGTTTGTCCATACATAGAAGAGAGCGAATCGTCTGATATACAGGCAGCAGAGAAGGTTTTTTTAGAATATTCAAAAAGATTTATCAAATATAATGTTGTTCTTTTGCATGGAAAGATGTCATACGAGCAAAAAGAAATGATTATGAGATCAATGCAGGAAGGCTCAATAGATATTCTTGTCTCAACTGTAGTAATAGAGGTAGGTATAGATATTCCAAATGCCACATTAATGATTATTGAAAGTGCTGAGAGATTTGGCCTTAATCAATTGCACCAACTTAGAGGTAGGGTCGGAAGAGGTGAAAAACAATCAGAGTGTATATTTCATGTTACAAATAAAAAATCTCTCAACACTATTAATGAAGAAGCCGTAAAAAGACTAGAAGCTATTTCAACAATGAGTGACGGTTTTAAATTATCAGAAATAGATTTAGAAATACGAGGTGAGGGAAAAGTGACAGGTAAGAACCAATCAGGAAGATCAGACTTAAAAATAGCTGATTTACGTTACGATTATGCCCTGCTACTTCAATCCAAGAAAATTTATGATGATATCAGAAGTTCAGAATCGTCAAATAAAGTCTTTGAAGAAGCGAAATTATTATTTCCAAATTATTTTCAAGCAGATGGCACTACATGAGAGTTTTAGCAGGAACTTACAAGTCTAAAAAGATTGAGACAATTAATAGCCCAGACACAAGGCCAATGATGAGTAAAGTTAGAGAAGCAATTTTTAATTCAATCCAGTTCATGATTGAAGAAAAAGATATTCTTGATTTATATTCTGGTTCAGGAAGTTTGGGTATTGAAGCATTGAGTAGGGGTGCAAATTATGTTACATTTGTCGATTTTTCTAAAGAATGTATTTTTATTCTTAAGAAAAATGTTGAAAATATGTCAAATAACTTTAGTATTGTAAATTCATCTGTTAATTCCTTTATTAAAAATTCTATCAATCAATATGAACTTATTTTTTATGACCCTCCTTTTGAACTTGATACAGAGATTGTGAACGAAGAAATTTTAATCATTGAACAAATTTTAAACAATAATGGGCTTTTAATTATTCATAGGCATAAATCTTCGGAAGAAATAAATTTTTCAAAAAATTATGAATTACATAAGGAAAAAAATTACGGGCAAAGTAAAATTCTTATATTGAGGAGAATATGAAAATTTTAATTCCTGGTTCATTTGATCCACCTACTAACGGTCACATAGATGTAATCAATAGGTGTTCTGAAATTTTTAATGAGATTATTGTTGGAGTTGTTGTTAATCCGTCAAAGGAGTCATTATTTACACCAGAAGAAAGATCGGAAATGCTTTTAGAAATTTGTAAAGAAAAAGAAAATGTAAAAGTAAAAAGCTTTGAAGGCCTGTTAGTTGATTTTGCTTCATCAGAATCAGTTAACGCTATTGTCAAAGGACTAAGAGCAATGACAGATTTTGACTATGAATTTCAAATGGCACAAGCTAATTCAACTTTAAAAGGATATGAAACAATATTTATTCCATCTTCTCCTGAATATGGTTACTTATCAAGTTCAATGGTGAAAGAAATTCATTCATATGGTGGAGACATCAAGTCTTTAGTACCTGAATATGTATTAGAGAGAATGAACAATGTCTGAAGCAGAAATTAATTTCGAAGACATTGCAAAAGGTAAAGTCAGGATAGATATAGTTGATAAACTAGAAAGTTTACGGGCAAGTCTCGATTCGAATTCTCTTACAGGGAGAGTAAATAAAAAAGAAATTATTAACAACATAGATGAGATCATTGACACTATTCCAGTTGAATTACGAACAGCAAGGTGGATTGTAAGAGAGCAGGAATCATTTATAAGCAAGGCAAAAGATGAGTCGAAAGAGATTATTGAAGAAGCTAGGCGTGAATCTGAAAAGTTAATTCAAGAATCTTTTGTACTACAAGAGGCAGTGGTTGAAGCAAATGCAATAATTAAGCAAACTGAGTTAGAAGCTCAATCCTATAGAGCAAATATTGAAGACGCAGTAGATGGAAAAATGGAAGAAATTTTGAGCAAAATAAATCAGCTGAAAGAATTTTTAGATCAGGAGAGATTAAAACTCAGACAACCAAGAGACATAGAGAAACCTTAAAATGAAATTAAATACCAAGATTAAGTCAATTGACTTAATCACTTTAAAAGATAAGTTATATATAAACAGAGAAGGTACATTCCCCATAAATTATGGCAATAATTCAATTGATGATAATGAACAAATTAATTTTCATTCAGAAATTGAATTAATTGAAGGTAGGCTATGTTTTTCAATTGCAGTTAATTTTAAATATCAGAGAAAGTGTGGGAGATGTTTAATAATATCAAATAATGATGATAAAAGTTCATCATCAGTTACTTTAAATGTAAATGAAGAAAACGATTATGAAATTAATTATGAAGATGAATATTACGATTTATCACCTTTTATTTCTGAAATAATTATTGAAAAAATGGATATTAATTATATTTGTGAACAAAAATGTAAGGGACTTTGCTCCGTTTGTGGAATAAACTTGAATAAATTTAGTTGTAATCATGAAGAAAAAAATTCAAAAGAAAGTCCATTTTCTTCTCTAAGTCAGCTAGATTTGTAGTTTGAAAGGAATATAACTATGGCAGTGCCAAAGAAAAAAATGTCTAAATCTAGAACTAGACGTAGAAAAGCAACTCATAAAGTTTCAAAACCGCATTTTGTAATTGACCCAGAAACTGGTGTAGCAAAACAGTCGCATAGGGTTAATCCTACAGATGGAACTTATAACGGCCGACAAGTTAAAGAACCAGAAGTAAGCTAAAAAAATTATGAATACTATTGCCGTAGATGCAATGGGTGGTGATTCAGCACCTGTAGAAATTGTAAAAGGTGCAATTAAAGCAAAAGAAAATGGCGTTAATGTCGTTTTATGTGGTGATGAAAATCTCATAAGACCCTACCTAGGGTCTATAGAAATACCTGTCTATCATTTTCCACAAGTAATTTCAATGGATGAAGATCCTCTTAAAGCTGTAAGGTCCAAAAAAGAAGCCTCAATAAGTGGATGCATGCAGTTGTTAAAAGAAAAAAAAGTAGAAGCAGTATTTTCTGCAGGTTCTACTGGAGCAACATTAATAAGTGCAATTACAATTTTGGGTAAACAAAAAGGGGTAATTAGGCCTGCAATTGCATCTGTCTTACCAACTGTTGATAGGAGTGTAATTCTGCTTGATTCAGGAGCAAGTTTAGATGTAAAACCAAAAGTGCTTTTTCAATTTGCTGTTATGGGATCAAAGCTTGCTGAAGCATTGTTTGATTTAGAGTACCCAAAAATTGGACTTTTAAACAATGGAGAGGAAGAGTCAAAAGGTAGAGAACTAGAAAAGTCTGCGTTTAAATTATTAAATTCAAGTTCTTTAAATTTTGTTGGAAATGTAGAGGGTAGAGATTTTGCAACGACCAAGGTCGATGTATTTGTTACAGACGGATTTACAGGCAATATTGTTTTAAAAACTTTAGAAGGAACTGCTAAGCTTCAGCAGAATCTCATCTCAGACTCCTTTAAACAAAATCTATTTAAACCGTTCTTACCGTCAGTTAAAAAAGCATTAAAACCCGTAAAAGACCAATTAAATCCCGATAAAACTAATGCATCTTACTTATTAGGAGTCGATGGTTTAGTAACAATTGGCCATGGATCATCAAAGCAAGAAGCAATTATGAATGGTATTAATTACACAAATGAATCTATAAACAAAGATTTTATTGGCAAGTTTTCAGATGCTATTAGAGAGCTATGAGTAATTTAGAAGATTTTCAAAAGAATATCGGATATAAATTTAAAAATATTACTTTTTTAAAGATTGCCTTAACTCACAAATCATATTTAGACGATTATCCAGAATTACAATCAAATCAAAGGTATGAATTTTTTGGTGATGCAATATTAGATTTCGATTTGACTGAATATTTGTTTGAGAATTACCCAGAGCTGGATGAGGGAAGTCTTACAAAAATAAGATCAAGTGCTGTTAATCAGTTTTATTTAGTTGAATTAGGAAAAAAGATAAATATTGGTGAATTTCTTTTTTTGGGTTCTGCAGAAGATTCAACTGGCGGAAGGCACAAAGATTCGATTATAGAAGATGCTCTTGAAGCCTTAATTGCAGCATTATATTTTGACGGCGGTCTAGAAGCCGTAAATGATTTTGTTGCTAAATTTATTTATCCAAGCATAAAAGATTTATCATTAAATCCTGGACAGAAAGACTATAAAACTAGATTGCAAGAATATTTTGCCAAAAAGGGTCTAAAAGTAATCTACCAAGACAGCTCAGATGGTCCTGATCATAACAAAAACTTTTCTTCTAAAGTTTTACTAAATGATAATGTCATTGGTGCTGGAGCTGGTAAATCAAAAAAAAGTGCTCAACAATCTGCTGCAAAAGATGCTTTAACTAAGTTAAATGCCTGAATTACCTGAAGTTGAATCCATCCGGAGAGTTTTACAGAATTCTTTAATAAATCAAAATTTACAAAAATATAAAATTTTAGATAACAGGATCAATAGATTTAATAACACTAAACCTAGAAATTTAGGAACATTATTGGATATATCTAGAAAAGGAAAAATTCTACAATTTATTTTTAAAAAAAACTCAATATTTTTTCATTTAGGCATGAGTGGAAGATTGGATCTAAATGGATTAAAAAATAAACATACACATGGTTTATTTTTTTTTGAAAATGATGTTTTGCTATATGATGACATTCGTAAATTTGGATATATAAAAATTCTTAAAAATGAACAGGCTAAAAATCAGTTTGCTGCCATAGGTCCAGATTCACTTTCATTAACAAAAAAAGATAAGACTTATGTATTGAAGAAAGCAAATAGAAGTTCAACTAGTGTAAAAAACTTTTTATTAAATCAAAAGAATTTAAGCGGATTAGGTAATATTTACGTTAATGAGATTCTTTTTCTTTCCGGAGTTCATCCACTTTCTAAAACTTTTAATTTAAAAGACCAAAATTGGAATGCAATATTTTTAAACACAAAAAAAGTTTTACAAAAAGCGATTAAAAATAATGGTACAACGTTAAGCGATATGACTTACATTCTCCCACAAGGTGCGTATGGTAACAATCAAAATAGTTTATATATATATGCAAAAGATAAGTGTTTTTCATGTACGCGAAAAATTGATAAAATATTAGTAGATTCGAGAGCAACTTATGTGTGTAAAAAGTGTCAGAAGCAAATAAATTAACAGTTAATTTATATAGAGATGGTTCTTTGGAGTCGTCACATGAAGTAAATGTTTACTCAAATAATAAACAATATGATGACTATTTTTTTCCCAGATCATCTGTAAAGCCAATGCAAGTTATTCCCTTACTGCTTGAAGCATCAAACCAAAATATTGAATTTACATCAGAAGAAATTGCTTTGTTTGCTGCATCACATTCTGGTCAGGCAAAGCACATTAATTTATTAAAAACGACAGCATCTAAATACCAAGTTAATTTAGAAGAGATAATTTGTGGTCCACAACGACCTTTTCATGATGAAACTGCAGATGATTTGCTTATTTCAGGCGAAAAATATTTAAAGTTACATAACAATTGTTCTGGTAAACATTTATCAATGTTGATATTTTCAAAACTATTATCTGTCAATAGCAGTAATTATTATGAATTAATTCATAAAACGCAAGAAATTACTAAGCAATATTTTATTGAAATATTTGAAAATGAAGATATTGGTTTTGGGATAGATGGGTGTGGTTTACCAGCAATTAATGTAAAAGTAACTAATTTTTTGAATTCTATAAATTACATGCAAAAAAGTAGAAGTGCTGAATCTTGGAATAAAGTTTTTGACGCTTATAGAGCCCATCCAGAAATTATAGGTGGAGAAAATAGGACTGATACAAATATAATAATCAATTCAAAGCGACAACTTTTAGCAAAATCAGGCGCTGAGGGTGTATTGTTTGTTACAGATAATAGTGACTCCTACATATTTAACTGCACAGACGGTAGTAAAAGAGGAGTAGATTTGGCTGCTTCTCACTTTTTATATTCAAGCGGGTGGATAGACATAAAGCCGTATGAATATCTTGACAATATATATACATCTAATAGACAAAATACTCGCGCCGTAGAAATAGAGGTAATTTAAAAAAAACTCAAAATAATGAAATTTATTTCAATTATTACTAATATATGAGTAACAACAGGGTAATAAATGTATTTAAAATCATTAAATATTAATGGGTTCAAGTCTTTTGCAGAAAAGACAACTATCCAACTTTCAGACGAAGTAAATGTTATTGTTGGACCAAATGGTTCCGGTAAATCAAATGTAGTAGATGCAATTTCATGGGTATTAGGAACTCAAAGTCCAGCAACTCTTAGAACCAACAAGATGGAAGATGTAATATTTGCTGGAACTGAAAAATTATCTGAAAAAGGATTTGCTGAAGTTTATTTAAATTTTGAAGTTGATGATCAAAAATTTAACGGTAGTAGCGAAATTTCTATTGGTAGAAAACTATTCAGAGATGGCACATCTGAGTATTTTATGAATGGACTAAATTGCAGATTGTTAGATATCCAAGAGTTTTTAAGTGAAGTCGGAATTGGTAAGCAGCAACATATTATTATTTCTCAGGGTCAAATAGCTGAAATTTTAAATTCAAAGCCTGAGGACCACAGATTAACAATTGAAGATGCCTCAGGAATATTACCTTTGAGATCTAAAAAAGAAAAAGCATTAAAAAGAATTGAATCTGGTGATAAAGAAATTAAAAGAGCCAAAGATGTATTACGTGAAATTAGAAAACAACTTAAACCTTTACAAGAACAAGCTGAACGAGCAAAACTTCATCAAGATGTAACAAACAAATTAAAAGATAGAAATATAAAACTTCATACTTTGGTTTATAGAAATTTTAAAAATGAATATGATAATTTAAAAATTAAAGAAAATAAAATTACAAATTCAATCAAATCTCTTGAACAAAGAATTGAAAATCTGAAAAAAGAAAAAATGAGAATAAATAATGAACTTGGTGATGGAGTTTCAATTGGTTCTACATTTAAAGATTATTCTTCAAAAATAAATAATGTTACTGAACAATTAAGATCAATCGCTCAAGTAGCAAATGAAAGAAAAGATAATTTAGAACGAGAAGATTTTAAAAATATTGAACAAATAAACAAAATTTCAAAAAAAATAGATCAAAATTCAGATCAGATAAATATGCTATCTAATCAGTTAGTTTCTAAACAATTTAATTTAAAAAATCTTCAATCTAAATATGATGAGCTAAAAATTCAACTTGAGTTGGTTATCAAGAAATCGTCTGCGTCAATAGAAGTGAACGAAGCATTACTAGAAAATGAAATTACATCATTACAGAAAAACATATTAGAAGCGTCTCATGATTTAGTAGAACTGAATCTTGATCTTAGAAAATGGGAAAAAGATGTTGAAAACTCTGAAAATCTATTGAAGAAGTTTAACGATGAAATTAAAACCCTAGATTATGCTTCTGATTCAAAAAATGAGTATGTTACTTACCATCAAAATATCTTGAGTAGAGAATTTGATTCATCAAAAGAAAAAATTAATCAAATAAATATTAAAAATGAATTTATAGAAAAAGAATTGAGTCAAAAACAAATATTGCTTTCTGGAATTAATCATAATGAAGAATTTAAAGTAGATATTAATAATCAAAAGATGGAACTTGAAAAACAGATTCAAAATTTAGAAAATCAAATTACATCTATTTCAAACCAATTAGTAACTTCTCAAGAAAGAATTAAAAATCTTACTGAACAAAATAGTGATTTCTACAATGAAAGAGATAAAATATCATCAAACAAAAATGAAACTTCAAAATCAGATTTACAAGATCTTGTTTCTGAAATAAAAGAATTTATTATTTTTACTAATAAAACTAGTAATTTATTAGCTCAGAAATCTGAAGAGTTTGATGATAAGTATGGAAATACAAATAAAAAAATTCAGAAAATTGATATGGAAATTGAAGAGCTGAATAAAAATTTCTTTGACGCAAAAGAGGAGAAAACTACATTAGTAATTAAAATGTCTGAAAATCAAGTATCTACTTCGTCTCATTACTCTACGTTAAAAAATATTTATGGTTTAAGTGAAGATACTCTTACTAAAGTCCAAACTGATGAATTGATACAACATAACTTGGAAAATGAAATAAAAAATTATGAAATTCAATTAGATAATATAGGTACTGTAAATTATTTGGCTAAAGAAGATTTTGAGACATTAAATTCAAGGCACGAAGAAATAACGGAAACCATTGAAGACTTAAATTTAGCTAAAAAAGAATTAATTTCACATATCAAAGAAATAGAAAATGAAATATCATTTAGAATTGAGTCTTCGTTTAATTCAATTTCCGTGCATTTTTCTGAAATATTTGAAACCTTGTTTCCAGGAGGAAAAGGTTCCTTATCATTTACAGATAAAGAGAACATCTTAGAGACCGGAATTGATATTTCCGTACAACCAAAAGGCAAGAAGGTTAAGAAATTAAGTCTATTATCTGGTGGAGAAAGATCTTTGGCCGCAATAGCATTCTTATTTTCAATATTTAAGTCATTCCCAAGCCCTTTTTATATTCTTGATGAAGTAGAAGCAGCTCTTGATGATGCTAATTTGCACAGAATGATTAATTTGTTGAAACATGTAAAGGGAGATGCTCAGTATATTATTGTTACACACCAACAGCAGACAATGCATGCTGGAGATGTTCTTTATGGCGTTACTATGGAGCCAGGTTCTGGATCAAGAGTTTTCACAAAAACTAAATCAGATTTTGAAGAGTTAATAAATAAGTCATGAATGATAAAGAATTAGCACAATTAGCTAGAGATACAGCAAAAAAGGCTTATGCTCCTTATTCAAACTTTAGAGTTGGAGCAGCGCTTATTGCAGACTCTGGAAATATATATACAGGATGTAATATAGAAAATGTTTCTTATCCAGCTACGGTATGTGGAGAAGATGTAGCAGTGCTAAAGGCTATCTCAGAAGGAGAAACAAAAATTGATGTTCTAGCTGTTGCATGTATTGATGCAGATGATGAAGCCATTTTTCCTTGTGGAGTTTCAAGGCAGCGAATGTCAGAATTTGGCGTTGAAGATGTAATTGTTGTTCACAAAGAAAGTTTTAAAAAATATAAGTTTGATGATGTGCTTCCGTATAATAATAAAATAAAATTTAAAGATTAAATATTTTCATTCAATTTAGGTATAACACTTAGCGTATCACCAACTATTCCTAAATCAGCTAATTGAAAAATAGGCGCTTCTTCATCTTTATTAATTGCAATCACAAATTTAGAGTCTTTCATACCAACTTGATGCTGTGTAGCACCAGAAATACCACATGCAATATAAACATCTGGCTTTACAGTTTTTCCTGTTTGTCCTACTTGTTGGGAGTATGGCATCCATCCAGCATCAACAATAGCTCTGGTGCCGCCAATTGCTGCATTTAGTTTTGTAGCTAGTGTTTCAATTAATTCTAAATTTTCTTTCTCAACCATTCCTCTTCCTGCTGATATAACAACTTTTGAATCTTCAAGCTGTGGACCAGACTTTTCTTCAATAAATATATCAAATACTTCTAAATCACTTCCATCTAAGTCAATAGTTTCATATGTATCATTAAAGTTTACCTCTATAGGATCAAATGCTTTTGGCCTAATAAGAAGTAAAGCGTTGTCAGAATTAATTTTTGTCTTGTATAGGCTTTCACCTCCGTTAATAGAATTTACTGTTGAAACATGTCCAGATTCTAAAGCAAAATCTACAACATTTGATACTGGGCTACTGTTTAGATCTACCGATAAGGCCGCAATAATATCTCTGCACATGTAAGTTGAAGATCCCAAAATTAAACTAATGTTCTCATTTACGATTATTTCAGATATCTTATTTACAGCTTTTGATAAATTTAAAGAATTACTTTGTCTTTTAAGATAAGTTTGTTTGTAATCATCAAGACCGATAGATGGATTATCATCACTACCGATAGTTATTACCTGTGTGTCTAAATCTAAAGACTTAGTTTTATTTAAAATTTCTAAAGTTCCAGAACTTAAATTATTGTTTATAATTTCACCAATTATCAACGTTTTCATATAACTTTTAACTCTTTCAATTTGTTTACTATTTCTTGATATGCTTCACCTTCATCAATAATTTTATCTCCGGATTTTGAGCTTTCTACACTTTCAATGTCGATAAATTCAAGATTTTGATTTGAGCTGATATTTAGATCACTTAATGAGACCTGTTCTATTGGTTTTGATTTAGCTGCCATAATATCTTTAAAATTTGGATATCTTGGTTCAACTCCACCAGCAGTAACTGAAATTACACATTTTTCTGGCATGTTTAATTTTTCAGAGCCCTCTACTGTCTGCCTAGTTAATGTAACGCTATCATCAACTTCAATAGCTTTAACATAGGAGATGCATTCTAGATCAAGATATCTTGAAACTTGCTGGGGGACTGTACCTGAGTAACCATCTGTAGATTCAGTACCAAATATTACGATATCAGCAAACGAAGATTTAGCCAATTCACTCAGTACATTTGCAGTCATTAGTGAGTTTGCACCTTTTAGAGAATCATCATCTACAAAAATTGCTTTGTCTGCACCCATTTGTAAGGCTTGTTGAAGTCCTTTTTGGGTTCCAGATGGGCCCATTGAAATTATCGTTACTTCTGCATCAAATTTTTCTTTTAACTGTAGAGCAACTTCAATTCCATATCTGTCAGTATCGTCTAGGACTTGTTCTTCAGGTCTTACAATTGATCCATCATTATAGGTGATTTCATTTGCCGGGTCAGGTATTTGCTTGGCACAAACTGCTATTTTCATATTTATATATTAATTTATGTTTTTAATTATCTGAATTTAATTCAAATAAAAATTCCTTCATAAAACCTTGTAATTTTTGTTTTGATTGATCAGCAATTTCAACTACTTCTTTGTGGTTTAATGGATTCTTACTTATTCCTGCAGCAAGATTCGTAACAAGTGAAAAAGCACTGATTTCCATACCAGCATGTTTTGCGACTATTGCTTCTGGAACAGTAGACATACCCACTAAGTCAGCTCCAATATTTTTTGCATATTGAACTTCAGCGGGTGTTTCGTATGAGGGTCCAGTAAACCATGCATATACACCTGTTTTGAATTCAAAATGATTTTTTGCAACTTTTTCGGCCAGTTTTAAGAAATTTTTACTATATACTTCTGACATATCTGGAAATCGTGGGCCAAAAGTATCAAGATTTTTTCCAATTAGAGGGTTATCTCCTGTTAAATTAATATGATCTGTGATTGAAATTATATCTCCAGGGACATATTTATCTGAAATTCCCCCAGCAGCATTTGTGAGTATAAGGTTTTTTACACCAAGTAATGTAAAAGTTCTTATCGGTATAACTAATTCTTGAATAGGATATCCCTCATAATAATGTGCTCTACCAGATAAAATTGCGGTTAGCTTATCGTTGATTAATACCAATGATAACTTTCCAGCGTGTCCTTCGATTGATGGAGTCAAAAAATTAGGAATTTCTGAATAATTAAGTTGATCCAATGGTTCATAATTATCTTCAAAACCACTCATGCCTGAACCTAAAATAATCATCGTGTCGATATTTTGATTATTAGTAACAGTACTTATAAAGTCTTTAGCTTCGTTTATTTTTTCAATCATATGTTTACAGATTAATAATTTATATTTGATTTAAAAAGCTTTTACCTGGGAATATATTTTTTAGATTAAAAAATTCTGAAACAGTAGATGCTATATTTGAAAAGCCCTCAACATCTCCAATATAATTTGCTACACAATTATTTCGATATGCTACAAATGGAACATATTCCCTTGAATGGTCAGTTTTTCCATCTGTTGGATCCGTGCCATGATCTCCAGTTAATATAAGTAAATCGTTATCTTTTAATTTTTCAATCACTCTTGACATCCCTTTATCTATTATCTGTAATCCTTTGTAGTAACCATCAGGATCTTCTCTATGACCATACAACATATCTAAATCGACTAAATTAACGAATGTAAAACTACTATCGCCTTCTTCAACTTCTTGCAATAAGTAGTCGATTCCATTTTGATCTCCCTCGGTGTGTACATAATTGCTTAGAAATTCCGTTCCAAATAAATCAGAAATTTTTCCTATCCCATAGGTTTTTAAATTATTTTTTGATACATAACTAAGAAGAGTTTCTCCGGGCGGATTCATTCCGTAATCTTTTCTATCATAAGTACGTTCAAAAGCATCAATTGGGCCTTTGAAGGGTCTAGCTATTACTCGCCCTATGTTGAACTCATTACAGTGCTTTCTAGAAATCTCACATATTCTATACAGTTCCTCAAGGCTACATACATCATTATGTGCAGCTATTTGAAAAACTGAATCACCAGATGTATATAAAATAAGCTCTTTTGTTTGTATGTGTTGTTCACCAAGGTCCTTAATTATTTCAGTACCTGAAGCATGAACATTTCCTATAAATTTATAATCAATTTCATCTTCTATCCTTCTGATAAGCTCATTAGGAAATCCATCTGGAAATGTTTGAAATTCTTTTGTTGTTACTAGACCTGCGATTTCCCAATGACCTGTAGTAGAGTCGTTTCCTACAGATACCTCAGAAAGCCTTCCAACAGTAGCATTGTGTTCAGTTCCCAGACCTAAAACACTAGTTATCTTTCCAAAACCTAATTTGTCAAAAGTGGGTAAATCAACACCGTTAACATGTTTAGAGACATTACCTAATGTATTTACACCTTCATCTCCATATTGTTTAGCATCTGGAGCTTCACCAACACCTAAAGAATCTATTACAACAAGAAAACATCTTTTCATTAGATTGTTCCGAAAAGCCTGTCTCCCATGTCTCCTAGTCCAGGAACTATATACCAATTTTCATTAAGTTTTTCATCAATTTTTGCAGTTACCAAGGTAATGTCATTGTGTTCTTTTTTTAATCTTTCAATACCTTCTGGAGCAGAGATAACTGTTAAAGCAATTATGCTTTTTGGATTATGCTCTTTGACTTTTTCTATTGCAAAAGAAAGTGACCCACCGGTAGCAAGCATTGGTTCTAGAATAAAAACATTTTTGTTTTCCAAATTAGGTAAATTTTCGTAATAATATTCGGGAGTTGCTGTCTCTTCGTTCCTTTGAACTCCGATGTATCCAAATGATGTACTAGGTAGTAAGTTTTTTACTCCATCTACAAGTCCTAGGCCCGCTCTTAAAACCGCTATAGCAACATTTTCATTTTCAATTTCCACTCCATTCATGCTGGTTAATGGAGTATCTATAGGTTTTGTTTTTGTTGATATATTTTTTGTACCTTCAATAAAAAGCAAATATGACAATTTAGAAGAGTACTCCCTAAAATTTTCAAAATCTGTTTCCTTATCTCGAATTATTGTTAGATAGTGATCTTTTAAAGGATGTGAAATTTCAATTACTTGCATCAAAATTAGGTTAGCAAAACATTAAATCTTTTCTAGTTATTTTTATGAAGAAGTTAATCTATTAATGTACGTTTTATGTCTTACATCATGTAAGATAATGTATTGCAATTTAAATAAAGGAAATTAATGCCTGTAAGAATAAGACTTGCTCAAAGAGGTAAGAAAAAAAATAGAACATTTCGTGTGATTGTGGCTGACTCTCGATCACCTAGAGATGGTAAATTCATTGAAGATTTAGGTTATTACGACCCGCATCACAATCCATCCATGGTTGAGATAGACGTGGATAAAGCTGTAGCTTGGTTAGATAAAGGAGCACAACCCTCAGAAAGAGCTCAAAAAATATTAGAAATTTCAGGTGCATGGGCTCAATGGCGCTCTACTAAGGGAGAGGTTGTCTCAATACCACAGGCTCCTGAAGAAAAAATTAAAAGTAGTTCAAAAGCTAACAAGAAGCAACAAGAAGAAAATTTAGATGAAGAGAATAATAATGAATCCAAAGAAGAGTCTTCTGGCAAGGAAGAAGAGTAATGGCATCAGGCGCAATAGTTAAAAATGTTGTTGAATACATCGTTAATCAGATTGTAGAAGATACTAAATCTGTCAAAGTTGATGTCGCAGACTCTGATGATGAAAACATAACTATAGAGGTTAGAACTTCACCTGATGATATGGGAAGAGTCATTGGTAAAAGAGGTAGAGTCGCTAGAGCAATTAGAACTGTTGCACAAGCTGCAGCTGATGAAGAAGGATTACAATCCTCTGTAGAGTTTATTGACTGATCAAAAGTTTTTTGTTGTAGGCAAGTTAGGTAAACCACATTCCTTAAAAGGGTTTCAATATATTAATATTGAGCATTTTTTTCGTAATTTTGATTTAAAAGAAACTACATTACAAATTGATGGGGTAAATTTTGTAGTTGAGGAATTTAAAAAACATTTAAAAAATAGAAATTTAATTAAATTCCATTCTTATGACACGATTGAGTCAATTAGCAAATTAAGAAATATGAATGTAAAAATTAATAAAGATTTACTTAATACATTTATCAATAAAGATAATTTACCTTGGCCTGGTTTTTTCACAGGCCAAAAATTAAAAAATAGCAATTACAAGTTGTTAAGTTATGAGGTGTTAAGTGATATATATTTTTGTAAAATCAGTGGCATAGAAATGAGTGTCCCTTACAACAATAATTTTTTTAATTTCGAAAACAATAATTTAACTTTATTAGAAAGCAGCCTAACTGTTTAACCATTCAAACAATTTTATGCTTACAGGATCTTCCAACATATTTTCAGGATGCCATTGTACTCCTACCGCATCCCAACCGTTTGTAACCTCTAC
>CACNQV010000005.1 GCA_902622665.1 uncultured Candidatus Actinomarina sp.
GAATTAACAGGATTATCAATTAATGACGATCCATCAACAACTTCCTACTTACTTTCCCTAAGAGATGGTTTTCCAATTATATATGAATTAGGTCCAGCAGAGCTTACTGGAAATGATATAGATGATGCTTTAGCAGTATATCCACAAAATGAATGGGTTGTGCAATTAAATTTTAAAGATGATTCTGCTGACAAGTTTACTGAGCTAACAAAAGTTCTTGCATCTAAGTTAGGTGACCAGCGAAAATTGGCAATTGTATTAGATGAGGAAGTTATTTCAGCTCCTCAAGTTGCATTTGACGTTAATCCTGAAATAGGAATAACAGGAGGAACAGCGTCTATATCAATGGGAAATGTAGATCAAGGAGAATCCGCAAATAATCTTGCTGTCATCCTTCGATATGGTGCTTTACCTGTATCATTTGAGAGATCATCAATTCAAAAAGTGTCAGCTACTTTAGGTGAGAACACGCTCAACTTAGGTCTTCAAGCTGGATTAGTCGGACTTATTATTGTAAGTGTGTTTTTATTACTGTACTACCGTCTATCTGGCCTGATAGCAATTATAGGATTAGCATCCTTTGGTGCACTATTTTATTCGGTGATTTCACTTCTTGGTGAATGGCAAGGCTACACACTAACACTAGCCGGTATTGCTGGTGTTATTGTATCAATAGGACTTACAGCTGACTCCTATATTGTTATTTTCGAAAAATTAAAAGATGAATTAAAAATTGGTCGTTCATTTAATTTTGCTACAGAAAAAGCTGTTAAAGAAGCTTGGAACACAATATTAGTCGCTGACTTTGTATCAATAATTGCAGCTATTATTCTTTATTTACTTGCAGTTGGACCTATAAGAGGATTTGCTTTGACACTTGGTCTGGCAACTGTGTTTGACTTGTTTTATACAAGAATGTTTATATCTACAGCTGTACCTGCTGTAGGAAGCATTACTGATAATCCACGATTATTTTTTCCTTTAAATAGAGAGGATATTGACAATGTTTAAAAGATTATTCTTAGGCACTACTCAAATTGATTTTAAAAATATAGGTCCTAGATTTTATAGAGTATTTATTATTGAAGCAATAATTTTTGGAGCGATACTAATAGGATCAATTGCTGGTTTATTTACATTAAATTTGTCAGTTGACTTTACTGGTGGAACAACATATCAATTAGATACTGAATATTCTGAGAATGACATTGCAGATGTTTTAGGCAATTCTATATTAGAAGTATCTCGATATCAAACATTTGAAAATTCTAATACAATAATATTTAGAGCGGTTGAGTCATCACAAGAAGATGAGACAGAATTTTTAAATTACTTAGGAAATAAATTTAATGTCCCAACAGGCAATATAGATTTCCAAAGAGTTGGTCCAACTTTTGGACAAGATATTACGGAGAAAGGAATAAGAGCTTTAGTTATATTCTTAACAATAATTGCATTACTAATTTCTTTAAGATATGAGTATAGATATTCTTTAATTGCATTGGTTGCATTACTTCATGACTTGTTGTTAACTTTTTCTATATATATTCTGATTGGACTCGAGATTACACCTTCAACCGTTATTGCACTTTTAACAATTCTTGGGTATTCCCTTTACGACACAGTTATATTGTTTGATAAATTAAAAGACTCACAAAAAGCTCTTAAATTGAGTAGCTTAAATAGAGAAGTTCTCAACAAAACATTCAATGAAGTTTTAATGAGGAGTATTAATACATCGCTAACTTCTGCTATACCAATAATTTCAATTATTGTTATAGGTAATTATTTAGGCATTGAGGGAAATCTTGCTGATTTTGCAATACCTCTGTTAATTGGTATAGTTTCAGGAACTTATAGTTCAATATTTGTAACAGTCCCATTTTTATCAAAAATAATTAAAACAAATTAAATTTAGTACCATTAACATATGGCAACTATAAGCCCATCAAAAGAAGTAAATAAATTGTACGACAAATTATTAGGGTACTTTAACCCTAAAGATCAGGCATATATCAATAGAGCGTTCCAGTATGCTTTCGAAGGGCATAATGGACAAAATAGAAAATCTGGCGAACCATATATAACACACCCATTACATGTAGCTATCTATTTGTGTGAATTGAACTTCGATAAGGAGACAATTGCTGCTGCATTACTTCATGATTTAATTGAAGATACTGAAATATCATATAACGATATAAAAAAAGAATTTGGCGAAGAAGTTGCTGATATCGTCGATGGAGTTACGAAGTTAGATAAAATTAAGTACAGCACTAATGAAGAAGCAAAAGCGGATGCTATAAGAAAAATGGTAATCGCAATGTCTAAAGATATTAGAGTATTAATTCTTAAGTTAGCTGACAGATTACACAATATTCAAACAATAGAATATCACCAAGATTGGAAACAAGAAAAAATCGCTAATGAAACACTATATGTTTATGCACCATTAGCTCACAGATTAGGATTTCAGTCAATTAAGCATGTTCTTGAAGATAAATCATTTAAGATACTTCATGCAAATCAGGATAAAGAAATAAAAGATATGATTTCAGAAACTAATCCAGACCGTGATTCACAGATTGGAAAAGCTATTGAAATCATCAAAACTCTTTTGAGTGACAATTCTATGTCTGCAGAAGTGTATGGAAGACCAAAACATAATTATTCAATATATAAAAAAATAGTTAATCAAGGACTTACTTTTAACGAAATTAATGATCTTATCGGAATAAGAATAGTGACAGATGATGTTAAAAACTGTTATACAATACTTGGTCTAATTCATGCTAATTTTCAACCTGTACTTGGTAGATTTAAAGATTTTATTTCAATGCCAAAATTTAATCTCTATCAAAGCTTACACACAACAGTTTTAACTAGTGACGGTACAAAGATGGAGATACAAATAAGAACACATGACATGCACTATAGAGCAGAATATGGTGTAGCCGCTCATTGGAAATATAAAGAAAAGCCATCAAATGATCTTACATCTTGGACTAATGAGTTATCAGAAATTTCAAATGAATATCCAGATCCAAATGAATTCTTGCAACACATGAAACTTGATCTGTATGAAAATGAGGTATTTTGCTTAACACCAGAGGGAGATGTCATTGCCTTACCTCAAGGATCAACGCCAGTAGATTTCGCTTTTGCAATTCATACTCAAGTGGGTGAAAAATTAATAGGAGCAAAAGTAAATGGAAAATTAGTAAATTTAAGCAATCTTTTAAAATCTGGAGACACAATTGAAATACTAACTAGTAAAGATAAAGACAAAGGCCCAAGTAGGGATTGGTTAAATATTGTAAAGACTTCAAGAGCTAGGTCAAAAATTAAGCAATGGTATCAAAAACAAATGAAAAATGAAGATATTCAAAAAGGTAAGACTACATTGAATTCTTGGTTAGATGAAAATCCTGAAATATTAGAAACTACTTCGAAAGATCAATTAATGGATGAACTATTAAGAGATTTAAAATTACCCAATTTAGAAACACTATATCAAAATCTTGGAAATGGTAATACAGGAATTAATTCAATAAGTAATAGGATTAATAAAATTGTATTTCCCGGTGAAATATCCGTAGATGAAGATCTTTATTCTCCTGAAATTAAAGAAGATTCAAAATCAGATTTAGTAATCGTTGAAGGATATGATGACATAAAAGTCCGAATGGGTAAGTGTTGTGTACCCGTACCAGGCGATGACATACTTGGCTTTGTAACTATTTCTAATGGTATAGCAATACATAGATCTGATTGTTTAAATGTACAAATAGACTCTACAAAAGGTGAACGTATAATTGATGTAAGTTGGGGATACACGGGAAATACAGGAATTGTAGTATGGTTAGAAATTGAAGCTATTGATAGACCTTATTTACTTAGAGATGCAACAATAGCTATTTCTGACAATGGTGGAAATATTTTGGTAGCTAAATCTGTAACAAGTAGTAAGCGAATTGTTAATCTAATATTTCAAGTTGAAATAAGTGACAACGATCAATTAGACGCGATTATAAATGATGCTAAGAATATTGAAAATGTTTTTGATGCTTCACGCATATACCCAGGCAGAAAATGAGTGCTGTAATATATACATTTACAAGCTTCACAACATCAAATTCATATATACTAAAGCCATTTAATGATGAAAAATGTTTTATAGTAGATCTTCCACCAGATTTAGATAGTGTAATTGAATTTATAAACAACAAAAATCTTACTGTTGCCGGTGCACTAATAACACACGGACATTATGATCACTCACTAGGTCTATCAAGCTTCGAAGGTAGAGCATATATTAATTTAGATGATGAATTTTTAGCTAGAAATCCACAAGAGCAAATTAGATCATTACTAGGAAGTTCATTTGAAGTAGGAGAGTACACAGGCGATTTATTTTCAATTTCTGAACTGCCAAGTGAAATTGTAAAAGTTCATAACAATCCTGGCCATACTAAAGGTAGTGTTTCGTATGAGTTCCCTGACGAAGGTCTTATATTTACAGGGGATTTTGTATTTAAAGATGGTATAGGTAGAACAGATCTATTTACAGGCTCTATGGATGAAATGAAGAATTCAATAAACAATATATTTCAAAATTTTAATGAAGAATATGATATTTTACCGGGTCATGGTCCTTCAGATAAGGTAAAAACGATAAAAGAAAATAATGAATTTATTAAGATGTTAATAGATGATTGAACAGGTAAAAGGTACAAGAAATATCGCAAATGAAGATTCTGCGAAGTACTTACATGTTAAAAATAGGTTTATTAATATATTTTCTGATTACGGGTACAGATATATACAAACACCTTTACTTGAATATAAGGAATTATTCGATAAATCTATTGGAGAATCTTCCGAAATTGTCACAAAACAAATGTATGAACTTAAAGATAAAGGGGGTAGAGATTTAGTTTTAAGACCTGAAGGTACATCAAGTGTAGTAAGGTATCATGCTGAATTTAATAAAGACAATACAAGTAAATATTCTTATTTTGGATCTATGTTTAGATATGAGAATCCTCAAAAGAATAGATATCGAGAATTCAATCAAGCTGGTGCTGAGATAGTTGGATTAATTGATATTTATTCCGATTTTCAAATTATTAATGATTCGTTAAATTTTATTAGTAATTTATTACCCGGAACAACACTGAAAATCAATACTATAGGAAGCATCGAAGATAGAGAAGCTTATGTAAAAGTACTATATGAATATTTTTCCAAAAATAAAGAAAAATTATCAAATGAGAGTTTAGAAAAAATTGAAAACAATACATTGAGGATACTCGATTCCAATAACTCAGAGGATAGAGAAATTATAAGTAACGCACCTACAATTAACGAATATATAAACACTCATTCAAAAGAAAATTTTGGAAGTTTACTGAGATTACTTGATAATTCTCAAATAAATTATGAGATAGACTACTCACTAGTTAGAGGTTTAGATTACTACAATGATTTGACTTTTGAGTTTCACACAGAAGAAAGTGTAGTAGTTGGTGGGGGTGGTAGATATGATAATCTAGCCAAAATACTCTCCATTGGTGACTTTAACGGTGTAGGTGTTGCCTTTGGTGTAGAAAGGATAATGAATTTACTCTCAGAAATTAAAATATCATCTAAGTACTATCTGCTTGGCACAAATATTGATAATCTAACTAAATACTCAAAAATTTTGGATGAAAATAATATCAATTACAATAAACCATCTAGAGTTTCTAAAGAAAATTCACAATTTAAAGAAGCTAAAAAGTTAAATGCAGAATATTTAATAAATGCAGATGAAGATACAATTAAGAACTTAATAACAAACGAGACAGAAGCATTTGATATAGAGGTTATCCTTGAACATTAAAGACTTAGAAAATTTAAAAGACGGACAGCAAGTAATTGAACTTACCGGATGGGTTGATAATATACGAGACCATGGTGGTTTAACTTTTGTTGATTTACGAGATTTTACAGGTTTAATTCAACTAGTTTTTGATAAAAGTGGTGACGTAGATACAAAATTGAAAAATGAATTCTATATATCAATTAACGGTACATTCAAAAAAAGAGATGAAGCACTAATAAATGATAAAATTTTATTCGGCGATTATGAAATAGAAGTAACAGACTTAATAATTATTAATCAAAGTAAAACACTTCCATTTCAGATTGAAGATTCAATAGAAACTGATGAAAATATACGTTTGAAATATAGGTATTTAGATTTAAGACGACAACCTATGAAAGTCAACATCATGACACGATCGAATACGTTTAAAAGTATTAGATCCATAATGAATCAATTAAATATATTTGAAATAGATACACCAACTCTTATTAAATCAACACCAGAAGGTGCAAAGGATTTCCTAGTACCATCGCGTAAATCTCCAAGTAATTTTTATGCTCTTCCACAATCGCCACAAATGTATAAACAGTTATTTATGATGTCAGGTTTTCCTAATTATTATCAAATAGCTAAGTGTTACAGAGATGAAGATTCTAGAAAAGATAGACAACCAGAGTTCACTCAATTAGATTTAGAATTTTCTGACGCTAGTCCAGAATTAGTAAAATCAAAAGTTGAAGAGATTGTAAAGTTTGTATTTAGTGATGCTTATGATTGCAAAATTAAAACACCATTTAATACATTAACTTATGAAGAAGCAATTAATTTTTATGGTACTGATAAACCAGATTTGAGAATTGAAGAAAAAATATTTGATATCACAGATATTTTTACTGATACATCTATTAATTTCCTTAATGACATTTTGTCCTCACAAGGATCTATTAAAGCCTTGCACACAAAAGAATTGCTGACTCGAAAACAAATAGACGATTTAGACACTGAAATTAAGGAACTAGGCTCTAATGGTTTAGGATGGTTTAAAATTGAAGATACCAATATCAGTGGCCCGTTAGCAAAATTATTAAATGATAATGAAAAATCAAAATTGCTTTCATACGGATCAGGTACTTTATTATTTCAAGCAGGAATTATTAAAGAAATTGCAAACTTTTTAGATGTAATTAGAAGGACGCTATTTCAGCCCTTAAATAATGATGTTTATTCTTTCGTTTGGATTGAAGATTTTCCATTTTTCGAGGTCGAAGATGGTGAATTACAACCATCTCACCATCCTTTTACTTCGCCTAAAAGCAATGAAATATTCAAAGATGATCCAACTAATGCAACAGCACTTCATTATGACCTCGTATTAAATGGTGTAGAGCTTGGCTCTGGTTCTCAAAGAATTAATAATCCTGAAATTCAAACTTTAGTTCTTGAAAAGTGGGGTTTAAGTAAAGAAGAAATATCAGAAAGATTTGGATGGTTTATAGAGGCTCTATCATACGGAACACCTGTCCATGCTGGCTTCGCTATAGGTATAGATAGACTTATCGCTGAAGTATTAAATCAACCATCTATAAGAGACGTTATACCATTTCCTAAAACACAATCAGGGTTAGATCCTCTTACAAACGCTCCAGCTAATATTGAAGAAGAAGTTCTTGAAGAATATAATCTTAAATATATAAATAAAGATGAATAGTAATAAAATACGAGAAAGCTTTTTAAGTTTTTTTGAATCAAAAGGTCACAACATAATTCCTTCATCTTCGCTGATTCCTCATGACAATTCACTTTTATTTACGGCTGCAGGAATGGTTCCTTTAAAAGATTATTTTTTAGGTAATAAAAAAACAGACACTCCAAATATGGTCTCTTCACAAAAATGTATAAGAACTATTGATATAGATATCATAGGAGAGACTGATAGGCATTTATCTTTTTTTGAAATGTTAGGGAACTTCAGTGTAGGTGAATATTTTAAAGAAGATGCAATTAAATATTCTTACGAATACATAACAGAAGTTCTTAAAGTAGATAAAGATAAATTGTGGTTCACTGTTTATAAAGATGACGATGAAGCATACAATATCTGGAAAAATGTCATTGGTGTTCCAGAAAAACGTATCCAAAGAGGAAATGAGGATAATTTCTGGCATATGAACATACCTGGTCCTTGTGGTCCCTGTTCAGAAATATTCATTGATAGAGGTTCAAAATATGGCAAAGATGGCGGCCCAATTGGTGGTGGTGAAGATAGATTCATTGAAATTTGGAATTTGGTATTTATGGAATCTATTCAAGACCAACCATTTCAAGTCATTGATGAGCTACCCAAAAAGAATATAGATACCGGTATGGGACTTGAAAGAATTGCAATGATAATGCAAGACAAAGATAACTTATTTGATACTGATTTATTCAAACCATTACGTGATGCATTATTATCACAAATAACTGTAAACGATAATAAATATGAAAAAATAATTATTGATCATATTAAATCATCAACTTTCATGATCTCTGATGGTGTAGTACCAACTAATGAAGGAAGGGGTTATGTATTAAGAAGGTTAATAAGACGAGCTATTAGAGCTTACAATCAATTAAATTCATCAAATACAAGCCTTACTTTCTTAGTAGAAATAGTTATTGATATGTATGCATCTTCATATCCAGAACTTCAAGACAATAAAGATAAAATTCTAAAGTTATTTATAAAAGAAGAAGAGATATTTCAAAAAACACTAAATAAAGGACTACATGAAATTAACAATCTAATATCTTCCAATAAATCAATAACTCCTAAAGATGCTTTTTATCTATTTGAAACTTTTGGATTCCCATATGAACTGACTAAAGAAATATCTGCAGAAAATAAAATTGATATTAATGACGAAGACTTTAATAAGTTATATGATGAGCACAAGGAGAAATCTAAAGCTGAAAAATCATTAGGTAATGAGAATATGGAAATAGAAGTTGAGTTGAATGAATTCGTTGGTTATGAGAACACAGAATCTAAATCAAAAATATTTCAAGTTGAAGCTTATGATGATAAATTTATAATTTTTACAGAAGAAAACCCATTTTATTTCGAAGCTGGGGGACAAATATCAGACAAAGGTGTAATAACAATAGATGATACTTCTATTGAAGTAATAGATGTATTTCAAGCAAGCAATGGCGCAACTGGTTTAATCGTTGATTCTGATATTTTCAAAGTGGATCAAGAAGTTGAGCTATCTGTTAACAAAAGTTTTAGATCTGGTGTTTCTAAAAGTCATACAGGAGCACATATAGTCCATTCAGCATTGCGTAATATTCTTGGAGACCACGTTGCTCAAGCTGGCTCGAATGTTACACCTGGTAAATTTAGATTTGATTTCAGCCATACCGAAAAGGTTTCTCAGGAGGAGTTAGATGAAATATTTGCATTATCTAATAGTGCAGTATTTGAGGATTATGAAGTTAATACCAATATTATGAATATTGATGAAGCTAAAAATGAAGGTGCGTTAGCTTTTTTTGGTGACAAATACGAAGATGATGTTCGAGTTGTAAATATTGGAGATTTTTCAAAAGAATTATGTGGTGGAACACATGTTCATAATTCACATGATGTTGGACTTATTGTACTATTACAGGAATCTTCTATAGGTTCAAACCTTAGAAGGGTAGAGATGCTCTCAGGTAAACTAGCTTATGAATTTTTATCTAATGCTTACAAGTCATATAAATCTGTATCGAATATTTTAAAGGTAAGTGTTGACGATGTTCAAAATAAGCTTCAATCACAATTAGAAACTTTGGAAACTTATGAAGAAAAATTCAAAAAAGTTAGAGAACAAGAAATATCAAATCTTGTTAGTAATATTGATGAACATATAGAAGAAATAAATAATTACAAAGTATATATAAAAGAAGTGTCTCTTGATAGCGCAAATGAACTTCGTAACTTAGCATTACAAATAGTCAATGAATCTAATGTTGATATAACTTTAATATATGCATCTATCAATGGAAAAAATTCTATAGTAGGAGCAACAAAAAATAATGTGTCATTAAATATCTCAACTTTAGTTACAGAAGTATCAAAATTATACGGTGGTGGAGCATCCAAAGATCCAAATCTATCGATAGGTGGAGGTCCTAATAATTATAAAACATCTGATGCATTGAAATTGGCTAAAGAGCTAATTCTTAAAGACAAATAACTTTGAACAATATTTTATCAATCGATTTTGGGGAAAGATATCTTGGAATTGCTGTAAGAACTGAGAAAACTAGGATACCAATACCCATAAATGTAGTTGATTCAAAAAATGATGAACCAATATCAGTCGTTAAGAAGTATGTTAATGAGTATCAAATTCAAATAATTGTTGTTGGATATCCTATAGGTTTAAATAATTCCGAAAATCGTATGACAAACTTAGTTGATCAGTTTATTGACGAGTTAGATACATTAAATTTAGAGGTTCATAAAATAGACGAAAGATTATCTTCAAAACTTTTTAATAACAATAAAAGTGACAGAATTGATGATCTTTCAGCATTAGAAATATTGGAAAGCTTTTTGTCTCAAAATGAGTAAATTTTATTTAAAAAATCGTGTATACATTCAATTATTTGTCACATTAATTTCAATATTTACTTTTTACAACATTGTTACGAGTTCTGCTGATTCTATTGAAAGCAATGATAATAATAATCCTAATTTAGAAACAAATGTAGAGATTATTACTGTAAATATACCTCAAGGATCTGCAGCTGCTGAAATTTCGAGTATTCTTGATGCAACTGGAGTGATTTCATCAAAATTAGCTTTTGAATTATATCTAAGAAATGAAAATTTAACTGATAAACTACGTGCTGGCACTTACGAACTCCCTAATAATTTATCTTTTGAGGATTTAACAGCGTTATTGTTAAAAGGTCCTCCTTTAAAAACATACACAATAACTATCCCAGAAGGTTTATGGATTTCTGAAACATTAGAGACTTTATCTGCACAAACAGGTTACGAAGTTATTCAGCTTGAAAACTCATTAACCTCTGGTCAGGTTGTAAGTAAACATTTAACAGAGCAACAATCTCAAGTATTGCAAAATTGGGAAGGATTACTTTTTCCAAACACATATCAAATTAATATAGAAGCTAATGGGGAAGATATTCTTCAAATTTTAGTAGATGAACTAGAAGCTAGGTACGATTCTTTACTATCAACAAATTCCTTGCCAGAATGGATTAATAATACAAATGAGTTTTTTACGATTGCAAGTCTTATAGAAGCTGAAGCAAAATTAGAAGAAGATAGGCCATTAGTTTCATCTGTGATAAAAAACAGGCTTGAAGAAGAAATGTTATTGCAAATTGACGCTGCAGTTCTATATGCACTGCAAAAAAGGAAATCTCAAGTTTTGCTGATAGATTTACAAGTAGATAGTCCTTACAACATATATAAATATACGGGTTTACCACCAACACCAATATCTGGATTTGGGGAAAGGGCTATGCAAGCAATTTTCAACACACCAGAAAATGATTTTATATACTATCTATTAACAGATGTAAACGGAAAAATGACTTTTACAAACAATTATGAAGAATTCATAAACTTAAAAAATAAAGCAAAAGAAGAAGGTGTAATTCCATAATGGTATCTACAAATGATATGAGGCCTGGTCAATCAATCATCGTTGATAATACCCTGTATCAAATACTTGAATATCAACATGTAAAACCTGGAAAAGGAAAAGCATTTGTTAAAACAAAACTTAAAAATTTATCAAATGGAGGAAACATAGAAAAGACTTTCAGAGCAGATGAAGATATACAGCAAGCATTCATAGACAAACAATCATTTCAATTCCTATACAACGACGCAGATGAATATTATTTCATGAATAATGAATCATTTGAACAAATTTCAATAGACAAATCTGTTCTTGATGGACAAGAAATTCTTTTAAAACCTAATGAAGAAGTAACTATCGCAATGCATGAAAATAATCCAATAGATATTATTCTCCCTACAACAGTAACCTTACAAGTTACAAAATCTGAACCTGCAGTAAAAGGTGACTCAGTCAACTCATCTACAAAAGAAGTAACATGTGAAACTGGATTTACATTGCAGGTACCTATGTTCATAGAAGAAAATGAATATATAAAAATTGATACTAAAACACAAACTTATATAACACGAGCATGAAAAATGATTTTAGACACTATTGTCTCGTTTCATTATTTTCCCTTGATGAAATTGCTACTGTAAAATTAATTGATAATGACCTGTCTGATAATCAAGTTTTGAGAGCAGAGCAATTATTAAAAAATACAATAGATAATTTTGATACAATATTAAATCTTTTAGAAGAAAATTCTCTTAATTGGAACGTTGAAAGGATTGGAAAAGCCGAAAAAACATCACTTATTCTGGGTATATCTGAATTAATGTTGAATCTAACTCCTTTTAAAGTAATAGTTGCAGAATGGACTAAATTAACAGATAAACATGCTTCATCGGACGGTGCAAAGTTTGTTAATGCTATCCTTGATAATATAAGTAAAAATCATGAATTTACATAAAGAGATACAAGACATTAAATTAAAAAGAGATCAATTTTTAAAGTCGTTTTCTCCAGGTGAAGTATCAACAAATGATATTGAACAAGCTTCAAAAGATATTAATTTACAATCAATAAGGCTTCACAAATTCCTTACAAGCAATGGTGAAATGGGAAAAGTTGCTACAGCTAAATTTTTAGATTCCATAAATCTAAATGAAAATACTAAATTAATAGAATTAGACAACACACATATAGAAGCCATTATTGATTATGTTAAGCGATAAATGATATATATAATTACAGGTCCCTCAGGTGTTGGTAAAAATACAATAATTAATGAATTGTCCAAACATTTAGAATTTTACTTTTCAGTTTCTCACACCACAAGACCACGTAGAGATAACGAAATTGACGGTAAAGATTATTATTTTATTACAGAGGATGAATTCGCAAATTTAATTAAGAGTGATCAAATGATTGAATATGAGCAGTATGGTGATTTTTATTATGGAACCAGTAAGGAGGAGCTCTCAAACGATTCCTCAATAATAATTTTAGATCTTGAAGTAAACGGAGCAACGAAACTCTTAGAGGAGAATAATAATTTTAAAGGAATATTTATTGATATAGATGATTATGAGCTTATAAATAGACTTAAAAATAGAGGTCACGATGCAACTTTTATTAAAAAACGTATGAAGCTAGCTAATTTACAACGAGAAAAAAAAGAATTGTACCAATACCATGTCGACAATGAGGATATAAAGACTTCCGTTAATCAAATACTTGATATAATATATGAATTGGAGGAATCATGATAAAACCACCTATTGAAGAATTACTAAAAGAGACACCTGGCAGATTTGCATTAGTTATAACAGCTGCACGTAGAGCAAGGAATATTAACTCATATTTTAATCAACTTGGCGAAGGAATTGGTGCATACACACCACCTCAGGTACAAAGTTTAAGTAGGAAACCTTTAACTGTAGCATTTGAAGAGATTGCTGCAGGAAAGGTTGAAATTTCAGACAACGAGGTTGTAGTTGTTAAAGATACCAAGAAAAATATTAAAAAGACCACAGTCGGAGATCTTGGTATAGACGAATAATCAGAATGAAAGAGAAAATACTACTTGGATTATCAGGTAGTGTTGCATGCTCTAAAGCTGAACAGTTTGTAAATCATAATTTAGAAAAATATGAGTTTAAACTCCTTTCTACTCATAGTGGATTGAATTATCTTTCTGAACAGTTTATAAAATCAAATAATATTTATTCAGATTGGAGTGAATTATCAGGTTCGCCACATATTGATTTAGCTAGATGGGCTGATGAAATTATTATTTATCCTGCATCAGCAAATTTAATCTCAAAAATTTCATCAGGAATTGCAGATGATTTACTAACGTCAACAATATTAATGTTTTCAAAACCTATATATATATGCCCAGCAATGCACGAGGAAATGTATATGAATTCACAAATTCAATCTAATATCTTAAATTTATCTATTAATCATTATATTGTAGGGCCGAGGTATGGAAATTTAGATATTGGCGACAAGGGATTAGGGAGACTTATAGAGCCGGATGAATTATTGGGAGTACTAAATAAACAAAAAGGTAAAATCATCGTTACTTCAGGACCTACGTATGAAGAAATTGACGATGTAAAAGTTGTAACAAATAAATCCTCAGGAAAACAAGGAAGAGCATTAGCAATAGAGCTAAGTGCAAGAGGTTATGAAGTTGTATATATACATTCATCTTCTATTGATCATATAGCTGGATTAGACAATGTTTCATTTCATAGTTCTAATGACCTAAAAAATAAAATTTTAGAGAATATTAATAACACTGAAGCAATATTTATGACAGCTGCTGTATCTGATTTTACTGTTAAAAAAACATCCGGAAAAATAAGTAGGGGCAACGGTAATATTACACTTGAATTTATAGCTAACGAAGACATCATTGCTACTATTAAATCCTCATATCCAGAAATTAAATGTATTGCATTTTCGGCACAAGTGGATGATGAATTAAATTTCAATAAAATTAATACAAAGAACGTAGATTATTTAATAATCAACAATATATTAAAAAATAGATTTGGAAGTGACATTAACAAAGTGTCTATAATCGATCAACAAAATCTTATATTTGAATCTGAAGAATTAGATAAAAATGAAATATCTAGAGACATCCTCAATACGTTAGAGTATTGAAATGTATGTTGATGTAGAGTTAATTTCGAATAATACCTATCAAAATAGTACATTTACATATCAAGTCCCAAATAACCTAACAGATAAGATTAATATTGGATCTATTGTTATTGTGCCATTTAGAAATAGAGACTACAAAGCAATAATTATTTCTACATCTAACGAATCGACAATCGAAAATCTAAAACATATAAAAAAAGTTTTAAACGTAACTCTAAATAAAAATCAAATTAAATATCTTCAACAATTAGCAATATCAAATCGATTAAATATAGGTATTTTGTTACATAATTTTGTTGATGTTTCTACATTAAAGAAACAAAAAGTTTTAAATAAACAACAGATAAATAATATTCCAATAAATAATTTCAATGATTTTGATAACAAAAAAAACAATGTGTTCTTTGTTCCTTCTTTAAAGATTGGTAAAGAACTTTACAATTATTTATCTGATTACTTAAATATCGACTTTTATCAAAGATATGGAGGTAAGGATGAAATTGATCTATTAAAGAGTAATAAATTAAAGAATATTATTTTACTAAATACAAACTTTGATAAATTGATTATTGATAATAAAACAAACTATTACTTTTATGATTCAAACAACTCTGCTTGGAAATTACCAAAACTAAACAATTTCAACGTTGTAGAAGCAGCATATATAAAAAATAAAATTTTCGGTGGTAATTTTAGTTTTATAAATTACTTTCCAAATTTAGAGTTTCATAATGAAAAAGTAGAGATAAATAATAATTTCTCATATGAAATTGAATACTTCTATGGGAATAACATTCAAGATTGTATTGATTTATACACAATTAAAAATAAAGGAGAGCAAAAACATTTCTATTCCAACAACAAACTACCAGGTGTTCAACAATTAACTTTTGCTGAAAAATTAACAGAAAAAGAAGTGGAAGGGGTTCTTATAGTTAATCCAACTTTACTAACTAACAATATATTAAATTCATATAAGGTAATTTATTTACTGTCTCTTTTAAATTACGCTCAACAAAATAATATCAATATTGTAGTATTCTCTACATCTGAAATCGACGTTAATAAAGTACTCAACAGTAAAAGTATGACTAAATGGATTATAAAAGAACAAGATACAAGATTAAAATTTGGACCAAGTTTGTTAAATAAAGTATTTACCTTCAACACATCAAAAAAGATTAGCGTTGATAATAATGAATATATTCGTGGCCCTATTGAATTAAACGATGACTTTTTATATGAAATCAACATAGACTTAAATAAAAGTTATGATTATTTAAAAATTATGAAAATGTTTAAAAATCTTAAAGATTACGAAATAATTAGAGCAAGGTTTATTTAATGTCTGAGATAGTGGTATTTGGACACCCATCATTAACAACAAAATCTGTAAATGTTGAAAATATTGATGACTACATTATTTCGCTAACAAAAAAAATGATTCAGATAATGTATGACGCACCAGGCGTAGGTTTAGCAGCCCCACAAATAGGAATTAATAAAAATATATTTGTGTTTGATGCTGGTGATGGTCCTAAAGTAGCAATCAATCCAAAACTTGAAGATTTACAGGGGAGTGTTGTCTTTATGGAAGGTTGTCTATCTTTACCAGGTTATTACTGGGATATTGAAAGATATGAATATGCGAAACTGACATGTTTAAATCAAAATGGTGAAGAAGTAACTTATGAAGGTGAAGATTTACTGGGTAGAGTACTGCAGCATGAATATGATCATCTACAAGGCCAATTATTACTAAAACAACTAAAAAGAAAAGTAAGAAAAGAAGCATTAAAAGAAATCTCTATAAAAGGTTTTCCAGGTGACAAAATATAAATATTTTTTTGGTTCAGATTTTAGGAGCATTCCTTATCTAACTACTATCAATAACTCTGAAGAAGCTATTACTGTAGTAACAACTAAGCCTGTTAGGAGTGGACGAGGAAAAAAACTTGTTGTAAACCCTGTAGAAGAGTTTTGTAAATCAAACAATATTGAATTTAAATATTTTTCACAAGATGCGGTCTATAGCAATATGGATATAGGTATAAGTGCAAGTTTCGCAAAAATATTTTCTACAAAATTTCTTAAATCAAACAATAGTATTTTTAATATACATTTAAGTTTGTTGCCTGAACTAAGAGGTCCTTCACCAGTTGAAACTGCAATATTAAATAATTACACTTCAACGGGATTTACTGTTTTTCATATCGATGAAGAAATAGACACTGGGAGAATTATATTTCAAAAAGGTGTATCTATATCGGATGACGATTATGCATCAAATATATATGAAAGATTATCAAAATGTTTTAATGATAATTATAAAGAAATAGACTTTCTAACCACAGGAAAAGAACAGCCTCAAAATAGTTCTAAAACATCTAAATTTTCAAAAAGCGATTTCAATATAAGTGAAGATTCTCTTTTAAAAGCTAAAACAAAAATCAGAGCATTTAACATAATGGGCCCATCTTTTACTTCGCATAAAAATAAGATTCTGAAGATCCATAGTTATACAGAAGAGAGAAATTCAGAAGGTATAATGTATAAAGAAGGTGTTCTATATCCAGAATATGTAACTCCTGAGGGAAAAAATAAAATGTTATTTCCTGATTATTTAAGAGGCTTAAAATGAAAATTTCAGCAAGTATTCAGGCGGCTAATCAATTAGATCTTTTGAATCACATAGATAGCAATAATACAAAATTTGACCAGTTACATATTGATATTACGGATGGACATTTTGCCGAGAATATAAGCATGTCATTTAAAGTCATTGAGATGCTTAAAAACAATACAGATTATTATTTAGATATTCATTTGATGATTAATGACAATCTAAAATATGGAGAAATAGCATTCGACTGTGGTGCAGACTTAGTAACAGTTCATAAAGAGTCAACAGAGTTAAAAGACTTTATTAAGCTTTCTGAATTTAATAAAAATATTGGTATAGGTCTTTTACCGGGTACATCAAATTCAGAACTTGATGAATATTTAGAATATGCACACTCTGTGTTGTTATTAGGTGTGAATCCTGGGTTTTCTAATCAAAGTCAGGCTATTAATTTACCTAGAAAAGTTAATGACTTTAATACAAGTTTTCCTAATTATTCTGGGGAAGTCATTGTGGATGGTGGTGTTAAAAACGAAGATTTAGAAGTATTTGAGAAATTTGGTGTTGATGTAGTAGTACAAGGTGGTGCAATTTTTGGATAATCCTCTGTCATATTTAAACTATTCAAAATTTATGCAGGAAGCAATAATTGCAGCATTAAACACAAAAGCATTTCCAAATCCGAAAGTTGCTGCTGTTCTTACTGACAACAAAGGAAATATAAAGTCTACGGGTGTTCATCATGGCCCAGGCACAAATCATGCTGAAATAGATTTATTAACCAAAACTACTATTGATACGGATGATGTATTATACGTCACTCTTGAACCATGTTTTCATGCTGATAGCTCGCCTTCGTGTGCAGTTGAATTACTCAATACATCATTAAAAAATATTGTTATAGGCGATAAAGATGTTGATCCACGAACTAATGGAAAAAGTATTGAACTATTTAAAAATAAGGGTCTTAATATTCAATTTGAATACAATGCAAATAATTTAATTAATCCTCACTACTTAAACCAAAAAATAAATAAGAAATCAAACACAATAATTGGAAAGATTGCAAGTTCACAAAATAATTATATCTACAATGATCAAACAGAAGATAAATATATATCTAATGATATATCGTTAGCCCTTACACACATACTACGTGCGAGTGTTGATGGGATAGCAATAGGGAAAAATACACTTTTAATTGACAGTCCAAAACTTGATGTAAGAAATGTAAATATACAAGATAGCAATCCAATAAAAATCGTTTTTTGGGGAGCTGATCCAAATATTGACTCACACATATCAAATCATTCAGACATCTATTTTTTAACATCTTTTACACATAAGGCAGATAATGTTATTCCAATAATTGATGTGAATTTTGATTTGAATAAGTTATTTAAAAATTTAAACATCAATTCATTGTTAATTGAAGGTGGTAACTACATACACAAATACTTCACAGCTAATGCACTATATGATAAGTTTTATTGGTTTAAAAGTTCAAACAATATACATAGTGGCGTTAAATTTAGCGATGAAGTTATTGAATCTTTAAAAAATAAATATAAACCAATTAATAAATTTCTTCTTAAAGATAATCAATTAACAACATATACTTGTATGTAATGTTTACTGGAATTATTACAGATATAGGTACAGTTGTAGATCTAAATGAAGATATTTTAACTGTAAGTTTTAATAACAACATTTACACAAATTTAGATCCAGGTACAAGTATTGCAATTGACGGGTGCTGCTTGACTCTGAAAGAATATAAAGATGGAAATTTAGTTTTTCAAGTGTCAAATGAATCATTTACCAGAACAGCTTTGAACAATAATCATTGTGGATTTGTTAATTTAGAGCTTCCAGCAACACTAGATAGTTTTTTAAGCGGTCATATAGTCCAGGGACACGTAGATTCAACAATAAATATTCATGAAATTAATGAACTTGAAAATAATATGTGGAACTTCAAATTTAAAGATGCAAGTAGTAAATATATTGTTGATAAAGGATCCATAACGATTAATGGTATTTCATTGACTATAGTTAACCCTGTCAAAGATACGTTTGAAGTTGCTGTAATAGATGAAACATATAATAGAACAAACTTAAAGCATTTAAATATTGGTAGTGCAGTTAACGTTGAATACGACATAATAATAAAATATCTAGAGAAAATTAATTATGATAACTGATATAAAAAATATTATTAAATCATTTAAAGATGGCGAGATGATCATCCTTGTTGATGATGAAGATAGAGAAAATGAAGGTGATTTAATTATTTCAGCTGAACATTTAACTGCTGAACACATAAATTTTATGATTACATTTGGTAAGGGTTTAGTTTGTGCGCCAATATCATCCAAAATTGCTAAGAAATTAGAACTTCCATTAATGCAAGGTGTAAATAATGAAATGCAGACTGCATACACTGCTTCAGTGGATTTAAAAGGTAACGGAGTAACAACTGGAATATCAGCTGATGATCGTCATAAAACTATAAAAGGTTTATTAGATGAAAATTCTACTAGAGATGACTTTAATGTTCCCGGTCACATATTTCCTTTACAAGCAATGGATGGTGGTGTATTAAGGCGCGCTGGACACACAGAGGCAGCAATAGACCTTTGTAAACTTTCAGGACACAGTGAAGTTGCTGTTATTTGTGAAATTATAAATAAAGATGGTTCCATGGCAAGAATGGATGATCTAATTGAGTTTTCAAAAGTTCACAATATTAAAATTGGTACAATCAAAGATCTTATTCAACACAGATTAGATAGCTCAAACCCTGTTGAATTTGTATCGAAATCAAAAATCCCTACTCATTATGGAGAATTTACAGGTCATGTCTATAAAGATACCGTAGACAATACTGAACATATTGCATTAACATTTGGAGATTATCTCGATAACGAAGACACAATGGTTAGAGTTCACTCAGAGTGTTTAACTGGAGATACTTTATTTTCTTCAAAATGTGATTGTGGTTCTCAGCTATCTAATGCTTTAAACACTATTTCCAAAAATGGAAGTGGTGTTCTCTTGTACATGAGAGGTCACGAAGGAAGAGGTATTGGATTAGGCAACAAAATAAAAGCATACTCACTTCAAGATGAGGGGGATGATACTGTAGATGCAAATCTTAAACTTGGTTTCAAAAACGATCAACGAGATTATGGAACCGGTGCATTAATTTTAAGATCACTTGGAATTGAGAAAATGAACTTATTAACTAACAATCCATCTAAGAGAGCTGGACTTGAAGGTTATGGCCTAAGTATTACAAAAAGAACGCCGTTACTTGGGCAAACAACACCAGAAAATGAAAAATATCTTGAAACTAAAGAATCAAAAATGGGACACGTATTCAATGAAGAATAAGGTAGCCATAGTTGCAGCAAACTATTACGAAAATATAACTAATGATTTAGTTGATGGTGTTAAAAATAATCTTAATGAAAGTTTTGATACGAGTACATACTTTGTAGATGGTGCATGGGAAATAATATATAAAATTAACGATCTTTCAGAGAATGACTCTATAGATAAATTTGTTGCTATTGGTGTAATTATAAAAGGTGACACAGATCACTATGAATATATATCAAAAGGTGTGGTTGATGGATTAATTAATCTAACTATTAAAAATAACATTTACATTGCAAACTGTGTATTAAATGTATTGAGCATGGATCAAGCAATAGCCAGAACTAAAGGTTCTAAAAATAAAGGGATTGAAGCCGCTTCAGCTTTAAATAATCTTTTTGTATAAATAAATTAATTATTAGCTATAATTATCTCAAGCGAACAATGTTCCACCCACTGTGAACAATAGTGAGGTAGTTAAACAGCTTCGTGCTGTTTTTTTTATTGGAAGGAGAAAATATACCTGAATTAAAGATAAACGAAGGAATTCGTGCAAAGAAATTACTTGTTATTGCGCCTGATGGTGTGCAAATTGGCGAATTAGAGCTTAAAAAGGCGTTAATTGTTGCAGAACAATTAGATTTAGACCTGGTTGAAGTTTCACCTGAAAGTAAACCACCAGTTGCAAGACTTATGGATTATGGGAAGTACAAATATGAACTTGCTCAAAAAGCAAAAGAATCAAAGAAAAAGCAAGTAAAAATTTCAGTTAAAGAAATTCAGTTAAAACCAAAAATTGATACGAACGATTTTAAGATTAAGTTAAAAAAATCAAGAAAATTTATAGATTCAGGAGATAAGGTAAAATTTACAATGAGATTCAGGGGAAGAGAAGCTGAACATCCTGAGTTTGGACAAAAAGTTTTAGATAAATATATTGAGGAATTAAGTGACATAGCAATGGTTGAATCTACATCTAGTCCTGATGGAAAGTCTTTAACAATGGTGCTCGCACCTTTAGGAGGAAAAAAATGAAACAAAAAACTCACAAAAGTATGAAAAAAAGAGTAAAAGTTACTGGAACTGGTAAATATATGAGACGCAGATCACACAGGTCTCATTACAAATTAGCAAAAAGTTCTGGTACATGGAAGAGGTTAAAGCGAGATGTTGAAGCATCTAGTGGTGACAGCAAAAAAATAAGAAAGTTGTTAGGTTAACGATGGTTCGTATAAAAAGTTCAGTTCAAAGTAAAAAATCTAAGAAAAAAGTATTAAAAAAAGCTAAAGGTTATACAGGAGCCAGAAGCAAGAGGCTTAGAGCAGCAAAAGAACAAGTTATGCATGCTGGTGCTGATTCTTTTACACACCGAAAAGATAAAAAAGCAGATTATAGAAAACTGTGGATTTCTAGAATAAATGCTGCATCAAGACAGCATGATCTTGCCTATTCAAAGTTTATTAATGGCTTAAACAATGCAGGTGTAAAAGTCGATAGAAAAATACTTGCAGACTTAGCTGTAAATGATCCAAAGGGTTTTAAAAAACTTGTTGATCTTGCTAAGAAAAATTTAAATGGCTGAATTAAATTTCGATAAAGTTTTAGCTTCTCTAAAATTACGTCTAGATGAAATAGTTGATGAAGCAGAATTTGATGATGTTTTAAAAGAATATACAGGAAAAGATTCATTACTATCTGTTGAAAGAAAAAAATTATCCACTCTTTCTAAAGAAGACAAAAAAACGTATGGTGAAAAATTAAATAATGTAAATAATTCGATAACTTCAAATATAAAAAAAGCTGAACAAGAATTTATTAATAAAAAATATACTTCACTCGAAAACGAAGAGAATGAAGACATAACCATTGATTGGATTACCAGAAGAGGAACTCATAGACATGTTATTTCACAAGTTATGGATGAGGTTGTTGAAATTTTTGCATCCATCGGATATAAAGTAGCTTTTGGGCCAGAAGTAGAAACCTCCTGGCACAATTTTGATGCACTAAATACTCCAGATTGGCATCCTGCACGATATGAATCTGATACCCTTTACACTGATCATAATTTAGAAACTTTATTACGAACTCAAACTAGCACCGTTCAAATCAGACATATGGAAAATAATGACCCACCTGTTTATATTGTTGCACCTGGTAGAGTTTTTCGCTCTGATCAACTTGATGCTACACATTCTCCAGTTTTTCATCAGCTTGAAGGTTTAGCGATTGATAAAAACTTAAAATTTACAGATCTTAAGGGAACATTAGAGTACTTTGTTAAACAATTTTTTGGTGAAAATATTGAAACTAAGTTTATACCTCATTTTTTTCCATTTACTGAACCTTCTGCAGAAGTTCTTGTTAAGTGGAACAACGGTGAATGGCTTGAGATCTTAGGTTGTGGAATGGTTGATCCGAATGTATTGGAACATGTAGGTTATTCAAAAGAATATCAAGGATTTGCTTGGGGTGTCGGTATAGAAAGATTAGCTATGCTTAAATACCAGATTGATCATATTAAAAACTTTTATGAAAATGATTTGAGATTTTTGGAGCAATTTTAATGAAAATTTTGAAATCTTGGCTGAATGATTGGATTGATATAGAAGATATCAACTCAAATGATATTTCTGAAGCATTAGAGTCACTAGGTTTTGAGATAGAGTCTAAAACAGAGAAAACCCCTAATTATAAAAACATACTAGTAGGTAAAGTACTAGAGATTTATGAGCACCCTAATGCTGACAAGGTACGGATAACTAAAGTTGACGTGGGATCCAAAACTTATGAAATTGTATGTGGAGCCTGGAACTTTGATGTTGGTGCTGTTGTTCCTGTAGCTTTGCCTAAAAGCGAAATTAAAGATGGATTTAAAATTAATAAACGTGATATACGTGGAGTTGAATCTAATGGAATGATTTGTTCAGCTTCAGAATTAGATTTATGGGATGATCATTCAGGAATTTTAAAACTTTCATCAGAAACAAAATTAGGATCTGATTTTTCTACAATTTACAGTTCAAATGATACTTTATGGGAAATTGGAGTAACACCAAATAGGGGTGACTGCATGTCTCATTTAGGAATTGCAAGGGAACTATCTAATTATTTTAATTTGTCTCTACAAGAAAATTCTAATGAACTTAAACCTAACATCGAGAATGTAATAAAAGTAAATAGTGGAAGAATAAAAGCTTGTAATTCCTATCAATCAATAGAAATAGAAAACTTTAAACTAGATGATTCAAATTTAAACATCAGATACAGACTTTCAGCTGTTGGTGTGCGTGTGATAAATAATGTTGTAGATTACACAAATTATGTTCTTCATGATATCGGACAACCACTTCATGCATTTGATAGAGATAAATTATTTGGAACTATTTCAGTCAGATTTGCTAAAGATAAAGAAATACTCAAAACCTTAGATGAGCAAGAAAGAAAATTAGATACAAATGATTTGATTATTACTGATGATGATAAGCCCATTGCTCTTGCTGGTGTCATGGGTGGTTACGATACAGAAGTTACTGACAAAACTAATAATCTTCTTATAGAAAGTGCATACTTCGATAAAGTGTCTGTCATGAAGACATCAAGAAGATTAAATCTTATTTCAGATGCCTCTATTAGATTTGAAAGAGGTATTGATTTCAATTTGCAGAAACAAGGTCTGCAAAGATTTGTGAATCTATTTGAAAATGAACAAGATATATTTTATTCAAACATTATAGATAGTAGTAAAAATGCAATTACCTATGATGAAGTAAAATTTGAAAAATATGAGATAGAACAAATACTAGGTGTAGAACTAGATGATGAATTTATAAAGAATACTCTAACAAAACTTAAAATAGAGGCTGAAGTTTCTGACACAGAAATAAGATTTACATCACCTTCGTGGAGGTATGATTTAGAAAGACCGATAGACCTAATAGAGGAACTTGCAAAGCATTATGGATTTAACAATTTTTCATCAACTCTTCCTATAGGAAATAATTTAAATTCAAAAGGTGACTACTGGGATAAACGTTTGTACCTTTCAAAAATATTGTCTTCATCAAATTTTTATGAAACACAAACTTTGTCTTTCACTGATTCTTATTCTAATGAACTATTTACACCTGAAAAAACATCCGTAAAAGTAATAAACCCTATTGATCGCTCACAAGAATACTTGAGAACAAATTTAATACCATCATTGATAAATATATATAAATTCAATGTTGAAAACAACAATCACTCAAATAGGTATTACGAAATAAATAATGTATACGACGATTCCAATCATAAAATATTTAAGGATATTCCAAATCAAGAATACTCTCTTGGTTTACTAATTCCTGAAATCGAAACTGTTGATGATGACAGAGTTAAAACTAAATCTAATGACATTAATTCTTTAACAAATACTATAAAAAAATTATTTCCACTGTGTGAATTTGAACAACTTTCTAGGCCTGGATTCCACAAAAACTATTCTTACTTAATAAAACTTGAAAATAAGATTGTAGGATATATGGGTAAACTTTCATATAAGAATAAATCTGAGATGGAATTAGAACAATCACTCTATATTGCTCAAATCAATACTGAGAATTTTGAATTTAAACAATTAGAAGATAATATTTATACACCTTTGTCACCTTATCCATATATTAAGTTTGATTTATCTTTTTCTGTTGCACGTGATTTTCAAGCATCAGATTTAATTCATTTAATTGAATCTATACTCAAAGAAAATGAAAATAATATTTCTATATTTGATAATTTTACAAATGAGAAAACAAGAAATTTAGGAATTAGAATAGTAACAAGAAATTATGATAAAACATATACGGAAGCTGAAAGCACACAAATTTTAGAAATGATAGTAAAAGAAGCTGAAACTAAATTTAAAATTAAACTTAATAGGAGAGCTGAAAATGCAACCTAGTGGATTAAATAATAGAGTGTTAAAAACCCTTTCCCAATCTGCTTCTAAAGCTGCAGTAGACTTGCTAGGAATGAGAATTTCAACATCTATAAATGACAAATTTGTTGAGATAATGATTACTGAAACTGAAGCTTATGGCCGTAAATCTACAGATAAAATGGCTTTACTAAACACTTTTAAGAATGTACCAACATCAATAACCCTTGGACCTCCACATATTGCAGTACTAAAATCTTATGGCTCAAATAGAGGTCTATTTCTTCTTTGCGGAAAAAAAGGTTCGGCTGAAGCTGTTTTAATAAGGTCATCTCTTATACTTCTTGGAAAAAAACATATTGAAAAAAGAAGAAAAACAAAAATGAAATTTGATAAATTAAATGGACCAGGAAACATTACAAAAAGTTTAGGTATTGATAAGAGTCTTGATGGTGAAAATATTTTATCAGGAGTAATTAATTTATCACCACGCATACATCCGCTTGATCAAGCAGTTGCTAAGCAAAGAAAGAACGCAAAAAGAAATGATAAACATCTTTGGCGTTTTTCTTTAATACTAAAATGAAATACTTACAGGACCGAGCAAGCGCTATTAGTCCAATAGAAGACCTTGATAAATTAATAAAAACTGAAAAATCATTACGGATAAAACTTGGTGTTGATCCAACAGCACCAGATGTTACTTTAGGATGGTATGCGATACTTCGCGCATTAAGTAAATTTCAAGAGTATGGTCACACGGCCGTCTTAATTTTAGGTGAGTTTACAGCTCAAGTTGGAGATCCATCTGGGAAATCAGAAACTAGAACAAAATTAGAATCAGACGAAATTAATGAAAATGCTAAGGGTGTATTACCAATTATTAAAAATATTTTAAATAAAGGGAAACTGGAAATTGTTTCAAACAATGACTGGCTATCTAAATTAACGAGTTCTGACTTAGTTAATCTTTCTTCTTCAACTACTTTAGCTCAAATGCTAGAAAGAGAAGATTTTTCATCTAGATACTCAAACAACTCACCCATATCATTAATGGAATTCTTTTACCCACTTTTTCAAGGATATGATTCAGTTGCAGTTAAAGCAGATATAGAAATTGGTGGTCATGATCAACTTTGGAATCTTATGTTGGGAAGAGAAGTGCAAAAATTTTATTCTATGAACCCTCAGGTAGCAATGACATTCCCTCTGTTAGTAGGTACTGATGGAAAAAAGAAAATGTCCCAATCATTAAATAATTATATTTCTATTACTGATACTCCTGAAAATATCTATGGGAAAATTATGAGTATTCCTGATGAAATAATGTGGGAATATTTCACAATGCTGACTGATTTGGAATTAGATGAAATCAATGATTTAAAAGACGCGGTTAATAAAGAAAAAGAAAACCCTTTTGAAGTCAAAAAAAGACTAGGAAATTTTGTAGTAACTGAATTATATGATCATAAATTAGCTAAAACAGCACAAGAGTCATTTGAAAACATCACAATTAATAAAAATATTCCAGATGAGGTTGATTCATATAAAGCCCCTTTAGAAAAAGAACTGCATCTACCTAAAATATTTACTGAATTAGGCATCACAAAATCAAATTCTGAAGCTCGTAGATTAATAAGCGCAGGAAGTTTTAAAGTAAATGATGAAAAATTTACTAATCTTGATGCAAAAACAGATGATTTAATGGGCAAAACACTTCAACTAGGTAAAAGAAACTTTTTTACATTTATTTAATTTTTTTCACACACTTAATCAAGGTTCTGTTACTGTATATATTACAAAAATAATTGGCTTTTTGACAACTGAGTAATGTATGAACGCCGGTAGTGCAGATAGAAATATCTAGCACTCTTTTTTTGTCAACTTTTAACTAAGTTGATTCAACTTTTTTAAGTTGAAATGGGTAAAACCCATGTTGATTCTTTGGTCAGATTTAAATTATTCAAAGATTATGTTGGAGAGTTTGATCCTGGCTCAGGACGAACGCTGGCGGTGCGCCTTATGCATGCAAGTCGAGCGAAGCTTTTCAGTAGTTTACTACAGAAAATGACTGAGCGGCGAACGGGTGAGTAACGCGTGAGCAATCTACCTTAGTTACAGGGATAGCCCGAGGAAACTCGGATTAATACCTGATATTCTTTTTATTTCGCATGAAATTAAAAGGAAAGGTCAGCCGAACTAAGATGAGCTCGCGTTCTATCAGCTAGTTGGTGAGGTAAAAGCTCACCAAGGCTACGACGGATAGCTGGTCTGAGAGGACGATCAGCCACACTGGGACTGAGACACGGCCCAGACTCCTACGGGAGGCTGCAGCAGGGAATATTGTGCAATGAACGAAAGTTTGACACAGCGACACCGCGTGTGGGATGACGGATCTAGGTTTGTAAACCACTTTCAGGAGGGAAGAAAATGACGGTACCTCCACAAGAAGCCCCGGCCAACTACGTGCCAGCAGCCGCGGTAATACGTAGGGGGCGAGCGTTGTCCGGATTTATTGGGCGTAAAGAGCTCGTAGGCGGTTCAACAAGTCGTTCGTGAAAGTTCAGGGCTCAACCCTGAAATGTCGATCGATACTGTTGTGACTAGGATACGGTAGAGGTGAGTGGAATTCCGAGTGTAGCGGTGAAATGCGTAGATATTCGGAGGAACACCAATTGCGAAGGCAGCTCACTGGGCCGCTATCGACGCTGAGGAGCGAAAGCTAGGGGAGCAAACAGGATTAGATACCCTGGTAGTCCTAGCTGTAAACGATGGATACTAGACGTAGGAACTGGATTGACGGTTTCTGTGTCGCAGCTAACGCGTTAAGTATCCCGCCTGGGGAGTACGGTCGCAAGACTAAAACTCAAAGGAATTGACGGGACCCCGCACAAGCGGCGGAGCATGCGGCTTAATTCGATGATACCCGTAGAACCTTACCTGGACTTGACATATAGAGTCTAGCTATAGAGATATAGTGTGCATTAGCGCTCTATACAGGTGGTGCATGGCTGTCGTCAGCTCGTGTCGTGAGATGTTGGGTTAAGTCCCGCAACGAGCGCAACCCCTGTCCTATGTTGCCAGCATTTAGTTGGGGACTCATAGGAGACTGCCGGTGATAAACCGGAGGAAGGTGGGGACGACGTCAAGTCATCATGCCCCTTATGTCCAGGGCTGCACGCATGCTACAATGGCAAGTACAACGAGTCGCAATACCGCGAGGTGGAGCAAATCTCTTAAAGCTTGTCTCAGTTCGGATAGGAGTCTGCAACTCGACTCCTTGAAGTTGGAGTCGCTAGTAATCGCAAATCAGCAAAGTTGCGGTGAATACGTTCTCGGGGTTTGTACACACCGCCCGTCAAGTCACGGAAGTCGGCAATACCCGAAGCCAGTGGTCCAACCCTTTTGGGAGGAAGCTGTCGAAGGTAGGGTCGGTAACTGGGACTAAGTCGTAACAAGGTAGCCGTACGGGAACGTGCGGCTGGATCACCTCCTTTCTAAGGAGCATAGAACTTCGGTTCTAAGGTCAATCGTCGGTTGTCTACAAGACTGATACATTACTCAGCTGTGAAAAAGTCAAATTGGCTTTTTGAAAATTGTATAGCAAGCGCAATTGCAAAGTATTCATATAGTTCAAGCTACTAAGGGCTATTGGTGGATGCCTTGGCGCTGGAAGCCGATGAAGGACGTGGAAGACTGCGAAAAGCTACGGGAAGTTGTCAAACAAGCTTTGATCCGTAGATGTCCGAATGGGGAAACCCAATTTATTTTAATAAATTACTCCTATCTGAATATATAGGGTAGGTAGAGGGAACTAGGGGAAGTGAAACATCTCAGTACCTAGAGGAAAGGAAAGCAAAAGCGACTCCCTGAGTAGCGGCGAGCGAAACGGGAAGAGCCTAAACCAAATTAATGTCAAGACTGATGTCGTTGTTTTTTTGGTGTTGTGGGGTCCTTTAGAAAGAGCATCAGATCTTTCAATAAGTTACAAATATTTAGATTAGAAAAATTATCTGGAAAGTTAAACCATAGAGTGTAACAGTCACGTATTCGAAAATCTATTTACTTATTAAGGCCACCCCGAGTATCAAGGAGGATATTCCTTGTGAATCTGCGAGGACCACCTCGTAAGGCTAAGTACAACCAGCGACCGATAGTGAACAAGTACCGTGAGGGAAAGGTGAAAAGTACCCCGGCGAGGGGAGTGAAATAGTACCTGAAACCAATAGCTTACAAGCAGTAGGAGGGATTTTATATCCTGACTGCCTGCCTTTTGAAGAATGAGCCTACGAGTTATCCGTATGTGGCAAGGTTAAGGAGTAAATCCGTAGCCGCAGCGAAAGCGAGTTTTAATAGAGCGTCTAGTCGCATGCGATAGACCCGAAGCCAAGTGATCTATCCATGGGCAGGGTGAAGCGGAAGTAAGATTTCGTGAAGGCCCGAACCCACTGATGTTGCAAAATCAGGGGATGACCTGTGGATAGGGGTGAAAGGCCAATCAAACTTGGTGATAGCTGGTTCTCTCCGAAATGTCTTTAGGGACAGCGTTATATGTTGCGCTTTGGAGGTAGAGCACTGATTGGGCTAGGGGGCCAACAAGCTTACTGAACTCAGTCAAACTCCGAATGCCAAAGTGTATAAATATAGCAGTGAGCCTATGGGGGATAAGCTCCATAGACGAGAGGGAAACAACCCAGATCATCAGCTAAGGCCCCTAAATGTATGTTAAGTGTGAAACGATGTGAGAGTGTTCAGACAGCCAGGAGGTTGGCTTAGAAGCAGCCATTCCTTTAAAGAGTGCGTAACAGCTCACTGGTCGAATGTTCTCGCGCGGAAAATGTAACGGGGCTAAACATACTGCCGAAGCTATGGGATCTTACTAATCTTGATATTTATATCCAGGAGGTAAGATCGGTAGGAGAGCGTTGTATGGACAGCGAAGCAACAACGTAAGTTAGTTGTGGAGACCATACAAGTGAGAATGTAGGCATGAGTAGCGAAGGAAGAGTGAGAATCTCTTCCGCCGAATGTCCAAGGGTTCCTGGGGAAGGTTCGTCCGCCCAGGGTTAGTCGGGACCTAAGGCGAGGTCGAGAGACGTAGTCGATGGATAACAGATTGATATTTCTGTACCACTAATAACACGCCCAAATCGAATATATGTTGCTAAGGAAAGCCCTTCGGGGCCTACCGACCCACATATTACTAGATTAGCGATGGAGTAACGGAGAAGGATAGATGAACCCAGGCGATGGTTGTCCTGGGGTAAGTGAGTAGGGTTGTTAATAGGCAAATCCGTTAACAATACACCTGAGACACAATGCCGAGCCGCTTTTAGGCGAAGTCATTAATTCCATACTTCCAAGAAAAACTTCTAGTTAGTTTTATTAGTGCCCGTACCCCAAACCGACACAGGTGGACAAGTAGAGAATACTAAGGCGAGCGAGAGAACTCTGGTTAAGGAACTCGGCAAAATAGTTCCGTAACTTCGGGAGAAGGAACGCCCTAGTAAAGTGATTAATTAACTTTATAAGCTTGAAAGGGCCGCAGTGATCAGACTCAAGCGACTGTTTATCAAAAACACAGGAGGATGCAAAGTTCTAATACAACGTATATCCTCTGACACCTGCCCGGTGCTGGAAGGTTAAGTGGAGAGGTTAGCTTCGGCAAAGCTTTGAAATTAAGCCCCAGTAAACGGCGGCCGTAACTATAACGGTCCTAAGGTAGCGAAATTCCTTGTCGGGTAAGTTCCGACCTGCACGAATGGTGTAACGATTTGAGTACTGTCTCAACCAGAGACTCGGCGAAATTGCAATGTGAGTAAAGATGCTCACTATGCGCGACAGGACGGAAAGACCCCGGAACCTTTACTGCAACTTGATATTGAATGTTGGTATGCAGTATGCAGGATAAGTGGGAGACTTTGAAACAATGGCGCTAGTCATTGTGGAGTCATCCTTGAGATACCACTTTCTTCATATTGACCTTCTAACCTAGATCCGTTATCCGGATCAGGGACATTGTCTGGTGGGCAGTTTCACTGGGGCGGTGGCCTCCAAAAAAGTAACGGAGGCGCTCTAAGGTCACCTCAGCGTGGACGGCAATCACGCATTGAGTGTAAGTGCAAAAGGTGGCTTGACTGTGACACAAACAAGTGAAGCAGGTACGAAAGTAGGAACTAGTGATCCCATGGTTGCATGTGGGTGCGCCATGGCTCATCGGCTAAAAGGTACTCCGGGGATAACAGGCTTATACCCCCCAAGAGTCCATATCGACGGGGGTGTTTGGCACCTCGATGTCGGCTCTTCTCATCCTGGGGCTGGAGCAGGTCCCAAGGGTTAGGCTGTTCGCCTATTAAAGAGGAACGCGAGCTGGGTTCAGAACGTCGTGAGACAGTTCGGTCCCTATCCGTCGCGCACGTAAGAAATTTGAAGAAAGTTGTCCCTAGTACGAGAGGACCGGGATGAACGATCCGCTGGTGTGCCAGTTGTTCTGCCAAGAGCACGGCTGGTTAGCTACGATCGGAAAGGATAAGCACTGAAAGCATCTAAGTGCGAAGCCCCTTCTAAGATAAGATTTCTCATCGGGTTAACCGATTAAGACTCCTTATAGAACATGAGGTTGATAGGTCAGAAGTGTAAGTACAGTAATGTATGTAGCTGACTGATACTAATAAGTCGAGGGCTTGAGCTGAATACCTAGCTTGAGCGCTTGCTATAGAATTTTTAAGAAGTAGATTTGCGGTGGTGATAGCAGTGGGGATACACCCGTTCCCATTCCGAACACGGAAGTTAAGCCCATTAGCGCCGATGGTACTTGGGGGGCAACCCCTTGGGAGAGTAGGACACTGCCGACTTTTAATGAAGAGCCCCTAGGTAACTAGGGGTTTTTCTTTTGTTGAACTAAATAATTCTTAATTCCTTCAATTTGCATCTCAAAATTTACATTAGTTATGTAATTTTTAATCGTTTCTTCATCAATACCTAATATTTTATAGTTTGCAACTAACCAATTACTTAATGTTTTAGCAGAGTCAGTTAACGACAAGTTTGGAAGATTTTTAACAAACCCTATCCATGTATCTATACTCTGTTTTGCGTTTTCTATTAATTCGTAGGGATTTTTATGTATACCAAAGTGGGCAAGAGCTAAATATTCAAGTTCTAAATTTTCCAATTCTTCCAATGTTTTAAATAATATTTCTTTATTAAAATCTGGTGGTGGGAGATTGGGTTGAACAAAATCTCCATGCGGATATATTAACCCCAATGTGTCACCCATAAATAGCGTTTTAGAGACTTCATCATAAAAAGTAAAATGATGCTTTGCATGGCCAGGTCCATATATTGCTTCAAGTTTCCTTCCTTTGCCAAGATCAATTAGCTCTTTATCTTGCAAAGAATGTAAATTTTTTAATGGAGTTGGCTTAATTTCACCCCAATTAGTTGATAACCACTCCTCTGTATAAACTTTAGAAACTGCGTTCCATAATCTTTCTGGACTAGGTAAATGCTTTAATCCTAGTTCGTGTATGTATACAAAATGATTTTTATACTTTTCAACTAAATGTCCTACACCTCCAATATGATCTAAATGCAAATGTGTCATTGCAGACCTTTTTACTTCACTTATACCCAAAGATTCAAGGCTAGATATAAGGTATGGGAACGAATTTGATGGTCCAACTTCTACCAATATAGGGTTATTTGAATCAATATAATAACATGACATACGTCCAGGTTTATTTTCCATAAATACATCAATTTGATAAATATTTTCATCAAACTTTTTGATGTCCTGTTTCATATATATATTTTTGCATATAAAAGTTATAAACTACACTGTTTAGATGAAAGTTTCTATGTCAAGCACTGCGGAATATAGTTCTCAAGCAGCTGAATCAATCAAAGATTTAAAGCCTAATGCTGCTGATGTATTGATAGCAAGTATTGTAACGTCTATGGTTACAGACTTAGGTGTAGTTGCTCCAACATCTTCTGGTCTATTAACATTTTATGACGGAAAGACTAATAATTCACACACAGTAGATGGATATTTCGTATCTCCTAAATATTTTAAAGGCAATGACCACGAAGAGCATAAAGTCGTGCTGACTTATGGTGGTTATGTAGAAACATGTAAAGGAGCTAATACTTTTGCAATACCTGGAATATATAAAATATTAGATTTTTTATATAAAAATTATGCATCACTTCCTTTAGACAAACTATTAGAATTTCCAATTAATATTGCGAAGAATGGATTTAAACTAACTCAACCAACAAAAGACTACTTCCAACATTCATTAAAGCCATTGTTTATGTGGCACGATTATTCAAAAAAAATATTAGAAAATATTTCTAATGATTTAAATAATGGAATTGTAAAGCTTAATAAGTTAAGTGATTCTCTTGAACACTTAACGAATGAGGGTTTTAATGATTTTTATGTCGGAGATATTGCAAAAGAAATACTTAAAACTATTGTAAATGAAGGTGGACATGCAACATCTGAAGATTTCACTGATTATAAATTAATAGAAGATAGTAAATTCGAATTTAAATATAAAAATCTAATACTTACAGGTCACTCTGGTCCTTCAATTGGGGGGCTAATGGTTTTGAAATATATTGAAGAACTAAATAAGGGTACACATATCGAATCATTAATCGATGTCTATAAAAATAGAAAAGACAGTTATGAATTTTTTGGTGATAGGAAATCTTTTATAAACAAAGAAATTCTAAATTTAACTAAATCTTCATCTACTATTCAAGTAAATACTTCGGATGAAATGAATAATCATTTTTCTATAACGTTTTCAAGTGGATATGGGTCAGGTGTGCTATGTAAAAATACTGGTATGTATTTCAACAACTCACTAGGTGAAATAGAGCTTAATCCACAGGGCTTCTTAGGAGAAACAAAAGGAGATAGACTAATATCAAACATGAGTCCACTAATTATTCAATCTGAAAATGGTATTACAACAATTGGTTCCCCAGGTGCTGACAGAATAAGTTCAGCTATTGCACAGGTCTTATTAAATTACTCAAAATCCAATAATTGGAAACAAGCAATAGACCAACCAAGATTTCATGCAAATGTTGATGGTACAGTTAGAGCAGAACCTGGTTCATTAGAAATGGATAATGATGTAACTATTACTGATGAATATGATATGTATTTTGGTGGAGTTTGTGTTTCAGGATTAAACAAAGATATTTTTTCATTTGGTGACAGACGCAGAGGTGATACAAGTTGGAAAAATTGAAAAAATTACCTTTTAAAGTTCTTTTTTACTTTGGTTTTACTATAGTTATAATTTTTCTTGGATTATCTTACTGGCAGCTATCAAGTTATTATGAGGATACAAGTAATTTAGAGAGTCTTACTAAGTACGAAAATCTACTAAAAATATCAATTCCAGATGTTAATAATTTGTCTGAATTCCAATATGTTCAAATTGATAATAATATTTCCATATTACACACTTGGCTTTTAAGATCTAGGGTGCATAATGGACAAAATGGATATAACAGAATAGACCTTATCTCTGATAGTTATAGCAACTATATGGTTGTTAACAGGGGATGGGTCCCGCTTAATTTTGATTTAAATTCAATTGATAAGTTTCAAGATTTTAAATATATTGGAAAATTAATGGTTTATGACACCCAGACTGTAGGTCAAGATGATGTTCCAAAATCAGATTATATATTTAGAATCGATAAGTTATTTATAGAAAATGAAAAAAATATATCGTTACCAAAATTTTACATAACACTTACAGAAGAATGCGGAAAGAATATTGAGTGTATCAACCTTACGGAACCTTACGATGCGCCACATTTAAGTTATGCTTTTCAATGGTTATTTTTTGCGATATGTCTAACTATTGTGATTTTGCGAAAAAATAAATTGATATGATTAACAAGTTGCAGTTGGATGATTTTGAACTGTCATACACTAGTGAAGGAGAGGGGAGCGATGTGCTATTTCTCCATGGTTTTCCATCTAATATGTATTTCTGGGAGGATATAAAAAAAGAATTAACTGACAAATTTAGAGTTACAGTTGTTGAGCAAAGAGGTTACCCTCTTTCATCTATTGAAGAATCCAGAATAAGTGACTTTAATATTGAAAATTTATCTTTAGATATTGAGAAATTAATAAACGAACTACAATTAACAAATAATCTTATAATTGTCGGACATGATTGGGGATCTATTGTCGCGTGGGCTGTAGCTAGCAGGGGTAATGTATCGGTTGAAAAACTAGTATTAATTTGTGGTGGTACTGAATTCCCTCCAACTAGTGTTTATGATAATTTAATCTATAGAGATGGTCAGCATTACATAACTACATTTCAGAATCCTGGACTTTCAAATGATACTCTTTCTCAGAATCTAGATTTATTCTTTAGATCTGCATACAGAGTAACTCCAAAAATTAATTATGGATTATTAGATCTATCATTGAATAATTTATTTGCAACACATAATCAAGATAACAAAATTCATAATATTGATATTGATTCATTAGTGAACCATTTTACGAATGGAATGAAACAGTCAATATCTTGGTATTCAAACATAGATTATAATATAAAGCTATCTAACAAATGGAGAAGAGTGCATGACATTGAAGTAACTTTTTTATTTGGTGAAAATGACGCAGCTGTAAAATTAAATGAAAAAATGCTTAACAGGTTAAAATTATCAGGAAAAAATGTAACAGTCAAAGAGGTTAAAAATGCAGACCATTGGCTACCATTAACACATAAGGAGAGTGTAATTAGTGAAATTATATAAGCTTAATATTTGTCCTATAATATATATTATGTTGCGTTATGTATAACCAGGTGTTACATGATCATTTAGATGGAGGTTTAAGACCTTCTACTGCCAAAGAATTAGCAAAGCGTATAGATTATATTCCTATAATTGAAGTCGATGATGTAGCTAAATTTTTTGATAGATCTTCTTCAACCTCTTTAGAAGATTATTTAGAAGCTTTCACACATACTATTGCTTTAATGCAAACTTACAGTAATTTAGAGCAAATAGCTTATGAAGCAGCTGTTGATATGCATGAAAATAATATTAATTTTTATGAATCAAGATATGCACCTTTCTATTCTGTAAATAATGACTTATCCCCTAAAGATGTTATCCTTGCCATTAATTCCGGCTTTAAACAAGCAGAAAATGAATTTGGTATAGTTTCTGGCTTAATTCTCTGTGGGATGCGTCATGACCCTGATAATGTTAAAGCTGTTGCTGAATTGGCTATAGAACATAAAGAATTAATTATTGGTTTTGATATTGCAGGACCAGAATTAAATTATCTACCCTCTATGTATAAAGATAGTTTTTTAAAAGTTAAAAATGAGGGAATTAATATAACAATTCATGCAGGTGAAGGAGACGGAGTTCATTCCATTCAAGAAGCTCTTGATAACGGAGCAAAACGAATAGGCCACGGTGTCCGAATTATTGAAGATGTCGGTGATAACAATGAGTTAGGAAGTACTGCAGATTATATATTACAAAATAATATACCATTAGAAATATGTATTACTTCTAATTTACACACAAATATGTACGAGAGTCCACAGGACCACCCAATATCAAGGTTGCATAATCTAGGATTTAATATTTCACTAAATACCGATAATAGATTGATGAGTAATACGAGTATTGATAATGAATTAAAGGTAGCTACAATAGCTGGTATTGAAAATCCTTCTGCTTTGCTTAAATACTCAGCTAGCGAAAGCTTTCTTAATTAAGATCTCATTATCATTATTTAAAAAATTATAAAATTGAGATTCGTTAATTAATTTAAAATTACTATTTGGATACAATTTTTTTGCTAATTTAATCTTTTTTTGTTTTTTTGTTATTAAATTTTGATTCATAGTTGTAATTTCAACATAAACATCTAATTCAGGCAAATAAAAATCCGGTGTAAACATCATTTTAATAGCACCACTACCCCACTTTAAGGGGAAGCTAGTTGGTTCATAAATCCATTGAATATTAAATAAATCTAAATGTTCAGAAAATATTTTTTCAGAATAGTGTGCAAATTTCATCTATTTTGAACAGAAATTTTTTCCGGGAATAAGGAATATATTTCTGCTTCCGTTTCAGTGTGAACTGGCCCTAGTGATATACCAAAAACTGCCTGACCTTTTTTTAGCAAGTCAATCATTTGGTCATTGTCAGTTAATACATATATAGATGATCCATCTGAAAATATAGAAACATCTGTGACATTTTTCTTTTTTCCAAGTAATTTAGAAACATTTTCTAAAGCTACTCTAATTTTTTGCAAGCTTACTCCTGCATCACGTAATTTGTTAACTAGTTTTACTAAGACGATGTCATTAAAAGAATATAATCTATGAAAACCTGAACCTTTAATATTTCGAATAGAAGCATTAATAAGACCCGTAGATGTCCAATGATCTAATTGTCTATATGATATACCAGTAATTTTACAAACTTCTGGACCTGTATAACCCTGTTGCATAGTTTTAATCTACTAGATTAAATTAGTTATTCAAGGATTTAGAGAAAATCATCAGGTGAAATATCGTCAATAAATTCAATAAATTCTTTAATTTCTTGATTATTTTCGTCAATTAATATTATGGAATTTTGGTTAAATAAGTCATAGTTTACAGTAATTTTCGCATTTGATCTGATAGCTAAAGCTATTGCATCACTTGGCCTTGAAGATAAAGAAACATCACCTTCCATGGTATTTAATGTTATCTCTGCAAAATATGTTTTATCTTTTATATCTGAAATACAAACTTCAGATATGGAAGCATTCAATGATTCAACTATATCAATTAGTAAATCATGTGTTTGGGGCCTTGGGTGAACGTATCCTTCTTGTGCATATGCAATAGAAACAGCTTCAATTGTACCAATCCATATCGGAAGAAATCTTGAAGTATCGGGTTCATGCAAAAGCATGATGGGTGTCTCAGAATCTTCTTCTAGTCTTATACCAGATACTTCGACAATGACATTATTGTTCATAAAAAAAGATTAATATTGATATTATTTATTTCTAGCTAGAAACAAGTAATTTAGATATTATATTTGACATAAAAAAATTATATTTCATAATTCTATTTGATTTATTTGAACTAATTTTAATTTTTTCATTATCATAATAGTTTCCAAGAACAATCTCTGATCTGTCAATACTTATAAGATAAATATTATTTGAAATACCTCTATTTCCAAACTTTACAATATTGTTATCGTATATCTCAGCTAAAGACTCATAAGGATTAATTATCTTGTATACATATTCAAATTTATTTAATAATAAATTATCTTTAAAATTTGCTACAGATTCCTTATAGAGAATCAATGTATCATCAAAATGTGACTGTTTATTACTATCAACAAATGATTTATTAACGATTGTTATAATATTCCTATTGTCGTCTTGGTTATATCCAATAAATGTCAATCCAGCTTTAGAAGTCCAACCAGTTTTCAATCCTTTGAAACCATTACTAATAATTAAATTTGTATTTTCATATTTCTTAATTTCATTATTTTGTTCATAAAAAAATTTGGATTTTTTAGTTATATCAATAAGTTTTGTATTTTTTAAAATGTATTCTGATAAAAGTAGGAGATCGTTAAGTGTTGTGTAGTGGTTTTCTTGATCAAGACCATCTGGATTCTGAAAATTTGTATTTATCATATTTAATTTTCTTGCTCTTGAATTCATTAATTCTATAAAATCATCAACAGAATTAGATATATGCATAGCAGTTACGTAAGCTGAATCGTTTGCGGAATAAACTAGTAAAAACTCAAGTAATTGCTCAACGGATACTGTATTTCCCTCAGTTAAATATGCTACTTTACCTTCAAAGTTGTACGAGTCTGGATAAGTTATAGAGACTATTTCATTTAATTCATTATTTTCATAAAGTATTAAAGCCGTCATTAATTTAGTTATAGATGCTGGTGAGATTGGTTCATTTATATTTTTTTTATATAAAATGATTTCTCTGTCTAAGTCATATGATAAATAATATTCAGTAGTTAATATTTCTTCTTCTATTTCATAAGCATAGGAATTTGTATTAATAAATATTAAAACAATGAATATTAAGAGATATCTTTTGATAAATATCCCCTAATTAGATTTGTATAATTTTCAATAATTAAAGTACGGTCTTCTTCTTCATCATCAGGTAAAAAACTTATAATAAATTCAATAAAATCACTTGAACGTTCACTTATAGATTTCAAGACAGAAAAATTTTTAGGTTCCAATCCTAAGGAGTAAAAATATGACCAAGCTTTAATTCTATTTAAATCGTCATTGTTAAATCTTTCTCTATTAACTTCAAAACCAAAAGATACTAATTCTTCAAACTGGGTGTTAGACAATCCTGATTGTTTTAGTATATCTCTAATTGAATAGTCATCAATTTTTATAGTTTTTGCTTTAGTACTTTTTGCTTTAGTACTTTTTAGTAATGATGGATTATTTTTAATTGCTTTCAAGCTGTAAAATTTATTCTCTTGTAAATCTATAATTTTTGAAATTTTTTCAATATCTTTATTTGTGAATTTTCTTGTACCACCTGAAGACCTTTTAATATTAATTAATCCCTCTTTTTCTAAAAATCTAATTCTTGAAATTGAAGCAGAAGGATATTTAATTTGTAAAGCTTTTACAGCTTCACCGATATTCACTTAATGACCTCAGTTAGTAGTAATAAATACTTACCTATTTGTATCTTGTCACCAGATTTAAGTTTGGAATCACTTTTAATTTCATTATTTATATAAATTCCATTTGTTGAATTGTTGTCTGTGATCTTTATAATTTCTTTATTAACAGATAAGAAAGCGTGCTTTCTTGATACAGTAATATCGTCTAATATAATATTGTTTTCAAATGATCTACCAATTTTGTAGTCTTTATTAATCAATTTCCAAGAAGATGACTTTAATTCGTTATTTAGTAGAGAAAGTATATACAGTGGTTCTTCAGCCTGACTGCTAGAAGAATCTAAAGGTATTGTTTCGTTATCCACTCTTATATATTAAGTTGTACAAATATTCAATTGCAACATAAAAGTAAAAAATTATCACTAACAATGCCAGTTGACTTAAGAAAGGAATGATTAAAGTTGTATTTAATACATATAAACAAATTAATACGAACAAAAATACAGTGGCTAATTTGCCTTTTTTAGATACCTCTATTTTTAAACCAGTTAATAAAACATAAATTGACCCAATTAAAACAAGCACTTCACGAATTAATATAGCAAATATAAACGTTTGTGGAACAATCGAAGATAGCCAAAATAGTAAAACTAAAAATACTACTCTATCCGTCAAAGGATCAAGAATAATCCCTAATTTTGATACTAAATTATATCTTCGTGCAACAATGCCATCTAAAGAATCTGAGAGGCCAATAATTGCAATAATAATTATTAACACATATGAATCGAAACTTTCAGATTCAAAGTTCCAGAATAAATAAATAGAAATAAAGAAACGGGATAATGTAATCAAATTTGGTAAAAGAAATATGTCCTTAAGACTCAAAGAAGACCTTTTACATCGTGTGTCCCTACAAAATGATCTGGATTTACTTCAATCATTTCATCTGAATTAGGGTTATCTGCTATTAAAGAATCTAATTCTTGAAAATTAACTTCATAAGTCTCTCTATTGTATGATGGATCAGGTATGGGGATAGATGAAATTAGTCGTTTAGTATAGGGATGAATTGGATTATTCAATAATTCTTCAGTTTCTGCAATTTCAACAATTTTGCCATTAAACATTACTGCTATTCGATCACACATATATCTTGCTACTGCAAGATCATGGGTGATATATAAATAAGATACTTCTAAATCCTTAGCAAGATTTAACATAAGGTCCATTATTGAAATACGAATAGAAACATCTAACATAGATGTTGGCTCATCACATACGACAAACTTTGGCTTCATAATCAATGTACGAGCGATAGATACTCTTTGTCGTTGTCCCCCTGAAAGTTCATGAGGGTATCTTGGCATGTAATTCTCAGGTGGTGTTAACCCAACTGTTTTTAAAATCTCATAAACAGCTTCTTCCCTTTCTTTCAAATCACCAATATTGTGTATGTTTAAAGGTTCTAGGATTATGTCTTTAATATTCCATCTAGGATTTAATGATTCGTATGGGTCTTGGAAAATCATTTGTATATTTCTTCTAAATTTTTTGAGTTCCTCTCCTTCTAGCTCGTCAATACTTTGCATCATTTGAGTTTCTGAATTGTAAAAATTAATATCTCCACCTGTTTTTGGATCTAGCAAACTTAAAGCTCTTGCAGTTGTTGTTTTACCACACCCACTCTGTCCAACTAAGCCTAAACTTGATCCAAATGGAATATCAAAACTTATACCATCTACCGCTTTAACAATAGATTTATTTCTTGAAAACAATCCACCGGATATTTCAAAGTATTTCTCTAGATTTTTAACTTCAATTAATGTATTTTCCATATTTCAACCACAATTAATGCAGCATTTATCTGCATAATGTTCGCTATCGATTTTAGTTAATTCCATTTCAATATTCCTATTACGACAATTATCATCAGGACTTGGACATCTATAAGAAAATGAACAATACGAATCTGTATTAATTAGTGAAGGCGGCTCTCCATCTAAAGATCTTAATTTCTTTTTTGGTCCAACAATTGATGGTGTAGACTCAAGTAACATTTTGGTATAAGCGTGTTTTGGATTACTAAATACTTTATCTGTTTTACCCATCTCTACAATAGAACCAGCATACATTACAGCCATATTGTCAGTCATTTCAGCAATAACAGCAATATCATGGGAAATATATATTAAACTTAATCCAAGTACCTCTTGTACTTTCCTTATTTCCTTAAGAATTTGATCTTGTATAACAACATCTAAAGCAGTAGTTGGTTCATCAGCAATAATTAATTTTGGATCACATGATAAAGCTAAAGCTATTACTGCTCTCTGTTTCATCCCTCCAGATAGCTCATGAGGAAATCTATCTATAATTGATGAATCTAAACCAACTATATCAAAAAGCTCTATAATTTTTTTGGTATTTTCTTCTTTAGTTTTGTCAGGATAATGTTCGCGCATAGCTTCTCTAATTTGTTCACCAATTTTTACAACTGGATTCCAAGAGTTCATCGCACCCTGAAAAACAATACTAATCCCACTCCATCGTACTTCTCTTAGTTGAGATTCACTTAAACCTACTATATTTTTACCATCAAAAATAATTTCTCCATTGGTAATTTTTCCATTATCTGCTTGAAGTTGTAATAATGACATAGCTACTGAAGTTTTTCCACATCCAGATTCACCAACTATTCCAAATGACTCACCTTCTTTTACAGTAAAAGAAACTTTTTTAACAGCTTCAACATCGCCGTCTATTGTCTTATAACTCATATCTAAATCCTTAACTTCAAGAATATTCATTTATCTATCTCTCAATCTTGGATTGAAAACTTCATCTAATCCCCTACCTACCAAATAAAATCCACCAGTTAGAAAAGTAACTGACAATCCAGCAGGTAAAATTAGCCACCAAAATTTCATACCAGAAAATATAAAACCCTCTACTTGTGCTAAATAAATCATAAGTCCCCAACTCATATCAATATTCAATAATCCTAAAAATGAGAGTACTGATTCGGAAGCTATCGCTCCAGTAACACTGAAAACCATAAACAATAATGCTAATGGAGCTACATTTGGTAATACGTGTGAGAATAATATATTCATTCGCGAACCACCTGTAATACGTGCAGAATCAACAAATGGTTTTACTTTAACTTGCAGAGCTTGCGATTTAATTGTAATTACTGAACCACCTAAACCACCTATTGTTCCAAGTACTACGGCTAAATGCCATACCTGCAACTCAGCAAAAGCTGAAATAATAAACAAAAGAGGTAGGGTTGGTAACATTAAAATTAAATCTGATTGTCTCATTAAATAAGCATCTATTTTCCCACCAAAGAATGCAGCAATAGTTCCCAATATAGTTGATATACCTACACCTAAGGTGGCGCTTAAAAGTCCCAATACAAAAGCTACTTGACTACCTTCCATAATTTGCGAGAAAACATCCCTACCTAGAGAATCAGTACCTAAAATATGTTTGCTTGATGGTGGGGCTGGTTGTAAGTTTTGTATAATTGTTTCTCCAACTTGAGCATCTGAGTAAAATAAAGTTCTGATGTTTACTTCTGTACGCCCTGGACAATCAGATCTTTTTTTATATTTTTCTGTTGGATATTCTTTAGGACATTCAACAACTAAAAACTCTTGAAATTGTTCAGAATAACCAACTACTGGATCGTATACTCCCTTATTCCAAACTCCAGTAATAAATAATATTGGTTGAAGAATAGATAAAAACAGAAAGAATATAACAATATAGAGACCAATCATCCCTAGTTTACTTCTCTTAAAAAGTCTCCAATTTTTCTTTAGAGCTTCTCTTCTAATCTTTTTCGCTATATCTTTTTGATTACTCACAAGTTCATCCTTGAGATTGAATTCTTATTCTTGGGTCTAAGTAAGCGTAAGATATATCTGCGATAAAATGTGCAATTAAAGCAAAAATACCAATAAAAGAAAAAGAAGCCATTGCAACAGGAATGTCTTCTTCTAAAACAGCCTGCAATATTAATTGTCCCATTCCAGGCCAAGAAAATATTGTTTCGGTTAAAACTGAACCATCGATAATAGTTACAATAGTGAATATGAAAGATGTCACTACAGGTAGTAAGGCATTCCTAGCAGCATGTCTGTCTCTTATTCTTCTTTGAGATAAACCCTTAGCACGAGCTGTTAGTATAAAATCATCTTTCATAACTTCCATCATTGTTGTTCTAGTAAGTAAAGCTGTACCAGCAAATGCAACAACTGTGACAGTAAATATTGGAAGAATCATATGATAAGCAATATCCATTGCATAAGGTTTCTGTATTAATAAGTCTCCAGAGTTCCAGTAAAACAAGCTAGCAATAGTTAAAACCATAAAACCAGCAAATCTAGCATTTCTTCTAAGATTAAGAGACTCTATATTACGTGTAAAAATATATACTAATATTTGCAATATTGATACTACAGCGGTGAATTTAATCATAGAAACAAATATTACATCACTATCATATGGTGCGTCGTACCACTTTTCGGGGTAAAGAAACTTCCCTATTGGTAACCAATCAAGTTTGTAGCCGAAAAACCATAGCATCATAAGTGCAAACCAAGGATAAAAAATTGTATAAGAAAATACAGAAGTAACCGTAATCCATGTTTCTGATTTTGAACCCCTTCTCCAAGCTAAAATTTTACCAATTAAAAAACCTGTATAAAAAGCTACAATATTAACCATTGCAAACAACATAAGTGTTCTAGGTAATCTTTCAGCAATTAGATCTATTGGGGTTCTTGGGTAATGTTTGTAGGAGTAGCCAAAATCGCCTTGAAAGAAGTTACCTATATAAAGAAATACTCTTTCAGTAAGTGGCTTGTCTAAACCATAAAGTTTAATAACTTGCTCATATGCTTCAGGAGGTAATTCTGGATTAAGAAGAAGGTTTTGAAAAGCATTACCTGGAATTGAATCAAAAAGAACATAAGACGTAACTAAGAATAAAAAGAAAACAATAATAAGTTGATAAATTCTTTTAAAAACATATTTATACATTTAAGCCCACTAACCATAATAATGGCGGGTAGCTTAACTACCCGCCATTAATTTAATTATAATAACTAATTAATTTTTAGTTTTTACGACACCTGGACAACCTTCACATGCGTCTGTGAGTCCTCCCAGAACATCCGTAAATGGATATTCTACAGTATCGCCTCTGTATACCTCTAATACTGGTGGATTAAACAACACTAAATAAGGAAGGTCCTCAAAAAGTATTGCTTCCATTTGATTAGATAGCTTAATTGCTTCATCAACTGTTTTTGCAGCTTCAAAAGCATCTGCTACGGCATCAAATTCTGGATTATTGTATCCAGGTGTATTAAATCCTCCCCCACAAGAATCATTTCTTGAGTGGAAGAAGGCAACAGCTGAGTCAGGATATATACCTACACCCCAACCTAACATGTAAAAATTCCAATTCTTACAGTTTTCAGCACCAAAAACAATGTCAACTATAACACTGAAACCAGTTGGTCTTGCAGTTACATCAAAACCTAATTGTCTGATGTAGTCAGCAATGAACAATGAGAATGTGTTTCTCAATGGATCATAACCAGGACCTGGTGCGTAAATTAACATATCTTCTGGTGGAACTTCACCATTTGGACCTTTAATTCCAGTTGGTGGAATAGCTCTAGTATCATTTCCTGGGTGTTCTCCCCAGTCATCCGCTGTCCATCCAGCATCTTGTAAGATTGAGATAGCTTTCTCCCATTTTCCTACAGTATCTAGATCTTGACAATCAGCTAGTGTACCAGTCAATGGTGGTGCCCAAGCTGTTAGAGCTCCTGATATTGTTCCATCCATTCTTTCAACAGTTCCTTGAAGAACACTGTTGATGATGAAATCTCTATCAACAACACAAGCTACTGCGTTTCTGAAAGCTTTATCACTTCCAGGGAACAGTCTTGTATTGTGTGCGAAATATCTCATACCAAGTGGCATGTTTTGTACTAACTCAACTCCAGGTACGGTTGCAAGTTGATTAAACAAGTTTCTCTTGACTCCTAATGGGTTAAGAACGAAATCTACTTCTCCGTTTTGGAATGCTAAGTATGCAGCATCTTGATCGCTGTATAGTGTATATTCAACAGTACCAACAAATGGTCCGCTATCATATGAGAACGAATCACCTGATGTGTTGCCGAACTCACCACTAAACGCTGGAGCTTTACCATTGTCCCAATCTATGCTTGTACCACCACCATCATAGATAGTAGTTGTTCCGCCAGACCACATTGTGTCAGCATCGTACTTCCAAGTATAGAAAGCACCTTGTTCAAGCTTGTCATAGACAAAAGCACTAGCTACAGGCGCATTAATTGCGTCATGAGCATACAAAGATTCTTTGTCAGTAGCTATGGACTCCCAATAAGCCTTGCTAAATGCAGGACCTTGAGCAGTACCATATTGCCAAGTTGATAATCCTGGGTCATAGTTGAATGTAACACTGACTGTATAATCATCAGATGCAACAATACTCACAACACAGTTTTTACTCGCTCCGTCATCACCTTCACACAAGTATGGATATGCACTTAAGAAGTTACCACCTAATGATAATCCTTTTACAGTATCGAAAGTAAATTGCCAGTCATGGGCAGTTATAGGACTTCCGTCACTCCATGTATATCCTTGTCTAACAGGAACATTGTATGTAAATGTTCCATCACCATTATCAACTGAAGTTTCAACTAGCTCGCCAGCCATATTAACTACAAGTTGATAGTTAGGTATTGATAATGTGTAAAGAGAGGTAACTTGTCCAGACATGACATAACCTGTCCAAACATCGGATTCTGTATCGTAGTAAGCCCAGTAATTATTAGATTGTGGATCTGAGAATATAGCCATCTTATAAACACCATCAGGTCCTGATGGAGCTACTTCCTCAGCTGCTGCTGCAGTAGTTGCAGGGGCCGCAGTAGTTTCAGGTGCTTCTTCAGCAACTTCCTCTTCTGCTGTATCGCCACCACATGCGACTACAACCATAGCAAAAACTGAGAAAAGTAATATAAGACGCCAAGTCTTGGATCCTCTGAAATTACTCAATTTCTCTCCTTTTTGTATACAAAAAATCCACATAAATGTGGATATATAAATATTAGAAAATTTATTGGTAAATTCAATGCATAAATGAAATAATTTAATAAATTATTTGTAAATTATTAATTAGTTAATTAAGTAGCCAAGTAGTTGAAATATTCTAATGATTACATAAAATCCTGCTGCAAAAACGACCAGTTTAAATCCAAAACTATGCATTTATTTTTACTTTAAAACAAATATTTTTCATATTAAAGTTTTGTCTAATATTATTTTCTATGTACTTCTGGTAGTTTTTTGGGATTCTTGAGCTTAAATTAAACGAAAATTCAGGAGGATAAGATGAATATTGTGTAACATATTTGAGCTTAGCCCTTTTGCCCCTAAATGGGTGAGGTGGGTTTTGTATCCATAACTCTCTGAATTTTGTATTTAACTCTGAAGTACCTATTCTTGTATGTAGCTGTTCTTCAACATCATTAATTGATCTACTTATTTGAGCAATATTTTTCTTGTTTAAAGCCGAGATTCGTAATACGTTAACCCACTGATATTGTTTTAATTCATTTTTTATGTTTTTGTTAATTTCTTCTTTTTCAAAAGTATTTAATTTATCCCATTTATTAAGAACAACTATTGGTGTTACATTTTGCTTTATTGCTTCTTTCAAAATTCTTTTATCTTCAAACGAAAGTCCAACTTCACTATCAACTACAATTAATGCTAATGATGCGTTTTCAAGTGATCTAATTGCTAATGTAGATGAATACCTGTCAATTTGATTTTTTTGTATTTTTCTTGGAATGCCAGCGGTATCAGAAATTTGATATGAGATTTTATTTAGACTAATTTCTTCATTTACTTTATCCCTTGTAGTGCCAGGAATATTTGATACAGTTGATCTTTTACTATTTAACAAAGAATTAAACAACGTAGATTTTCCAGCATTAGGTCGGCCAACAATCACTATCGATGATTTTTTATCATTATCTTTAGGAACTTTAATAGATATTTTTTCAAGTACATTTACTAAAACATCCAGACCTTTTTTGTGATAAGCAGAAATAAATATTTCTGAATTAAATATATATTTATACATTCTTTTATCTAAATTTTCTATTTTAAAATTTTCTGCTTTATTAAATACTGTTGTAGTTTTGTTTTGTAGATTATTGCTATTTATTAAATTAAATATAGAATCTAATCCAGAATAATTTTTTGAATTAACGTCTATCAAAAACAGTATATGTTCTACTTTGTTTATGTATCTTAAAATATTGTTTTGAAATTTGTTATAGGCATTGTCTGGAACTTCTAAAAACCCGGGTAAGTCTGAAATTAAAAGCCTTTTTTCATTATCAAACTCTAATGTAGTTGTTACTTTATCTCTTGTTGTATTGGGTGTTGATCCAATAATAGATGTTTTTGTCTTGGATAAAGCATTTATAAGCGTAGATTTTCCAGCATTAGGCAATCCTACAATTAATATTTCAGGTATTTTCTTTTCAGACATATTATTAATATATTATGGTAAACAAACTATATTTGGTAACTCCACGAGGATTTTGTGCTGGTGTTGAAATGGCGATAAAAGCACTTAAATGGTTACTTAAAGTCTATGATCAAACTATTTATTGTTATCACGAAATTGTACATAACAAATGGATAGTAAAAGAATTTGAGAAGAAAAATGTAGTTTTTGTTGAAGATCCGAAAGATATTCCCGACGGTGCCATAGTTATGCTTTCTGCACACGGCACATCTCCAACTATTGAAAAAAGATTCAATCAAATTTCGTCTATGACGATAAATTCAGTATGTCCGTTAGTGACTAAAGTACACCATGAAGCAAAAAAATTTAGTAATGAAAATACACAAATTATATATGTAGGGCATAAAAATCATGATGAAGCCAAAGGAGCATTAGGTGTTTCTCCTCAAAATATGCATATAGTAGAAAGTATTGATGATGTTGATAAGCTCAACATAGGAGAAAACGTAGCTCTACTTGCACAAACAACACTAGCTAAATCAGAGTGGGAACCAATTATGAATTACTCTAAAACAAAATATCCTGATTTAAAAATGCCGAGAAAAAGTGACTTATGTTATGCAACAACAAACAGGCAGCAAGCAATTACAGAAATATTACCAAATGTAAATACTGTACTAGTAGTAGGTTCGGAAAATTCAAGTAATACCCAAGCATTGGTGACAATGGTAAAAAATAATAACGTTGAAGCATTTCGAATTGACGATGTGAAAGGCATTGAAAACCTAAAATTAGATGGAAATATTGCTATAACTGCTGGAGCATCTGCGCCAGATCATATAGTTTATGAAATAATCGAAAAAATAAATCCTTCTGAATTAGAAAATTTTAAACCAATTGAAGAAGCAGAATATTTTCCATTGCCACAACAGTTAAGAGCAAATATAAAAAATGTTGCAGATTTTTTGAATATCCTGAATACTTCTGGAACTTACCCAAAATCAGAATTTGGTATAAGCAATGATAGAAAATGGACTGCTACTGAAGCTTTAAATTCTCTTTAATAATCTTAATTACTTCATCGATACTTTTATTTTCATTATTAATAACTATTGCGTCATCAGCAATAACAAGTGGGGATATTTTTCTGTTAATATCTCTTGAATCTCTAGCTCTTAAATCTTCGACTGATTCCTTATTGTCAGATTGAGCTATTCTTCTTTCACTTCTTACTGCTTCGCTTGCATCTAAATATATTTTTAAATGTGCATTTTTAAAAACAACACTCCCCATGTCTCTTCCTTCAACCACCAATCCAATATTTGAATTTTTAAACATGAATTGCAGCACATTTGAAACAATTATTCTAACTTCACTTAATTGAGCTATTTCAGAACTCTTTGTGTTAATTTCTGGAGTATAAAGATTTTTTTCTTTGTAAACGTTTTCATTTACTTTACAAACTACTGGATCATTAGATATTATTTCGAATTCATTTAGATTCAAAGAATTTGTTTTTTCCATATGTAATGCAATTACTCTGTAGAGAAGACCTGAAGAAAAAAATTCGAAATTTAATTCAGAAGCTAAACGCTTACCGATTGTAGTTTTACCAACTCCTGAAGGGCCATCTATAGTTATTAATGTATTACTCATATATATCTATTTTAGACATTTGACCTTTAGACATATTGCCTAAACTGTATTTACCAATTTTTTCTCGCTTTAACTCTCTAATATTTAGATCATTAAATCTAAATATTCTTCGTATTTCGTGATTTTTGCCAGTTAATAAAGTTACGCTGTAAGTGTATGAATTTATAGCCTTTACATTGTGAATTTTTAAAGATTGGCCTTCATGATTTATTTTGGTTCGAATTTTTTTGTTTTTATTTATTTTATTTTTTAAAGTTACTTTATATTTTTTTTGTACTTTATTCTTTGTGTGGAAAATTTCATTTAACCACTCTCCATCCGTACTCAATAACATCAAACCTTCAGAATTTTTATCTAGCCTGCCTCCAAATTTAAGATAATCTTTATCAATAAGATCAAATATGGTTGGTGCATTTCCTTGTTTGTTGTGAGAACACACATATCCTTTCGGTTTATAAAATTTGTAATACTCATGAGTATTTTTATTTGTTAAATTTTTGTTATTAACAGATACAATATCATTTTGTTTTACTAAATATCCAACTTCTGGTACTTTACCGTTAACAAATACCTCACCGGATTGAATTAAATCATCTGCTTTCCTTCTTGATGTTGGAAGATTCAGAGCGATAAATTTATTCAATCTCAAAGAGATTTACTCTTCCTCTATATTTGAAAAATACTCACCTAATACAGGTAGATCATCAATGGATGTAATATCCATTTTTTCAAGGAAAAGATTGGTTGTAACATACAAATGTGGATTTCCTGGTAGATCTAAACTACCTGATTTCTCAATGAGACCTCTAGACTCTAAAGTTTTAAGAGAGGACTCAGATTCTACTCCCCTTATCTCGCTTACTTTGAGTTTTGTCACAGGTTGCTCATAAGCAACAATTGATAGGGTCTCTAGAGCAGGAGTAGATAAACCTCTTAAAACTGAAGGTGGTTTGAACTCAGATAATTCAGTAGAAATTGAACTCAAAGTAACTAGGTCGGAAGATTTTACATCGTATTTGATATAGAATCCGTAATCATTATCTTTTAGTTCATTGTTAATTTCATCAAAAATACTTAACAAATTCTCATTTGATATATTAAAGTTTTCTAAAAAATATTTGTGGTCAACTGATCCATCAGAAACTAGCAAAATAGCGGTTATAACTTTTTTATAATTCATAATTTTTTTCTATTTTAATACCTTCGTCGCTTTGACTAGCTTTTATAAAACCCCATCTTACAGCTTCAAGAAGTGCAAGGAAAAAAGCTACAGCCTCTTTTTCAGAATTTACTTCATTTAAAATACTTTCAAATGAAGTGTTTAATCTTTTATCAACAACCTGAAGTAAATCATCAATTGCTTTTTGCAAGTCTGGTAGATCTTTATCTAGATGCCTGAAGCCTTCTATAGTTTTATATCTTTCAAAAACTTCGATAGCAACATCATTGAACTTATCTTTACTTATTTGATATTCAATATCAGGTTTTGGAAACAAATTTTTAGTTTGATAGTATTTGAATGTTTTGATTTCATTTTCGTTATATTTTATTTTTGATGCAATTGCTACACCAATTTCAGAGAACGCTTTAAATTGTAGGAGTCTTGCAAATGCAAGATCTTTATCCTTTAAGACTTCTATTTCATCGATCCATTCGACTTCTTCTTCTTGAGGTAACATCCTTTTTGCTTTTAGTTCAAATAAAGAAGATGCAAGTAATATTAACTCTGCATAGTTTTCAATATCATTATTTAAATTTTTTTTCTCTAAACTGCTTAATAGATCTTTTAAACTCTCTTCAATTTGTAAATTATTTGACGTGTAGTTAACTAATAAAGACTTCAGAGCATCAACTAAGAAACTTAATTCCATTAAAAATCAGTTTTATCCAATACTTCATTTTTCTCGGTTAGTAAATTGTCAAAATAATATTTACTTACATCAGGATCATTTACGTTTTCCTTTAATAGATCATAACCAATGTCTTCATGATTAAGATAATTAAATGCTTTCCTGTTTGTAACAAATTTTAATTCAGCCATTATTCTGAATAACCAGTTATATTCAGATATCGATTTACCTATATCGTGCAACAAAGAAAGCTTTAACAAACTGTCATTATCTGTGTGCTTAATAGTTCTTTGCAAAACTTCTAATGAATGGTGTCTATCAGCTTTTGACATTTTCCAGAAAAGTTGCTCTAGCTGTGTATTGTTGAGAATTTTTGAAATTTTAATTTGATCAGAAATACTTATATTTTTGTAAAACAAAAATCTCACAGCTCTTCTAACTTTTAAAAATAATTCTTTCATGATCTAGGATGACTTTCTATAAACGCCTCTTCTAAAAATTCTTTTGTAACTTTAGTATATATCTGCGTGGTTGAAACAGAGCTATGGCCTAAAAATTCTTGGACCGTTCTCAAGTCGCACCCTCCCTCTAGCATATGTGTAGCTGCACTATGTCTTAATGTATGTGGATAAACATCAGTTTGTAATGATATTGCCTTGGCAGTTTTTTTAATTATTCTAAAAACAGCAGTTCTATCTAATTTATTTTTTGATTTAGATAAAAATAAAACATTTTCTTTGTTTTGCAAAAATAAACTTCTAAAGTTTAAGTATTCAATAAGATTTTTATATAATTTGGAACCTATTGGAACAATTCTGTGCTTAGAGCCCTTTCCTTTTAATTTTAAATATTTTTCATCTAAATCTATATCTGATAAATTAATATCACAAAGTTCAGAAACCCTGCAGCCAGTAGAGTATAGAACATCAATCAAAGTTTTATTTCTAGATTGCAAATAATCTTCATGATTATAAAAATTAATCATTTTTTCGATTTCAGATATAGATAGTATGTCAGGAAGTTTATTCGATGATTTAAGTTTTATATCTGAAATATTAATTGACTCATAGTCTTTATTTTCATTTAGATATTTTAGAAAATTTTTTACACTCGAATGCATTCGTTTCATTGTAGAAACTGAATAATTGAATTCTGACATTTCTAAAAAAAAATTATCAATATTTGTTTTTGATATTTCTTCGTTTTGTAAATAGTTTGATAATTTCATTAAATCTGAAGTGTAGGAATTAACAGTATTTTGAGAAAGACCTTTTTGGAATAAAAGATAGTCTGAAAATGAACCTATTAAATGATTAATCTTTGACTTTATGTTCATCTTTAACATTTTCATCAAAAAATTTAATCTCTTTTGATGCAGCTATAAATGAATTGAACATAGGAGCTGGGTCCCATGGTCTTGATTTAAACTCAGGATGAAACTGAGAGGCCACAAAGTATGGATGGTCTTTGATTTCTATCATTTCAACTAAATCCTCATCAGGTGATAATCCGCTAAAAATTAGACCTTTTGATTCCAATTCATTTCTAAACTTATTGTTAACTTCATATCTATGTCTGTGACGCTCATAAATTATTTCATTGTTGTATATATCATCAGCAAAAGTCTTTCGTTTGATTTTACATGGATAAGTACCCAGTCTCATTGATGCACCAATATCATCTGATTCTAAATCTTGATTAGGTAATAAATCTATCACAGGATTTTTTGTAGTTTGAGAAAACTCTGAAGAATTAGCGTCAGAAATTCCGCAAACGTTTCGAGCAAATTCAATTACAGCACACTGTAAGCCTAAGCAAATTCCAAGAAAAGGTATTTTATTTTTTCTAAGATACTCAATTGCACCAATTTTTCCTTCAATTCCCCTGTATCCAAAACCTCCTGGGACTACAACACCATTTAAATTTTCAAGATCATCAATTTCATAATTATCTGAATCTATCCAAATTAAATCTAAATTAACTTTATTTTGAAGACAAGAATGTTTTAGGGCTTCAACAACTGACATGTAACTATCAGGTAGGCCATTATATTTTCCAAGAATTGCTATCTTAACATTTTGTTTAACACCGTTTTTTAATGAAAGCATTTCTTCCCAACTTGATAAATTAGGAGACTCTGAATTTAGTGACAAACGTTTATCAACAGCTTCATCTAAACCCTCTTCATACATTTTTACAGGAACATCATAAATATCTCCTAAGTCTGGTGCGTTAATAACATTTTCAAAACTCACATCACAAAAAAGTGAAACTTTAGTTTTAATTTCATCTGTAAGCTCTTGTTCGGATCTTAAAACAATCAAATCTGGATTTATACCATAGCTCCTTAACATTGATACTGAATGTTGTGTTGGTTTTGTTTTAAGTTCTGTACTTGGACCAATAAAGGGTACGAGCGTAACATGAACAAACATTACATTTTCTTGACCAAACTCTTTTCTAATTTGTCTTGCTGCTTCTAAAAATGGAAGAATTTCGATATCACCAACTGTACCTCCTATTTCAGTAATTTGTACATCTACTTCGTTGGAAATCCCTTTGATTCTTCTTTTAATTTCATCCGTTATATGTGGAATGACTTGAACAGTAGCTCCTAGGTAGTCACCTTTTCTTTCTCTTTCAATTACTTTTCTATAAATACTACCTGTTGTAACATTCGCATCTTTTCTTAAATTAACTCCAGTAAATCTCTCGTAATGACCTAAATCTAAATCTGTTGTAGCTCCATCTTCTGTAACAAATACCTCTCCGTGTTGAAAAGGATTCATGGTGTCTGGATCAACATTAATGTAAGGATCTAATTTTTGGTTAACAATTGATAAACCTCTAGCCTTGAGCAGGTTTCCAAGAGATGCAGATGTAATCCCTTTGCCAAGGCCAGAGACTACACCTCCAGTGACAAATATGTATTTAGTCACGTCAAAATAATAACAGGTTTATTTTTATTGTGAAGAATTATCTAAGTATTTGATTTAAAAAGTGATCTAATTTTGGTTCATTACTTTCTTCTAAAACTTTAAGATGATTACCTGATAATTTATAAGTAAAGATTAGGTCTTTTGTTTCATTACATTGTTGCAATTCTGTTCCATCAAACTGAACTGAGAATCCCTGATTTTTTAAAACTGTAATTTTTATTTCAGAATGTTTATCTAAAACAATTGATCTAGGAAATTTTGTAAAAGGAGAAATAGGAGTAATTATTAATGACTCAACACTTGTTTGAACTATAGGACCTCCTGCTGAGTAATTATATGCAGTGGAACCCATTGAAGTAGAGATTATTATTCCATCAGCTCTTAATGTAACTTTTTGCTCATATGTTTCAATTTGAATATCTAACATTCTTGTTGGAGAATTCTTTATTAAAACTATTTCATTAAATGCTGGTTCTTCTTCATGGTCATTTTGAATAATAGGAACTCTTGTTTTGAAATTGTTAAAGTCACTTTTTATAATTTTTTGTATATCAATATTCTCAAAAGAGTTTACTAAATAACCAACCCTGCCTGATCCAAGATTTAAAACAGGCACAGAATTAATCCATCCTAATTTCATAGCTTTTAAAGCAGTTCCATCGCCACCTATACTAATTATTAAATTAAAAATATTCTTAGGTGTATTTTTAAAACCTGGATCTTCAATTATTAATTTTTCATAGCTTATCTCTTGATTATCTAAGTACTCAACAAACTCAGTAGCTTGTTTAGATTTAAGATATTTTTTTGACGAAACAATTGCCAACTTAACCATAAATACATTATAGGTGACTTATAATGTTCATAAAGTGATACCAATATCAGATATTAACCCCGCAAGAAATACACCTGTTATTTCAAGAGTTTTTATGACTTTAACTGTTTTAATATTTATATTGATACAACCAAAAAATCAAATTGAATTAATTAATTTCTTTTATCAATATTCCGCAATACCATGTGAACTTGTAAATTTTTCTCCATTGTCAGAATCGCAATTTTATAATAACAATTGCTTTAACGAACAATTCAAAATTATATTTCCAAACAAAAATATATTTTTAAGTGTCATAATTGCAAACTTCTTTCATGCAAACTTTTTACATATATTAGGGAATTTATGGAGTTTTTGGATTTTTGGAAATAATGTTGAGGATAAACTTGGAAAGGTAAAGTTTTTATGTTTTCTTTTGTTCATAGGTATCACAAGTATTTTTTCTCATACTTATCTCAATCAGGAAAGTTTAATTCCTATAGTTGGAGCATCTGGAATAGTATCTGGATTAATGGGTGCTTATGTTTACATGTTTCCTAATGCTAGATTATTAGTGCTAGTACCATTTGGATTCTTATTTCCAACAACAATAAAAGCTAAATTTTTTATGTTGTTTTGGTTTATTTCTCAAATATTTATTGCAATGGGTGATCAAAATATATCCTGGGAAGCACACATTGGAGGATTTATATTTGGCTATCTTTTATTAAGAATTTTTAGTAATAAAAGGTACGACATCTGAAAATTTATTTAGTTGCATATCAGCAATATTGACATCTAAATAATTTTTGATTCCTGAAGAAACTAAAAAAGTTTTTGCATTCAAATTTTTACCAAAAATAATATCTGTATCAACCCTATCCCCTATTACAAAATCAATATTTATTTTCTTTTGAGTAAAATATGAACTATATAATTTTCCTGATTTGCCAAGAGTAGGTATATTAATAGACAATTTATCTTCTATAATTTTCACAATTGCACCATTCCCAGGTTCTTCTCCATATTCTGTTGGAAATGTAAGATCCTTATTGAGACACAATATATTTTTTCCTAATTCTACATTTTTTATAACTTGATTAATTTCAGAGTTATTATTTTCCTCTTTACGTCCAATTAATATCAATTCTGAATTTTCTAGACTTGTAATATGCATATTTATTTTTTTAATATACTTTTTTAAATTATCAGATCCATAAATATATAATTTTTTTTGTATACCCTGATACAAATTTTGAAAAATAACTAATGGTGAAATAATTTTTGATATATCTATGTTTACTTTTAGTAAATTTTCAAGCTTAGATTTTATCTCATTAGGAGATTGTGAGCTATTATTCGTTGTGTAGTATATATCAATACCACTATCAAGAATCTTTTCTAAACCTTCTTTAACATCATCAATTAAAGTATCACCTTTAAAAATAGTTCCATCAAGGTCTGTAGCGATTATGCTCACGTTTTTCTTCCATTAATAAAATTCTTGCTGTTATCCCACTCGCTTCATAAAAGTTTTTTGCAACTCTATCGCTTGGTAGTGTAATTGTTCTTAATGAGGATTCAATTGACTCAACATAATCTCTTATACAATTTAAAAGAAAAGTGCCCAATGAAAGCTCTCTAAATTCATCTTCAATATAAATTTCTGTTAAAAGCGAATACTCTTTATCTTCAACCAACTTCGCATAACCTATAGGTTTCTTTTCACATAAAAGTAAAAAATTTTTAGATTTAGAAAATTCAATATTTGTATAATAAGTCATTAAATCTTCATCTATATTAGACATTCTACTTAAAAATGATTCAACCAAATCATTTGGAATTTCAGTATCTGTTTCTAGTGTGAATGTGAAACCAAAATCTTTATGCTTATGCACAATCAGCGCATACTTTGGATCTTGGCTTTGCTAGTTGTGTATTTCGTAATACTAAAAAGCAAACAGAACATGTAAATTCATCTTCAGTTTTGTCACCTGCAATTTCATCTAACTTTAAATCTGAGCTTTTTACATTTCTTTTTTCTGCAGCATCAACAGACATAAATGAACCTTCAGCTTCATCTGTATCTTCTACTGATTTTTTTTCTGTTTCTACTCTTGCTTCAAGAGATTCTGTTTCAACTTCCTCTTTTTCCTCTTCTTCTGGTGGAGTTTCTATCTCTTCAATGTCTTCATCTTCTAAATCTTCAAGCGTAGGTTCGTCTAATTCTTCAGTTTCTTTTTTTGCCATATAACTCCTAACTTGCCTTAAATATTACTAAATTTTAAAACGTATGGCTGATTTTTCAATAAATATATCTGCTGGTCCATTTGCGAAATAATCACCATCAATTTCAATAGGATCATTACTATTAATTTTTAAATTTGATGATTTACGAACAATTACATCAGATTCTTTTAAGTGTAAACCTTTTTGAGCCAAGAAAAATATTTTCATTGCTTTGATCTTTGATACTGCAAAAATTTGAATATTGAACTTACCATCTTGTAAACTAGATTTTGGTGAAATATTCCAGCCACCACCAAAATACTGTGCATTACAAACACATATATTAAAAGCATTACTATTAAATTCAAAATTTTTGAAATTTATATTAATTTTTTTTGCTTTTGCAAAAATTATCTTAATCCAAAAGCTTAGAGGATATCTAAATCTTCGTAATAATTTTGGCATTTTTTCGCTTACTTCTACTGAAGAAGCCAGAAACCCAATATTTAGTACATTTATAAAATATTTTGATTTATTTTCTACTTCAACTCTTCCAACATCGACATCGTAATAAGAATCTGTAATTAGGTGGTTTACGGCTTCTTCAATATTTTGTGGAAGAGCAAAAGTTCTAATGAAGTCAGACCCACTTCCAGCGGGCAAGCAAGCAACTTCAGGTTTTAAAACTTTATTTGTAAGTAAGGCATTAATTAATGAATTTAGACTTCCATCTCCCCCTATCGCGCAATATTGATATTTATTATTATCAGAATACTTTGCTATTACATTATTAAGATCATCAATTGTAGAAGTTGAAAAATATATAAAAGGAATATTTTTACTTTTAAATAGATACTCAATATATTCCTGTGAGAGATTTTTACCTCTTGAATTAAGATTATGAATTACTACATATTTTTTCATGACATAGTTTTTTGTATTAAATTATTATTAAAAATATTATTTATTTCCTCAAAATTATCATCTTCATAAATAACTGATAATTTTTTTGATATTTCAGATGCTTCTTTTGCAACCTTAATAAAATCACCTATATTTAAATTGAATTTATTAATTACATACTCAATATTTCCAGATTTCATATACTCATAAAATACACTAAACCAAGATAGATTAATTTGCGTTTGTTTTTTAATCCCGTTTGTATATTCAATTTTATTAACTTGCTCTGCTGATGAATAAAATTTATTAAATAAATTATTAAATTCATCTTTAAGTGTAAATTCTAATTTTTCGTTACTTATTCCAGAAGAAACATACATTAATTTCATTTCAATATCCCGATTTTTAACCGTATGGTATAAATGAATTGCTGGTATTAGATTGTCTCTATAGGTTTCGATTAAAACTTTACCTTTTATAGAGTTTATAAATCCAAGCTCATTTAATACATTATGCTTACCTTTAAATAATTCTTCTAACTTTTCAGTTTTGAACATATTTTGATATGCAAAAAAACTTTTCTGTAATAGTTCGATTGATTCTTCAGTACTGTATATATTTAACAAACTCAATATAGATGAATAACTAACAGAAAATGCGGAATTTAAATTGCTTGATTTGAGTGTAAATAGATTACTGTACCAATCTTTGTTTATACTCCTATCATACGACAAGAAGGCATAACCCTTATCATCTATACCTCGCCTACCAGCACGTCCACTTAGTTGCAAGAACTCTGATTGCGTTATAGGTCTTGTTTTAATTCCATCATATTTGTGCAACCTATCAATAAATATAGCTTTGGCAGGCATGTTAATTCCTAACGCTAATGTCTCTGTAGCAAAAAGAAATTTTATATGTTTATTTAAAAATAAGTATTCTACAAATTCTTTAACAATTGGGGCAAGACCAGCGTGATGATAACCTACGCCTCTTGACCACATCCACATATGTTCATCAAGGTTTAGTAGACTTATTTCTTCAGTTGTTAGATCACCAAAAATCTCCTCATATTTAGTCTTAATTTCATTTCTATTTTCAATTAATTTAAAGCTATTCGACAATTGTCTCGCACTAGATTCAACTCTTTCTCTTGAAAAATAAAAAAATATAACTGGAAATAAGTTTCTTGAATTTAAATAATAAGCTTGTTCACTCAAGTTAGGTTTTTTTAATAATGAATTTTTTTTATCAATTTTAAATATATTTTTGTTTTTTTTATCTTTTGTAGATTTTATTATTTTTAAGTCTTTACTTGACTTAGAACTAGCAACTATGGATATTTCTAGTGGAATAGGTCTTGTGGTTGTATGTATTAATGAAGTTGTTCCTCTCAATGATACTAACCATTCTAAAAATTCGTTCTTATTATTTATAGTTGCAGAAAGTGACAGAAACTTTATATCTTTGTTTGCATGAATCAATATTTCTTCCCACGTAGCTCCTCTTTCTTTGTCAGCAAGATAATGTACTTCATCTAAGATAATTAATCCTGTATCGTTTAATTTTCTATCTTTACTAAATATCATATTTCTTAATATTTCTGTAGTTGCAATTACTAACTCTGCTTCTTTATCAATGCTTCTATCACCTGTGAGAAGGCCTGCCCTAATTCCCTGCCTATTAAAGTCATTATATTTTTGGTTGGAAAGTGCTTTTATTGGTGTTGTGTAAAATATATTTTTTTGTTTTGATAAATAATGATCGATAGATTTTTCAGCGATATATGTTTTTCCTGAACCTGTGGGCGCTACAACTAGAACATTGTTACCATTTTTTACATCATTAACTGCATCTACTTGAAATTTATCAGGAGTAAACATTGCTTTTATTTACTCTTACTTAGATATAAAACTAACTCAATCAGCATATACAAAGGTATTGTGAATAAAAATAGTGTTACAGGATCTCCAGTTGGTGTGATTATGGCAGAAAAAACTAATACACTTACAAATATTTCTTTTCTATTATTTGTAAAAACATCCCTACTTATGATGCCTCTTTTAATTAAAAAATAAATTACTAATGGGGTTTGAAATGTAATACCAAATAAAATTGATATTCTCGAAATCAGTTGGAAATAATTTTGAGTTCTTAAAATAAAGTTAGATTCATTAAATGATAATAAAAAATTAATTCCTATTGGTAGAGTTTTGTATGCTGCAAATATACCCAGATAAAATAAAGATATAAAAACAAGTAAATACAAAACAAACAGTTTATGTGTTAATTTTTCAAAAGCAGGTTTGAAGAAGTATCCAATAATAAAAACAACTATTGGAAGTGATATTGCCATAGAAACAAAAAATGTATTTAAAATCTTAACTTGAAAACCTTCATATATTGTAAAAGCAATAAGTTCGTCAGTTGAATATCCAGCATTCAATAATGGTGTAGTTAATATTTCATAGACTGAGCTGTAATTTGTATAGACTATTGTAAAAAATATTGAAACTATGAATAGTGAGCTGATTACCCTGTAGTTTAATTCTTTAAAATGTTCAAAAAAATTTTTATTGTCCAAAGCTATTCCTCTTCCAACCAAATCCATTTTTGTTCTATTGTTTCATCACCTATGACTTTTCGTATTTGATCAGATTTAGAACTGTCAAATACTTGAAATAATTTTTTAATTTTATCTCCATTTAGAAATCCCAGTGATATCAAAATTATTATTGTAAGTTCAATTAGACTCATATCATTAATTTCTTTTTTAATTTATCTTTTCTTCTTTTAAATTCAATTATTAATGACTGCGGGGACATAATTTCAATATATTCATAATTTTTAATGATAAAATTTAAAGCGTTTGATTCGGAATAAAATTTAGCTTCTACATACTTATCTTTTAATTGATAATCATTTTTGTTTATATCTGAAAGAACTTTTTCATTTGTATGTTTGAACTTCATAATAATTTCTATTTTATTAGATTTTTTACTTTCTCTAAAGTCTTCTATAGATAGTGAATCTACAATTCTATTAAGTAAAAAAGTTTTTAATTTCTCATCAGTTAAATCAACAGCTTCCAAAACAATTCCATCATTATTAGTTGTCAATAAAATTGGTTGAATTCTGTAAAAAGCAGCCTGTGTTGATCCTAGTTTGATGTATGAAATTATGTTTTCTTCAAAAAATGATAAGTTTTCAAAAACACCATCATTATTATCTTGTAATATTTCCAAATTAAAATACGGACTAACTACATTAAAAAACTCTTCAACATCACTGTTGTTTTTAATCAACTCTTTATAAATTGAATTAGAAGATAACAAAAAAATTAAATTGAATAACTCTCCATCATTAATTTGAATTATATTTTTTAAAGAAGGATTAATGTTAAATAATAATTCTTGATTTTTATCATCATATTCATAGTCAATTAATAATTCACCTTGTTGTGAATAAATATCAGTAACTACTGACAATACGTAAAATATCTCTTTCTCTTTTATATTTAATTTTTTAGAAAGATTAGGTAAATTCCATTTTTCTTTATTTTGTATTAAGGAAAGTACATTCATAATTAATTGAAGATCAATTTTTTTGGACATCTAGTAATTCCTTAATATTATCTAAAGTATTTATTTTTATAATCTCAACCTCATCATCTAACAGAAGCAAAAATTTTATTAAACCATAGTTGTCATTTGTAGATACTTTACATTGTAAAAATTTACCATTGGTTTCTAAATCTACTTTGTTGTGTGCAAATATATTTTTATTTACATCATATAAGTTTTTTTTCAATTTTATTATTACTTCTGTAGAGTATTTTTCTTTATCCCATGAAAAAGGGAAATTTATATTTTCAATTTGAAATAAATCTGTTTTATTTCCAATTTTTAAATTATTTATCTGTTCTAAATTAAATGTCTTTAATAACCCACTTTCTTCACCAGCTAAATACCATTTATTATCAAAATATTTAAGACCTTGGGGTTTTACCTTTCTATATTTATCAAGGTAATCAAATCCAACTCGTCTTTTTTCATTAATAGATTGGAGGATTTTTGATATTATTTCTCTTTTATCGTTGTCATAATTACTTTTGGATAAATATTTTTTAAGATATAAATAAGTATTTACTAATTTATCACTACTAATCTTTTCAGATTTAATGATCGAATTATAAATTGAATAACCTGAAAGTGAGTAGCCTTTATTATACGACCATTTATCATTCTCATACTCTATCAAATAACCAAAGGAACGTAACAAATTCTTATCTCTTTCAAATGATCGTCTAAAAGCTTGTTGATTTAAATCTCTATAATCAGGTATGCTATCTTTTATATTTTCTGTTGATAAATTATTGTTCTCACTTAACAAATTTAATAATTCTATTACTCTTCTTAATACGTTTTTCATTAATTAAATCGTTTTTGAAATTTTGAAAACATAATCTAATTTTACAAATATAAATAAATAAAATTAACCTTATATATTTATATATGTCTGCAGCATTGTAAAATATACATTATGAAAGTTTGGATAGATCAAGATTTATGCACAGGCGACGGTTTATGTGAAGAAATTGCGCCTGATGTTTTTGTTGGTCTTGATGATGGCCTATTTTATGTTAAAGAAGGAGACAAAATATTCTCCGAAGAAAATGGCAATGTTGGTGGTGCAGAAGGTATAGCTGTTGTTCCTAATGGACAAGAAGAAGCTGTTGTTGAATCAGCTGAAGAATGTCCTGGGGAATGCATAATGATTGAGCCCTAATATTTTATATATTTTGCAGATAATAAAAAACCAGTGTGAGAAACCAATTTATTTGAGGGTCGTACAACTTTTTCATCAACTACCCAATCTCTGAGAATCACTTCCTTTATCTCAATATCTTGAAACTTATTATCTTTTAACACATTACTCATTCTCATAACCTGAGTCATAGAAGGTAAGTACGATACCCAGTTAATACTATTTTCTATTTTATTCTTTATGAAAAATTCCCATGGCTCTGGAACATCTGTAATTATTGCATCAATTTTTTCAATCAAATTCTTACAATCGAAATTAGCTAATTCTTCATTTATAAATGTAACAGCATTATTTTCTTCAGACAATAAAGAGAGGTACCTTACAATAGTTTTATCCGCTCTTCTTTGATTGATTCTTGACGAATCTAGACTGAACAGCCTACCAGTATTTTTTAATAAACTATATAAATATAAAGTTAAAGCTCCAGAACCAGAACCTATTTCAAGAACATTACTCGAATTATGAATATTTGACTCTAAAACTATTTGAGCTACATCTTTAGGGTAAATAATTTGAGGACCTCTTTTCATCAACAGAACAAATTCTTTATATGACGGTTTGTAAATTTTAAAATTTACTCCTGTTGAAACCTTAACTAAGGATGGAATATTTTTAATTTGTGAAAATTTGAACTTTCCTTCGTTGGTAGTAAATTCCTTATCTATATCGACTACAGCTAAAAATTTATTATTTTTTGGAGTATTTATAATTACTAATTGATTATCTAAATTCAAATCTATAAAAATGCAAGAAAAGAAGCTACTGTAGTCAATAACATTCCAACAGAAACAACTATTACTATAATTTTTTGAAGTTTTTTATTCATTTAAATTTTTTGAAAATTTTCTTTTTAGTATTATTAAATTTTTCATACAAACGCCCAATTATTAGCCCTGCAAACAAATATCCTATTAATTTTCCTTTATCGTCATTTAGTTGATTTTTAAGGTTTTCATAATCATCTGAAAAATTGTTCATTTTAATATTCTCCAAGATATCAATGCAAATATCAAAATACATAATAATGCCATAGAAAAATAAATTAGAGCTTGAATGAAATATTGATCTGTAAATATTTGAGAAAGGACTATAGCTAATCCGGTCAAAAATAAAAGTGAAGAAATAGCTAAATAATTTCCAGCTTTAAAATTTTTTTTTGCATCTTTTATTGATTTCTCAATAGGTTCTAAAGTTTCAGACTCTAAACGTTCTAGCAAACTATCTAGTGCTTTTATTGCTGAAGAAGAAAAGTTAAACATTAGTTTTCTTTTCTGTTTTTTAAAATAGTTCCAATAACACCCTGCACTGTTGCAGCTACTGGAAGTGCTAAAATAGCCCCAACTCCCCCTAAAGTGTATGCTCCAAAAAGTGTTGAAAATACTGCTATCGCAGGATGAATTTCCATGGTTGATTTTGTAACTCTTGGGCTTATGAAGTAATTCTCAATAATTTGATAGGCAAGCAGTACAACAACTGTAGCTATCATTGCATTAGTTCCTAATGATATAGAAGCTATGAACGGTACTAAACCGCCTAAAAATGTTCCAACAACTGGAATTAATTGTGACAAAATTCCTGCTGCTACACCTAAAGCAATCGGAGATGGCAAGCCTATAAATAAGAAGGAAACTGATAAAACAATACTTGCTAAAACGCCCAATATTACTTTCGCAACAATAAAACCACCCGCTTTAGAAACTCCAATTCTCCATACTTGATCTATTGAAGTGGATATGTTACTAGGTAGTGATTCTTTTAACTTAATTCTCCAACCATCACCTTCACTAATTAAATAATAAGTAAAGAAAAAAATTATAAATATATGACCAAGAGTTCTTAACAGTCCTTGGCCAGCAAATACAACACTTGATCCAACAGTACTTCCATAATCTTTAATTAATGTATTGAACTGGTTCTCTAAGTCAAGAGACTGACTTGAAACTGCAAATCCTTCAACGTTTAAATAGTTTATAAAATTATCAAAATACGTTGGCATCTGAGATGATAAGAAATAAATTTCTTGAACCATTATTGGTATTATTGAAAACAATGTGGCACCAATAACTAAAAGAATTAATAAAACTGCCACCAGTGCAGCGCCCTGTCTATTTATCTTTTTAGAAAGCCTATAAACAACCGGTTCAGCAAGTACGGCCAAAACTATTGCTACAAATAAATCAAAAATTAATGACTTTACTCGTAAAAAAATTAATACAGAAAAAGCAATAACAAGAACATATAAAAATGCCCTATTTAAAAGCTCTTGTCGACTTTCACCTTTTGGAAGATTCACAATTATTGGACCTTAGTTTTTTGCTTATAGTTACTATTTTGAACCAATATCAAACTAAACAAAGCAATAGTTATTGAAGCAAAATATATTTCAAAAGATGTAAGGTTTTCATTAATTATATTACGAGTGTACAAGGTGAAAAGAACAAATAATATTGATCCTGCGAGTATTCTTTTTTTATACTTAAGTCCGCGTACTGTAATATTTAAAAGAAGTAATCCAATAAATATTCTTCCTAAACCCTCAAAAGTATTACTTCTTAAAAAATAAAACTCTCTAATTGTAAAAAATCCATCTTGACCAATACCTCCTAATGTTAAATGTATTACTCCAAGTAATACTAAAAGTGCAGAAAACCAAGCTAAAGCAAAATTGTTTATTGAGAATCTTGCTTTAATTGGTGATGGCCATGGTTGTAGTGGATTTACTCTTTTTACTAAATTGGAAGAAAGTTTAAACATATTACGCTCATAACTTCCAAAGATAAAAGCAGTTATTAAGAGTATTAATGGTGCGTAATACATATTTAATCCAAAAAGATAAATAGTAAAAAACACAAATAAATGCCATAAATATATTGTGTAAATATTTGAATGTATGTGAGAAATTAGTAGCCATATCTTTTGATTAGCCAAAATATTCTCAATAATATTTTTTACTGATAAAAATAAACAAATCAGACCTATTGAGGCAATTAGATACATGGTTGTTGGAGGGTCTTCATTGTTAAAAGATGTAAGTCTATAACTAGCTAAGGATAAATATGATTCAGAAACAGACATCTGGTAAAACAAATAACCGTACGTGAAAACTGTTATATATATGAAAACATTAAGTTTTATTTTCTGAATCTTTCCATCAGCGAAAAAATATCCGATTTGGTGAATTACTATCCAGAAAAATAAATAATTAAATAATTTTATGTAAGAAAAACTTAATGAAAAATTAATATTATCAATCAAAACTGTAAGAGTAGTTAAAGAAAGGACAGTTGCATAGGGATATTTTTTGTGCAAATAAATCGTAAACGGAGCAAAGAGAACCATTACAAGATATATTGAAACTAACCATAGAGGCCACAGAATAAATTCGATTGATGGCATAATACCATCTTCAGAAGTTGTTAAATAATTAGGAAAATCTTCTGATCTACTTAAAAAATTTAATACTATGGTGCTTGAAAATATCCAAACAATTACTGGCCCTAAAAGTGTATTAATCCTATCAACTAAATAATTCCACTGACTTCCATCCCTACCAACATTTGAGTACCAAGCTATTAAATTATTAAAACCTATAGAAAAGAAAAATAGAGACATACCTGCAGTAAACCAAGTCGTTACCATTAAAGATTGGGATTTGACTGAAAGGTTTGTGACAAAAATCTCTCCCCCAGAATCTTGCAATCTTAATAATGTAAATGAATTTATTATTAAGAAAAGAAGTCCAACTATTTTAGTAAAGTCAATAAATCGTTCTCTAGAAATTGATGTATTTGCAACTTCATTAAAGACTGTACGCATACTTTTAAAATTTGGTAAAAATAAAATTATTATTTGTTTCACATAAATATAATACCTACATCAAGAGTGTTTAAAACAATATAATTAGATAGTGGAAATAGTCTTATATCAACCTGAAATAGCTGGAAATGTAGGCGCCATAATTAGGCTTGCGGCTAACTCTGGTGTATCGTTGAATCTTATTAAACCATTTGGTTTTGATCTTCAGGAAAATAAAATAAGAAGGGCTGGTTTGGATTATCATGATTTATCGAATACTAAAACTTATAACTCTTGGGAAGAATTTACAAAAACTCATAGTAATAAAAACATATGCTGTTTGTCTTCAAAAGGTAAAGATTCTTATTGGGATACAAATCTAAATCAATATGATTTCTTATTGTTTGGTCCTGAATCAATTGGACTGCCAAATGAAATTATTTCAAGTTATAAAACAATTACTATACCCATGAAAGAGAACTCCCGCAGTATAAATCTTGCAAATTCAGTTGGAATAGTAGTTTTTGAATCTTTAAGGCAAGCAAGTGTTAAGTAAATTATTATTCGTCTTTATTGGAGGTGGTATTGGTTCAGTATTAAGATATGGAACAAATTCAATCTTAAATTTATTTCTAATTGGTCAATTAGGAACTCTGTTTGTAAACGTATTTGGTTCTTTTTTATTTGGAATCTTAGTTTCTATTGGAGAAGATAGAAGTGAATATTTTAACTTATTTCTTTTAACTGGCTTACTTGGTGGATTCACAACATTTTCACAATTTTCTTTTGATGTTGTGACGTTACAAAATAATGGTAATTTATATTCGATAATTTACATACTTTCATCTGTACTAATTTCTATAACTATGGCGTTATTAGGTATATACATAGCAAATAGGTTTATTAATAGTTAATATTTAATTATGCCAACATTTGATATCACCTCTGAATACAATCAACAAGAAGTTGTAAACGCAGTTGATCAAGCAGACAGAGAAATATCAAATAGGTATGATTTTAGAGATACTGCAACTTTAATTTCATATAATGAAAAGACAATTACGTTAAAAAGTAGCACACCTGAAAGAATGGCAGCAGCAGAACAGGTTTTAAAAGAAAAGTTTGCAAAAAGAAATGTATCTGTAAAGTTTTTGGGAGATTTTAAGGATGAAACAACGCCGTCAGAAGTCAAAAGATTCTTTAATTTAAAATCAGGAATTGATCAGGATTCATCAAAAAAAATAATCGCATTAATTAAAGAAAATAATAAAAAAATTCAATGTTCTTACCAAAATCAGCAAATAAGAGTTACAGGAAAAAAAAGAGATGATTTACAACAAGTTATTCAACTTATTAAAGATTCAAAGATTGAGATTCCATTAAATTACGGTAATTTTAGAGATTAAATTTTACTTTCATTTTTTTAAAGATAATTCTAGAAAATACAACACTAATCAATAAGAAAAGAATCGTATAATATATGCCATCTTCATATTCTGTTGTAAAAAAATATGAAATAAATAAAACTATAAATCCATAAAAAAATCGAAATATTGAAAAAATAATAAACGACCTAAAAAGATTACTGTTTCTAATTTTTTTTAATATTTTCAAATTAAATGTCTATTTTTAGCAAATATCCTATAAAAGAGATCTCTAATGCGTTTTGGAAATAATTTTAAAATATAAATTGATTTATAAATGCCGCCAAGTGATGCGATTGACATAATTATTGCATCTGAAAAATAGTAAACCTTTTCTTCATTTTTAAAGACTAAAGTATCAAGCAGAATTTCATTTTTTGAAAGATTTTTTTGATCATTTAAAGACAATTCATTATTTTTTTTGTATATCCAATCTCCATATGCTGAACACACTTTGCAATCGCTATCTATGTATATTTCACTCATTAGATTCAAATTCCATACTCAATGAATTAACACAATATCTTTCCCCGGTAGGAAATGGTCCATCATTAAATACATGTCCAAGATGAGAATCACAAGCTTTACAATTAATTTCTGTTCTAATCATCCCATGGGAGAAATCTTTTTTTCTTTTTACATTATCCCCGATAGAATCAAAAAAACTTGGCCAACCAGAATTAGAATCATATTTTGTTTCTGAATCAAATAATACATCTTTGCATACAACACATATATATGTACCTTTTCTTTTTTCATTTAAAAGCTCGCCTGAAAAAGGTGGCTCTGTACCACAATTTTGTGTGATTTCTATTTGTTCATCTGTTAGATGATTTTTTTCTATTACCATGATTTTATTTAAGCAGGAATTAGGTATAAGTGTAAAAACCTAGAATCAATTGTTTTTATATTGTCTTCAATTATTTTATTTAAATTTATAATTTCTAAATCTGTGAATGAATCAATGTAATCTACTTTTACAATTCCGAGGTATCTATCTGTACCTATAGATATTATTTTAATACTTTTTACGTCTTTGACTCCTTGTTCGTTCGATAAGGCATTCTCGACAATTTTATACACATCTATGTTTACAGTTTCTCCTGTTATCAAGTGTTTCATTTCGTAACCTAAAAATATACCTGATACCATTAAAAGTATTCCAATGGAAATTGAGCTTATAGCATCATAAATTGAATTATTTGTAAAGTAAGTTAGTAATGTACCAATTAGAGCGAAAATCAATCCTAATGTAGCAGCAAAATCCTCAACAACTATTGCAATTAGTGGACCATCATTTGATTCTTTTAGTAATCTTAAAATTGGTTTTTTTTCCTTATTTCCTCTTAGTTTTTTAACAGCTTTAATTAATACATAAGTTTCTAATAGGATAGATATTGAAAGAATTGATATCGATATATAAAGATTATCCAACTTTTTTGGATGGCTCAAAGCTTCTATACCATGTTCGAGTGAAACTAAGCCTCCGACTGTGAAAATTAATACGGCTACAACTAAAGTCCAAAAATACTCTTCACGTCCTCTTCCAAGTGGATAAAGTTTAGGATTACTTTTTTTAGTTTGCTTGATACCAAACCAAAGTAAAAATTGATTAAAAGAATCAACAAATGAATGCACGGCTTCTGAAAACATAGCACTTGAGTTTGTAATAAATGCTACGAAGGATTTTATAAGCCCTATAAAAAAATTTACAGAAAGAGCTAAAAAAACAGTTTTTGATGAGTCTTGTTTAGCCATTTAACCACTCTCTCAAGTCATGATAGCCACCAATTCTTTTATCATCTATAAAGACTTGTGGAACAGTTTTGACGTTATCTCCAAGGTTTTCATAAAATTTAATTCTTTCATCATCATTAGAGAGATCCAATTCTTCAAAATCAATTGAGTGAGCATTTAATAATCCTTTTGCTCTATCGCACCAAATACATTGATCTTTAGTGTAAATTTCTACTTTCAATTATTTTCAAATGTTGTAAAAACTTCATTAGTAGTTTGAGTAACTCTAATAAAAGTAGTGCATTTTGGAAGGTCTTTAAGAGTTTTTGCACCTACATAGGAGCATGCTGATCTTACTCCTCCAAGAATTGCCTGTACGGTGTTATCAAGGGGACCTTTAAATTTTAATCTAACTTTTTTTCCTTCTGGCGCTCTATGTTCTGCTAAATCACCATAATAAGTTTGTTGAGCTTTTGTTGAAGACATTCCATAGAAATCTTTATACTTGACACCATCTTCATCTTCAACCAATTCTCCACCAGATTCTTCATGTCCAGCAAACATTCCACCTAACATGACAAAGTCTGCTCCAGCACCAAAAGCTTTTGAAACATCTCCCGGATATTTACACCCTCCATCAGCCATAACATGGCCACCTAGACCGTGGGCAGCATCTGAGCATTCAGAGATAGAGGAAAGTTGTGGATATCCGACTCCAGCAACACTTCTAGTTGTACAAACTGAACCTGGGCCGATACCAATCTTTACAATGTCAGCTCCAGCAAGAATTAAAGCTTCTGTCATTTCTCTTGTTGCAACATTACCAGCAATAATTATTTTTTCTTTAAAGGTATCCCTGTACCTTTTTACAGCATTTATAAAATCTTCTCTGTATCCATTAGCTACGTCTATGCATAGGAATTTTATTTCATTATTTAATTGAAAAACATTTTTAGCAAGTTCCATATCTTCATCAGATTGGCCCACTGTTACAGCAATATAGTTCGGGTCTAATTTGTCTATTGTTAATTTCCAATCCTCAATAGAGTAATACTTATGTACTGCAGTGATCATTTTATGTTGTTGTAAAGACATAGCAGTTTCAAAAGTTCCTGTAGTATCCATATTTGCAGAAACTATAGGAACACCCGCCCATGTTAAAGATGTATGCCTAAACTTCAAGTCTCTATCAAGATGTACTTCAGATCTTGATACTAATGTGCTTCTTTTAGGTCTGATTAAGACATCATCAAATGTTAATTTTATTTCGTCTTCAATTCTCATTATTTACAAAAGTATTTTATGCTATTTAACAGATAAATGTTAGTTGAATTTCCATTTTTTGCTGCTGGTATAAATTATTTCCCTGGTGAAATTTCAGCGTTAAGAGTTTTTGAACCAAGATATTTATTACTTATTGGAGATTCAATAATTGAATCAAAAAACTTTTTAGTTGGAAGGAATATAGAAGAGTTTGGCCAGATTGTATCTGAAGTAGAAATTTTAGAACATCAGGATATATCTAACGCTGAACAGCTTGTCATAGTTGAATGTAAGAATCTTTACAAAGTAAAATCAATTAGCATCGATCACGAATATCCTTTATGCACTGTGAGTGAACATAATGATGTTGGTCTACCACCTGATGTTAATGAACTTGAGACATTAGAAAAAAAAATTAAACAAATGACAGCCAAACTTATCGAACAAGGACTGAATACAACTATTCCTGAATTTGTAATGGATAGTGATAATAGGATGAATAAACTTTGGGAATTATGTATTTATACACCAATGGACCTTGAAACTAAAAACTATATACTAAACCAAAATGATAATTTTAAAAGATACGAAACATTACTCAATTATGTAGATTCTATTCTTAATACTTAAGCGCAATCCATTTGTTATAAAAGTTATACATGGATTCTTCGAGTTGTTTTGAGTTTTCTTTCAAATAATTTAATTCGGATTGTACGTTATAATTTTTTAGTTCTTGCCGCGACAAGTCGCTATCATACCATTTTTCAAAAAGATCTTGCTTTATCTCCGGATGAAACTGCAGTGCCAAAGAATTTTTTATACTATAGATTTGCGGATATTCAGTCTTAGCAATCAGATTTGCTCCTGGAGGAATATTAAATGTATCTCTATGCCATGAAAATACTTTAGTATATTTAAAATCATCAAATAATGAATCCTCTATCAAAAATTCTAAATTTTTAAATCCAAACTCAATTTCTTTTGATAAAAATGCAGCTCCACCCATTGCGTCGGCAATTAATTGAGAGCCTAAGCATATCCCTAAAATTTTAGCATTTGCATTAATAGCATTTTTTATCCATATTTTTTCTTTTTTGAGGTAAGTAAACTTTTCATCATCATACGAACCCATATGCCCACCTAAAATTATATAATTGTCATGTAAAGAGAGGTCGTCCCAATCAACGTCCCATGCTTTTTTTGAGACTATGTTATTTGGAAGCGATCCAGTAGTAACTTCTGAATCATTAATAATTGCTATTGTTTTGTTATTCATTGTTTGTGCGCGGAAGAGGACTCGAACCTCCACGGGTTTTACCCCACAGGATCCTTAATCCTGCGCGTCTACCAGTTCCGCCACCCGCGCAAACCTAATCTAAAAACCAGAATAGAGACAAAGTTGTTGCAGCAAATAACAACGCAACCAATGCAGTGATTCTTCCAAGATTTCTTTCAGCTAATGTTTGACCTATATTTCCTGATGAACCGGGTCCACCAAGCATGTCTGACAAACCACCACCTTTACCACTGTTTAATAAAACTAAAGCAATAAGAGCAACTGATATAAGAACATGCACACTTATTAAAACTGCTGTAATTGTATCCATATTATTAACACTAACCTTTCTTGTCAGTTATCTTTGACTGCATTTCAACTTCTTTAGCAAGATTTTTGATTGCTTCCTCATCGCCTAAATAACCAATTTTTTCAATATTATTATCTGAAATATTATATGCTAGTGGAATTCCTGTTGGAATGTTAACGTCAACTATCCCTTTGTCAGATAAATTATCAAGCATTTTAACCATAGCTCTTATACTATTTCCGTGAGCTACGACTAAAACAGATTTTTCTTTTGCAATCGCCAAAATTTTTTCATAGGTCTTTGCAACTCGTAAAACTACATCCTTCAGGGATTCGCCCAATGGAAGTTCTGATTCAATATTGCTATATAATTCATGGGTTTTTGGATCATGTACTGAATTTAATTCTGCCAGAGGAGGTGGCGTATCAAAACTTCTTCTCCATATTTGTACTTGTTCTTGTCCATATTTTTTTGCTGTTTCTATTTTATCTAAACCCTGAAGAGCTCCATAATGCCTTTCATTAAGCTCCCACTTTTTTTTAATCTCAAAAGTTATATTCATATTTTTATAATTTTCAGTGATATATGCAGCTGTATTTATTGATCGTTTTAGATAAGAAGTAAAGCAGATTTCTGGATAAAAATTATTATCTATCAAGGTAACTCCAGCGGCTTTTGCTTCCACTTCTCCCCTTTCAGATAAATCTATATCCACCCATCCTGTAAATTTATTTTCTAAATTCCAAAGACTTTGTCCATGTCTTATAAATACAAGATTCATAAATTAACACTTTTGATAATATCAACAAATTTATCTGCATCTAGAGATGCTCCACCAACTAATGCTCCATCTACAATATTGGTGTTTAATATTTCAGAAGAATTTTCTGGAGAAACACTCCCGCCGTAAATCAACTTTACAGTTTCATTGGAAAAATAAGGCTTATCAGCGACTAAACCCTTCACAAAATCTAATACTTCTACAATATTATCTATAGATGCAACTTCACCCGTTCCAATTGCCCAGACAGGTTCATACGCTAATACTAATTTATTAACCTTGTCCTTTCTTACACCTTTCAAACCTTCAGTTATTTGATTTTTGATAAATTCTAAATATCCACCCTCCGATCTTTGTTCTAGGCTTTCCCCAAAACATAGAATTGGAATTATTTCATTCTCCAATAGTCTGGTTAATTTAACATTCACATCATTATCAGTTTCATTAAAATGAAGCCTTCTTTCAGAATGACCAATAATTGAATAATCAATATTTAGCTTTTTAAGCTGGAAGGCGGAAACTTCACCAGTATATGGTCCATCATTATAAGTAGATACATCTTGTGATGAAATATTAATTTTAAGATTATCAGTAGAAATTACAGTTTGTAAAGATCTTAATGAAGTGTGCGATGGTGCTAGAACTATATCTATTTTTTCTTCTATATCTTTATCTAAAGAATAATTTATTTTTTGCAGCAATTGAATAGCTTGAAAATGGTCAAGATTTAATTTCCAATTTCCAATTATTATTTTTTTCATTATTAAATTATAAGTGATTTGTATTTGTTTACCCCAGGTAATTTTTTTCCTTCGAGATATTCTAAAGAAGCTCCACCACCTGTTGATATATGATTAAAGTATTTAGTATCAGAGTATTTGTTAACTGCGCTTACAGAATCTCCACCACCAATACATGTATATGCAGATGAACTTGAAATAATATTCGTTATTTCTCTGGTCCCATAACTAAACTCTTTTTTTTCAAAAATGCCCATGGGTCCATTCCAAAAAATATTTTTTGATTTATCAAGTATTTTCCTAAAATTAGAAATAGTTTGCGGACCAATATCTAAACCTATATGGTTGTTTTTAAAATCCTCTAATTTTATATTTTCTCTAACTGCACTATTTATTGAATAAGAAACACCAAAGTCTGTAGGTAGAATTATTTTATTTCCAAATTCTGAATTAAGAAGCTCCTCAGCTTTGGAAATAAATGATTCTTCTAGCAACGACCTCCCAATTTCATGTCCTAGAGCTTTTAATAATGTAAAACACATACCTCCACCAAACATGAGATATTCAACTTTTGGCAGAAGCTTTTCAATCAGATTGAGTTTGTCCGAAATTTTCGCACCACCAAGAAGAACTGCATAACCATTTTCACTATTATTTAACAATTTATCTAATTCATATATTTCTTTATTCATTAGAGGACCTTGAAATGAATCTAAATTTTCACCAAAGCTAACAACAGATGCGTGTTCTCTGTGAGCTGCACCAAATGCATCAAATATATACGAATTAAATGGTTTTGTAATTTGCTTTGAGAAATTGTGATCATTTCCAATCTCCCCTTTTTCAAACCTTAAATTTTCTAAGAGAAATATTTTAAATTCAGATTTTTCAATTTGTTTTTCAACTTTTTCACCGTAAACTTCATCAATAAAGTGAACTTTTTTACCAAGAATATCTTCCATACTTTTTGCTACAGGCCTTAAAGATAAATTTAAATCTTTACCTTCAGGTCTGCCCATATGACTGGTAAATGTAATTGTCTTTGATTTTTTAAAAATTTTTTCAACAATTTCAGCTGATTTTATGATTCTGAAATTATCTGTAATTACACCATTTTTAATCGGAACATTTAGATCAGATCTAATAAGAACATTTCCTAAATTGCCTAAATTTGACAAATTATGATTCCTTCATGTCTCTATGTATGACTACGGAGTCCTTTCCATCATTTTTTAGCCATTTACCTATCTCTTCAGTCATTACAACACTTCTATGCTTTCCACCAGTGCATCCTATGGCTATTCCAACATATGATTTTCCCTCAGAAGTAAATCTTGGAAGTAAAAATTCAATCATATCTTTTATTTTATTTAAAAAGATTTGCGCGTCTTCAAATGAAAGAACATAATTTCTAACCATTGGCGATTGTCCCGTAGACGCTCTTAATTCATCTCTCCAATGTGGGTTTGGTAAAAACCTAACATCAAATACAAGATCGGCATCTCTTGGCGTTCCATTTTTAAAGCCAAATGAAGTTACTGAAATTTTTAAGTCTTGATTAGAAGCTTCACCTTGAAAGCCTTCAATTATTCTTTTCCTCAATTCATGAACATTCATGTCTGTAGTGTCGATCACTTGATCAGCAAGTTCTCTGATTGGTTTAAGTAAATCTCTTTCTGATTTTACAGACTGTGAAATAGAATCCATCCCCATAGGATGAGGGCGTCTGTTTTCTTCATATCTCTCAATTAGTGTTTCATTATCAGCATCAAGGAAAATTATTCTTGTCAAAACTCCTGATTGACTTAATTTATCTAAACTTTTTTTTAATTCTTGTTGGGCTGCACTATCTTTGGCATCAATTGTTAATACAAGTTGTTTGTTAGTTTCGGTAACATCATTTGATTGGACTACAGACTCTACTAGTTCTGCAGGTAAATTTTCGATTACATAATATCCTAAATCTTCAAAGACATTTGAGCTTGCAGACCTTCCAGCACCGGACATTCCGACTAATAACAATACTTCAGGTCTTTTAGATGCCATTTCTTTCCTTTTCAAATTCATATTAGTTAATATATTTAACGTTTGGGAAAATAATTTTTTTGTAAAGAATTACTTATTAAAATATTGAAAAATTTTTTTTGCCTGTTGTTCGTCAATAAAACTTGACAACTCTTGATAGCTCGCAGATGAAAGTTTTTTTAACGTCTTATAGTTCTCCAATAAAATGTTTATAGAAGATTTTTTAACACCTTTAATCTCAAATATAGATTCAATATCTAAATCTTTAAGTCTTAATCTTCTGTTCTCTTTAATAGCAAATCTGTGTGCTTCATCTCTAATGTTTTGAAGAATAAACAGTGCCTCAGAATTAGAATTTAAAACTATTGAAGACTTCTTATTCGGAGTAAAAAGTTCCTCTTCTTTTTTAGCAATACCAATTACGTCGATGTCTAAATTGAAGTGATCAACTACACCCTTTGCTTTTGATAATTGCCCTTTCCCTCCGTCAATTAAAATTAAATCTGGATGTCTGCGAAAACTTTGGTCTTTTTCTTCATTATTAATTAAGCGTTTTAGGCGTCTAAATATTACTTCTTCCATTGATCTAAAATCATCTTGACCCTTAAAAGACTTGATATGAAACTTTCGATACATAGAAGGTTTTGAAATGCCATCTTCCATTACAACCATAGAGCCAACTCTAAACTTATCTCCAAGATTTGAAATATCATATGCTTCTATTCTGTATGGAATTTTTTTAAGATTAAGTTTATGCTGAAGCTGTTCTAATGAAAGTGATCTGAATTCAAGATCAGACCTACGCTTAAGGTCAGCTACTCTTCTTAATTCTTTTGCATCATCAATTGCAGTGTTTAATAAATCTTTTTTCCAGCCTTTCTTGGGATTCGTGAGAATTATTGTTTTATCCCATCTATTTTCTAGTTCTTTTTGAATAATCTCAGATAAAGGAAATTCGTGGCTTACAAGTATTTCATTTGAAGGCATATTTTTTTCAAATAAATTTATGATAATTTGAGGAAGATAGTTTTCATAATCTTTAACATCCATCGGTTCAAAATTATTTTTAACTTCACCGACTATTCTTCCATTTCTAATCAGTAAACATGATAAGACTACATCAAACCTTCCAATATCAATACCAATTACATCAACGTTTTTATCATTTGAAGTCATAAGAGTTTGGCTAACTCTTGCATTTTCCAAATGAGATATTGTATTCTTTACTTTATTTGCTTCCTCAAATTCTTGTTTTTTTGATAATGTTTTCATTTCTTTAATTTTTTTATTTATATATGTATCTGAATTACCTTTATAAAAATCTCTCAAATTACTTAAAAGATTTTGATAGTCATCTCTGCTAATTAAATCTACACAAGGACCAGAGCATTTTTCAATTTCATAAAGTAAACATGGTTTATTCAATTTTTGGTGTCTATCAAATGTATTTTTTGTACAAGTTCTAACAGGAAAAATATTTATCAAATGATCTAATGATCTTTTAGCAGCTCCTATGAATGGAAAGGGGCCAAAATTTACATTTTGATGATTGATATTTCTTGTAACAAATGCCCTCGGCCATTCTTCATTTGTAATGGTGACGTAAGGGTAAGATTTGTCATCTTTAAACTGAATGTTGTATTTTGGTTTATATTCCTGAATAAACGAATATTCAGCTAATAAAGCATTCGCTTCATTTTGTGAAACTACAAATGAAATTGACTTTGCTTCAGATGTAAGCCGTTTAGTTTTCCAAGAAGTATTCTTATTAAAATACGAAGGTACTCTTTTCCTTAAATTTTTTGCCTTTCCTACATAAATAGGATCGTCATAATCATCTTTGAAAATATATATACCTGGTTTGTTTGGAATTTCATTTAGATTAATTTTTTCCATTTAAAACTTCTTTCAAATGTTTACCCGTTAGAGAAGATTTATTTTTAGAAATACTTTCTGGAGTACCTTCACCAATTATAGTGCCACCGTTTTCACCACCTTCAGGTCCAAGGTCAATAATCCAATCTGAGTTTTTTATTACATCTAAATTATGTTCAATGACTATAACAGTATTCCCTTTATCAACCAACATGTGCAACACTTCAAGTAATTTTTGAACATCAGCGAAATGAAGTCCTGTTGTAGGCTCATCTAATATATAAACAGTCTTACCAGTTGATCTCTTACTAAGTTCTTTCGCTAACTTAACTCTTTGCGCTTCACCACCTGATAATGTAGTGGCAGCTTGACCTAGCTTTATATAAGATAGTCCGACATCATCTAAAGTTTTAATTATCCTATAAATTGACGGTTGATTTTCAAATATGTTTAAAGCATTTTCAACTGTTGAATTCAAAATCTCAGCTATGTTGTAACCTTTCCATCTAATGGTTAAAGTTTCAAAATTATATCTTGTCCCATTGCATTCGTCACATACAACATAAATATCAGGAAGAAAATACATTTCAACTTTAATATTCCCATCTCCTTTACAATATTCACATCTACCACCTGGAACATTAAATGAAAATCGTCCAGGTTTATAACCTCTAATTTTTGATTCTTCAGTCAATGAAAATAAATTTCTTATCTGATCAAACACACCCGAATATGTGGCAGGGTTTGATCTCGGTGTCCGACCTATAGGCGATTGATCAATTTCAATGAGCTTATCAATATTCTCCAATCCAGAAACACTCTTGTGTAGTCCCGGCATTATAAAATTCTTTGAAAATTCATTTTGAATTGATTTTGATAAAATATCTGTAATTAATGTGGATTTTCCTGAACCAGATACTCCAGTAACAGATATAAATTTACCTAAAGGAAAATTTACTGTTAAATTTTTTAAATTATTTTCTTTTGCCCCTCTAATGACAATATTTTTATTTTTACCATTTCTGCGAACTGAAGGATAAGGTACAACTTGCTTACCAGATAAATACTGACCAGTAACTGACTTTATGTTTGAAGAAACTTTTTCCCAGGATCCTTCAGCAACAATCTCACCACCTTGTTCACCTGCACCCCAGCCAATATCAATCACATGATCGGAACTTTTCATTGTCTCTTCATCATGCTCAACTACCAAAACAGTATTTCCCAAATCTCTTAAGCGCAACAATGTATCTATGAGTTTTATGTTATCTGCTTGATGCAAACCTATTGATGGCTCATCTAATACATAAAGTACCCCTGTAAGGCCTGAACCTATTTGAGTTGCAAGTCTAATACGCTGAGCCTCTCCACCCGATAGTGTAGCTGCACCTCTACTTAATTGAAGATAGCTTAGTCCAACTTCATTTAAAAACTTGAGTCTCTCTTTAATCTCTCTAATAATTGGAATTGCAATTTCAAAATCACTACCAGTGAGTTTAAAATCTTCTACTACATCTGAGGCTTCTTTAATCGAAAGGTTATTGAATTGACCAAGAGTTAAATTTTCAACTTGAACCAATCTTGATCTAATATTTAATCTCTCTCCGTCGCAATCACTACAAGATAGCTCTCGCATAAATTGTTTATAATATTCTCTTGCAGCATCTGAAGAGGTTTCTTCATAATTTTTTTTAAAAGTTGAGACTATTCCTCTATACGGTCTTTGCCAGACTCTTGAATTTCCAAATCTGTTAACATATCTAATTACAGTTTTTTCTCCTTTTGAACCAAAAAGTAGAATATCTTTTTGTTTTCTTGTCAAATTTTTGTATGGCTCATTAACAGGTATATCAAAATGCTCACAAACACCATGAATTTGTGCTCTAAAATATTTTCGAGTTGACATATCTGGAAATACATTTTCATTGATAGATAAATCAGAATCTTTGATTAATAAAGCTTCATCTATTTCATAACTCACACCTAAACCGTTACAAGATTCACAAGCACCAAATGGAGAGTTGAAAGAAAAATCTCTTGGTTCTAGCTTGTCAAATGATGTTCCACATTTTAAACAACCTAGATTTTGACTATAAGTAGTAACTTTATCATCAACACTAATATCAACTGATCCAGATGTTAATTCCAGTGCAGTTTCAACTGATTGTGGAAGCCTTCTTCCTGGAGTTTTTTTAATTTTTATTCTATCTATTACAACTGAGATATCATGATTGAAGTATCTATCTAATCTCTTAGCTTCATCTAATCTAATTATTTCACCATCAACAAGAACTCTAGAAAAACCCTGTGCCTGTAAATCTTTAAACAATGTTTCGAATTCACCTTTACGTGATCGAACAACTGGTGCCAGTATATCTATACTTGTTCCTTCTTTGAAATTCATAATTTGTTTTACTATAAAATTTACAGATTGTTTCTCTATTTTATTGTTACAACTTGGACAATAACTGATTC
>CACNQV010000006.1 GCA_902622665.1 uncultured Candidatus Actinomarina sp.
GTTGGCGAGTTTATGATTCTTATGGGTAGTTACAATACTTATAAAGTTCTTACATCATTTGCAGCTTTTGGGGTTGTTTTAGCAGCTATCTACATGCTTTGGGCTTATCAAAGAATGTTTACAGGCCCAATCAAACATGAAGAAAATGAAACCCTTAATGATCTCAACTCTCGAGAAACTGCTTCAATAGCCCCTTTGGTATTATTGATGCTGTTTATTGGTATTTATCCGAATTTTATTGAAAGTTTTGTAATTCAAGAAGCTAGCTTATTAAGTGAGATAATTGCAATGTTCACGGAGTTAAAATGAGTTCAATTTCTGAGTTTTTAGGTATTAATTACATAGTCATTGCTCCTACACTAGCATTACTTTTAACAGTCATAGTATTGTTGTTTTGCACAATAACTATCTCAACACCAATGTACGTAAAAAAATATGTTTCATTTGTTGGAATTTTATTAACGTTATTCACAATCTTTTTAAAGTTTGGATTATTTTTTACAGACGGAGTCTCTTCGTACTTCTCAGAAAAAATTCTTCTTGATGAATTCGCACTTGTTGGAAACGTACTAATTGGTCTCGTGTTACTTTTTACTTTCAACTCATTCTGGCAAACTTCAGAGATGATAGAAAATAAAACTACTGAAGCCTTAATTCTTGTTTTAATGTCTGCCTCTGGCTTTTTGCTAATGGTAGATTCAGAAAACTTCATAATGTTGTTCATAGGTCTAGAAATTGGTTCAATTAGTTTATATGCCTTAGCAGGACTTAACAGAGGCGATCAATTAAGTAACGAGGCTGCTTTGAAATATTTTTTGCTTGGCTCTTTAGCTTCCTGCATATTTGTTTATGGAATTGCATTAGCTTACATCTCATTATCAATAACTGGAGTATTTGATACAAGTATTGCAATTAATTATATTGGCCCTGAAAATGTTCCATTGACAACATTTATTGGACTTATATTAATAACAGTTGGTTTACTATTCAAAGTTGCTGCTGCCCCCTTCCAAGCATGGGCACCAGATGTATATCAAGGATCGCCGACTGGATATGTTGGGTATATGGCTACTGTTGCAAAAGCAGCATCTTTTATTGTTCTTGCAAGGCTTGTTGCAGTTTCTCTGTCATTTATAATTGATCAATTTGATTTATTCTTTGGGGCAGTTGTAATTTTATCTGTATTAGCTGGAGCTTTGTTCGCAACAAATCAGACTGATTTAAAAAGATTGATTGCTTATAGTGGTGTTATTCAATCAGGCTTTATACTCTCTGGAATATCTTCAGGCGTCTATGGAGTAAGTGCTTCGATTTTTTATTTGATCACTTATATCATTCAATTAATTGGGATCTTTACTATATTTTCAATAATCAGTGGACAGTTAAGTTCAGATTTTCAGATATCTAATATTTCGGGATTATTCAAAGAAAACAAATATATAACAATTACTTTTTCTATATTTATGCTCGGACTTGCAGGACTTCCACTAACAAGTGGATTTGTTTCGAAGTTTATTTTGATAACTAATCTTTGGTCATACGAGAGGTATATATTAGTGACTGTTTTGATGCTAACTACAGTCGCAGGTTTTTACTTTTATTTACGACCTATTTGGGTAGCTGCTGTAGAAAAAACAGAAAATGCGGTTGAAAGAATACAGGTAAAAAATTCAGATAAATTATTACTTGGAATATTGGCTGCTTTAACTATCTATTTTGGATTACTTCCAAATACCTTAGTTAACATAACTCGTTGGATGGTTGAGGGATATCTTTAATGTTCACCAAAATAATTCCACCAACTAGTCTTTATCATCAGGGCGGTTGGGATGAAATGCTAATGTTTTTAATACCGGCCTTACTTTTAACTTGGTTAAGAAATAAACAAAAAAATGAAAAATCTGAGGAATAATTTATTCTTTTTGAATTTTTCATTTTAAAATAAGCATGTGATTGAAATTAAAGATCTCACTATGAGATACAAAAACGGAAAAGGCGTTGGAGATATAAATATCTCTGTTGATAATGGCGAGGTTAAAGGGCTTCTTGGTCCTAACGGGGCTGGAAAATCTACAACAATGAGAAGTCTTATGGGATTTTTGATGCCCTCTGAAGGTTCACTTTCAGTTGAGGGAATTGATACAATTGAAAATCCTGTTGAGGCAAAGAAAATAATAGGCTATTTACCTGGAGATCCTCAACTTCCACAAAATTTAAACTCTAAGTCACTATTTAAACTTGGTGCGGATATGAGAGGTCAATCAATTGATTATGCTATGGAATTAGCAGAAAAGTTTGAATTGGAGGTTGATCAAACTCTCAAAGAATTATCTAAAGGTAACAGACAAAAAGTTGCATTGATACTGGCTGTACTTCATAAGCCAAAGGCATTAATTTTAGATGAACCAACTTCAGGCCTAGACCCCTTTCATCAAAGAACTTTTTTTGAAATTGTAAAAGAATTTGCTAATAATGGTGCAGCAATACTTTTATCATCACATATTATTTCTGAGGTTGAAAAAGTTGCTGACTCGATGGCTGTTTTAAGAGAAGGTGCAAAAGTATATGATGAAACATATGAGACATTTTTAAATAAAGCAAAAGAAGAAGGGCAAGATTTAGAAGATGCTTTTTTTACATTCTATGAAAGAAGAGAGGGATAATGTTTAATTATTTCAAATATATGATTACAGTTCCAAGAAAATTTATTTTAAATTGGGCAATTTCTGGAGGAGTTTACTTATTAATACTTCCACTAGCTTTTGCAAATTCAAGTGTAGAAAGTTTGCTTATTGACACACAAAGAGAAGCTTTTAGAGGAATGTCAGAAAATGAAACAATGATGAATTTATTGGGAATTCAGGATTGGGACAATGTTTTTACGTTAGAAGGAATGGTAACAACTTATTTCTTAGTACCATTTGTTCCACTTTTAATTGGCACTGCCACAATAATTCTTTTAAATAAATTAGGTTCAAAAGCAGAAGAGGATGGGACTTTCGAATTTGTTGCTGCTTTACCAATGACAAGAACTTCTGTGTATTTAACACAATCAATTGTTGCTGTTTTATTCGGTTTATTTGTAACTTTTGCATGGACAAATATTATGTTTATTCCAATTGCAACTATGGAACTTAGTCAAACACTTGATTATGTTCCACTTATGAAAGCAACACTTCAAGCCGCTTTGGCTGGGGTTACTTTTGGTGCACTAGGATTTGCGCTTGGAGCATTTACTGGAAAATCTTCAATGGCTTGGGCTTTTGGTGGAGGCTTAATGGCATTTGAATATTTAACTAACTCTCTAGCTGGAACAAATGATTTCTTTAAATGGTTTGATGACAATCTTTCATCTTTTGGAGCATATGGCAATCCTTACCAAGATGGTTTATTTGCAGAAGACATATTGCTTGTAATAGGAAAAATAGCAATATTTTTGATAATAGGATTTGTAGGTTTCAGAAATAGATCTTTAAATCTTAGATAAACAATTCCCTACAAAAATTTAATCTACTTAATATATATGTATGCCAAATTTTTCAAGAACAGTAACAGTCAGCTCAGACATTGATTCTGCTTTTGAATTTTTATCAGATTTTAGAAATTTAGAAAAATGGGCTGAAGGTGATGAAGGTGAACTTATAACCAAAGAACCATTAAGACAAGGATCAGTATTCAGAGTTAATACACACTTTAATAACAAGCCAAGACAATACAATTATGAGATTATTGAATGGGGTCCGCCACTCAGAGTTTCCTTACAAGCCTCAACTTCAATTTTTACAATTGTTGATACTATATTTTTATCAGCTAACTCAAAAGGCACAGAGGTAACATACTCTGTAGATATTAATTACAAATTTCCTTTTTTTATTATTGGTATTTTTGTTGGAATTATATTTAACAAAATAATGGATAAGCAAATTAAAAATTTAGAGGCAGTTCTTGGTCCGGTACAAGACTAGCTTTCTAGTTTTAATTTTATTTTTTTCTGTAAGTTGCCAGGCAGAACAGGAGAGTAATGTGACTGTTGAATATGGAGAGTTTCCAGAAATAAGTGGTAGAGATTTAAACAAAAGGGACAAAATCGTTCCAGATGATTTTGTAGATAAAAATTTAATTATTATTGTTGCTTTTCAACAGTGGCATCAACCATTGGTTGATGAATCAATTACATTATTAGAAAAAACTGGATTTGGCGATACACATAATATAATCGAGGTTCCCACCGTACAAAAAAGCTCAAAATTATTTGAAGTTTATTTAGACGGAATCATGCGTGCAGGAATTAGAGATGACAGAATAAGAGATAGAACAATTACTGCTTATGTTGATCTAAATCAATTCCTAGAAAATTTAGAAATACCTTCAAACGAGACAATATATTGGTTTTTGGTTGAAAAAGATTCAAGAAATATCCTGACAAGAGGATACGGTATAATTGATGAGGAAGATTTAGATTTAATAAATTCTTTTTAGATATAAATTGTTGTTAAGTAAACAGCAACTAATGCAAGTAAAAGCATTACACCATTAATTGCACCTCTAAGAGCTGCACTCATATTTGTTGCAAAACTATGAAATGCAATGACAGCACCAGCTAGAAGTAAAATTCCAATTTCTAAATTCCAATTGGCAGTTGAATCACTCACAGTTGATGAAATTCCTACCCCAGAAATTACAGTTATAACATAAGAAATAGATGAAATTTTACTGAAAGAAACACGCAAGACTCCTGTTGTGTTTCTTGTCGGATCATACTTATTAATTCTCGGAGCAAAAACTGCCCATGTAACCATAGATCCTAACCAAATTGATAATCCAACCACATGTATGAACTTTAAAATTACTTCCATAAAAAAAAGACTACCACTGTTTAATTCTTTTATGATATTTATATGAAGGAATATAAAGCATGGGTTCAAAATACTGTTTCTCCTTTCACAAATCTAGAATTTTCTTTTATGGAATATCCTAAATTAGGTCAAGAAGAGTTAATTATTGAAACAAAAGCAGCGACGTTAAATTTTGCTGATCTTCTTCTTTCGAGCGGCATGTATCAATCTAATCCAAGACTACCATTTGTTCCCGGTTTTGAAGTTGCCGGTTATGTAAAAGAATGTTCTTCGGATAGTAATTTTACCATTGGGGATAGGGTAGTTGCTGCTACAACAGTTTTTAGATCTGGTAGACATGGGAGCTTTGGAGAAATTTGTGTAGCTTCAGAAAACTTAACATACAAACTTCCAGAAAATGTATCTTTTGAAGACGGAGCAGCAATATTAATGTCATATTTAACATCTGATTTTGCTTTACACCGCAGAGCTCAAATAAAGCCTAACGAATTAATAATGATAAATGCTGCTGCAGGTGGAGTTGGACTTGCTGCTGTTCAACTTGCCAAAATATCAGGAGCAAGAGTTATTGCTGCTGTTGGTTCTGAGGAAAAAAAAGAACTGATAAAACAATTTGGTCCAGAGTTAGTAATTAATTATCAAGAAGAAAATGTAAATGAGATTATAGAGGGTGTATTTGGCAAAAGGCCTCTGGACATATTATACGATCAAGTTGGTGGAGATGCGTACCAGCAAGGCATTAGACTCTTAGGATCTGAGGGTAGGGCTCTTATTGTTGGATTTGCAAGTGGCAATATACCTTCACAGATTCTTAGTTATCTATTGGTTAAGAATATTTCAATAATGGGAGTATTTATGATAAGTTTTGAAAATAATGACAGAGAGTATCTTAAGAAAAGAATGGATTTAATTTTTGATTTATTTATTAATCAACAAATAGAACCAATTTATAAAACAATAAAATTCGATGAGATTATCAATTATTTAGATTTAATTGGTAGCAGGAAAACAGTTGGAAGAATAGTTGCTCTTAGATAGCAACAAAAAATTAAATAACTAATATATAAACAATGGCAAAATTATATTTTTATTATGCAGCAATGAATGCTGGAAAAAGCACTACGCTACTTCAGTCTGCACACAATTACGAAGAACGAGATATGAGAACTTTAATGTTTACACCAAAATTAGATGACAGATTTGGAGAAGGAAAAATTGCTTCAAGAATTGGTTTAGATAGAGATTGTGAAATATTTACAGCTGATGATGACCTTTATGTTTGGACTGCACATGAACATCAAAGAGATAAAGTCTCGTGTGTGCTTGTTGATGAGTCACAATTTCTTAGCCCAAAACAAGTACTTCAACTATCACTTGTTGTGGATAAGTTAAAAATTCCAGTTCTCTGCTATGGTTTAAGAACAGATTTTCGTGGCGAACCCTTTCCAGGTAGCGTTTACTTATTAGCGTGGGCCGATGAAATGACAGAAATAAAAACTATTTGTAAATCTGGTAAAAAGGCAACGATGAACGCAAGATTAGATGAAAACGGCAATAGAGTCACTGAGGGAGATCAAATTTCTATAGGATTAAACTATGAAGCCCAAGCAAGAGATGTTTTTGAGTTAGACAAAGTTTCACCTATTGGTTATCAAATACCCGAAGCTAATTAATTTAAGAACTACTTTCGAGTGGTGGTTCTGGCCTTGTTGCTAGCCAAGTACAAAGCGCAATTCCAAATGTACCAAATATTAAATCGCCTACAAGTGAAAAAACAAAATAGATTGTTACTGCAAAAGTAGGGACAATCATTGATATTGCAAGTTTTTTTGCTCTTCTAGAAAGCCCTTTATAAGTTTGCCAATTTAAAATTATTGGGCCAAAAATTCTATGATTTTCTAACCAGTGAGTAAATTTTTCTGAACATTTAGAAAATGCCCATGCTGCAATCAATATAAAAACTGTTGTTGGCAAACCTGGAATGACTATTCCAACATATCCAAGTGAAAGTGAAAGAATACCAATTGTAAAAAATATTGGTTTATGAATTTTTTCAAAAAATTTAGGAAAAAATTTGTAAAGAATTATAAATAAAAATATTCCACCACCTATATAGCTAAAAAGTTCATAAGGTATGTTTGATATAAATTCTCTCATTTTAAGTTTTAAGTAATATTGGTTTTACCATAGTTTATTTAACTTACAAAAACTCTTTTAGCTATAAATTTATCTAATCCAAAAAATTGATCTTTATTAATACTTACAGTTATTGAGTATTCATTTGAATCAGATATAAATATCTTATTACCGGGTAAAATATTATTTTTTTGTAAGAAAGTTATTATCGAACTATCTTTTTTTAGCTCTTCGGAAATTTTAATGATTGAATATTTTTTATTAGTTTTAACATTGTAAAGTTTGTCCATTGGTCCCTCAAAATAGTTTGAATAAGGAATTGGATTTCCAAATGGTCCTGTTTTTGGATTACCAAGTATTTTTAACATCGCATCTTCAGTAATTGAACTTAAAACATTTTCCCACTTTTTTGTTTCAAAATAGACTTTTTCCCAGGGTAAATCGAGAACTTCTGTGAGAAATCTTTCGATTATCCGATGCCTTCTAGCAATCATTTTTGCAAGATAGTCGCCTTTTTTTGTTAATTTTAATTCATCTGTGAATTCTACAAGACCACTGTTTTGCATTCTTCCTATTACTTGGGATACATTAGCCCTGCTAAATCCGAGCCAATCAGCGACGCGTGTTTGCTTTACTTCTATCCCAGCTTCGTTTAAATGAAAAATAGCTTCAGCGTGTGAATAAAAAGAATTAGGCAATTTTTCTATCTCACGCTCTATAAAAACATTTGGATTATTATTACTCATTAATTCTATGTTAATAGTAATTAACGGATTATGTTAAAAATTTAGAAAGCTGGACATCCAACTGCAAAAGTTAATCCAAAAAAAAGAAACCAAATAATTGGTTCATACTTTCTAACAAGTTTTGGATCTTTTTGCACTAACAATATTCTAGTATTTAATGTATAATAAATAAAATGATGTGTCCCTATGCTTATGTTCTAGCTGGCTTTATGTGGTTTGTTCGCAATGGTGGCAAATTTGTAGTTAGGTCATTAAATTTTAGAAAACTAGCTAGGTCAGCAAGTCTCAATTAAATTTTCCAGAAGATTTATAGTCTCTTCCGAATCATTCAAACAAGGAATATAAGTCATATTTCTACCGCCAGCTGTAAAAAAGGTTTCTCTTCCACGAATATCAATCTCTTCTAGAGTTTCAAGACAGTCAGATATAAAAGAGGGACACAGTATTGCAATATTGTCTTTACCCTCTTTAGGGAGCTCAGCTAATCTTTTATCAGTAAATGGAGTTAACCATCCAGGACCAATTCTAGATTGATATGCAATTTCCCACTGATCTTCAGATAAACCTAATTTTTCAGCGGTCAGCATTGATGCAATTCTAGTATGTGATCTATAACAATCTTTTGATCCATCACCTGCAACCTCACAACATTCTCTAGTTGAAAAACAATGATTTCCAGTTTCATCCGTTTTTTTTGCTTGTCTTTTTGGAATACCATGATAACTAAAAATTATTTTGTCAAAGGTATCATTTTCAATGTATGGTTTGATTGAATTCGACATTGCATTTATATAAATTTCATTGTCATAAAAGGGTTTGGTAAAAATTAATTCAAAATCATCAGAAACTTTGTTTGCCACAATTCTTGTTTCCAATTCAGTTGTTATTGTTGTAGCCATAGCATTATGCGGATATAGTGAAATAATATAAATTTTGTTTTTACCATTATTTTTTAGGTTAATTAAGGCATTTTCTATGCTAGGTTCTTCATATCTCATAGCATATTCAACAAACCACCCAGTTTTTTTTGAAAGCTTTTTTGCAATACTTTGTGTTGATATTATTAAAGGTGAACCTTGTTTAGTCCAAATTTTTTCGTAAGCCTCCAAAGTATTTTTAGGTCTGAAGGGGAGAATAAATAAACGAAGTATTAACTGTTGAAAAAACTTTGGTATATCTACAACATTGTCATCAGAGAGAAAAATTTTGAGATAATTTCTAACTGACTTTTTTGTTAATTCTTTTGGAGAGCCAAGATTTATGAGCAGAACTCCTTCAGTATTTTTTAAAGCCATAGAATAAATAATAAATAAAACATGATTAATAGTGAACTCAAGTATTAAAAAATTTTTAAAAATAAATTACCGTTAACTCATGTTGTTAAGTACTATTAACAAAGTTAAGCAAAATAAAGGTTAAAATGAACAAAAAATTAACAGTTACTTTAATTGCTTTAATGATGGTTTTAACTGCTTGTTCCCCAACAGCGGGAGAGCAAGGACCAGCAGGAGAGCAAGGACCAGCGGGTGCACAAGGACCAGCTGGTGAAGTATCACAAGCAGCTATTGATGCAGCAGTAGAAGCTGCGTTAGCAGAGGAAGAAGCCGAAGTCGGTGGAACCCTTGTAATTTATAGCGGTAGAAAAGAAAGTCTCGTAGCAGATATCATCGCAGAATTTGCTGCAACTTCAGGAGTTGAAGTTGAAGTAAGATATGCAAAGAGTGCTGCACTTGCAGGAACACTTGAACTTGAAGGCGCAATCAGCCCTGCTGATGTTTTCTTCTCACAAGATCCAGTGAGCCTTGGTGTAGTTGCCAAAGCAGGTCTATTTGACAGACTTCCAGGCGATGTTTTAGATAATGTCCCATCCTGGGCAGTAGACAGTAATGGCTACTGGGTAGGAACTTCTGGAAGATCAAGATCTCTTGTAATTGATACACGAGATGTTACAGACGCAGAACTACCAGGTGATATATACGGTTTAGCTGATGAAAAATTCCGTAACAGGCTAGGACTTGCACCAACAAACTCTTCATTCATAGCAATGATTGCATGTATGATCGAGTCAGATGGTGAAGAGAAAGTTCTAGAATGGCTTACAGCAATAAATGGTCTTGGATATGGTGAATATCCTAAAAACTCACCTCAAGTAGCAGCAGCTGCAGCGGGTGAGCTTGATATTGGAATGATCAATCATTACTACACACTTAGGGTGGTAGCAGAAGATGGTACCGCACCTATTAAGAATGTTTACTTAGATGGTGGATGTGGTGCAATGGTTATGCCTGCAGGGGCTGGTATTTTGTCCTCAAGCCAAAATAAGCCAGCAGCTATGGCATTCATTGAATTCTTACATTCAACTGGTGTACAGGAAACATTTACAAATACAGTATACGAGTTCCCTCTTGTTGAAGGTATTCAGCCAAATGCGTTGCTACCAGATATTGATAGTTTGAATTCACCTTCAAACTTGAACTGGTCAGCATTAGCACTATGGCAAGAAAAAGCTGTAGAGTTGATTGCTCAAGCAGGATTTTAGTCCGTCCGTCAGTATCAACATAAGCCAAAAAATTCTGGTCAGAGAAATCTGACCAGAATTTTTTCTTTTAATATTTATTTTTTTTATTTATTCTTAATGGAGTGAGTACACCAAAACCTCTGTTAATTGGCAATACGTTTATTTTATCGTTATTTCTTATGCCAATTTTCTATATGTTTTGGCGTTTTGCTAATTTTTCAAAAAATCTCTCAAGTTTTCTTTCTTCATGGGATGTAAGTACTTTATTAATTAATACTGTATTGCTTTTTTTTGCAGTAGTTTTTACAAGCTTACTTCTTGGCTTATCAATTTCAATACTTACTGTTAGATATGAAATTCCAGGATCAAAGATATTATTTTCTTTAACTATACTTCCTCTGGTAATACCTTCATATATTGGCGCGCTAACATATGTATCAGCATTTTCACCAAAGGGGTTATTTGTTGATTTATTCTCAAGATACGGTGTAAATGAGATTATAGGAATTGAGGGTTTCGTTGGAAGTTGGATTGTATTAACTCTTTTTACATATCCTTATGTTCAGTTAATTTGTAGTAGTGCTTTAAGAAATTTAGATTCTACAGTGGAAGATGCTGCAAGATCACTGGGTGTAAAAAAAATAAAAATGTACACAAGAGTAGTTATACCACGGTTAAAAAAGCCAATTATTTATTCTTCATTACTTGTTGGACTTTATGTAATTTCTGATTTTGGAGCAGTTTCATTGATGAAATATGGGACTATGACAAAAGCAATTTATTCTTATTACGTAATAAATATTAATGGTGACCCTGTAATTTTTTATTCTACTGTTCTGATATTACTTGCTTTAGTAATAAGTTTTGCTCAGCGAGGAAGTGAATTAAGTAGGTCCGCAAAAGTATCTGGAACTCCAAAGGAGATTGTAAAAATAACACTCTCTCCAAAAAATAAATTTTTTGTTTTAGCATTTTTTGGATTAGTTATCTTTTTTAGCTTATTGATTCCTGTTGGGGTTCTTTCCTATTGGCTTATCAGAGGTATGGCTAATGGAAATTCAGTAAGTGGTGCATTTGCAGGAGTAGTTGGTTCACTCACTGCTGCTACAGTAACTTCAGTTATCGCCATGGTTATTGCTACTCCTATAGTTGTAATGATCTCTCAATATAGATCAAAGTTTGGTGATTTGTTTGAAAGAGTAACTCTAACTTTATATGGTCTTCCTCATATTGCGGTAGGAATATCTATGTTATTTATTACGATTAAAATTTTTCCAGCAATTTATCAAACTTTTACAACACTAATAATCTCTTACCTAATAGTATTTTTACCCCAAGCTGTTGGTGGAGGACAAGCATCGATGGAACAAGTAAAACTATCTTATATTGAAGCAAGTTCAGGCCTTGGTATGTCAAAAATTGATACCTTTTTTAAAATAACATTTCCATTAATTTATAGAGGTTTGTTCGCTGGAGCAGCATTAGTATTTTTATCAACTATGAAAGAACTTCCACAAACTCTTTTATTGAGACCCACTGGATTTAGCACGATGGCTGTAGATATTTGGTCATATGCATCTGAAGCATTATTTACACAAGCAGCTTTTTCAGCTTTTATTTTGTTAGCAATTAGTGCTTTGCCTACATATATACTAAGTACAAGGAATTTAAACAACTAATGGCATTTGAAAAATTAATTATCAGAGCAAGGTCAGTAACAAAATCATACGGGCAAGAAGTTGTCTTAACTGATTTTAATTTAGATGTTTGGAATGGTTCTATTGTTGGGATTCTTGGAATTTCAGGATCTGGTAAAACGACAGCTTTAAGATTAATTGCAGGTTTTGATAAACCAGATTCTGGTGTTATCGAGATGAGAAATAAAATAATATCAAGCGGTAGCGTATTTTTACCTCCAGAAAATAGAAATGTTGGCATGGTATTCCAGGACTATGCATTATTTCCACATCTAAATGTTGAAAAAAATATTTCATTTGGACTATCAAGAGAACAATTAAAAAGTGGAAGATTAGATGAGGTAATCTCTATGTGTAATTTAGATGTTTATAGAAAAAAGTTTCCACAAGAATTATCAGGGGGACAACAACAAAGAGTTTCTCTTGCAAGAGCTCTAGCTCCAAACCCTGAAGTAATTTTATTAGACGAACCCTTTACTAGTTTAGATGCTTACATGGCAAGAGAACTCAGGGAAGAAGTTGTTTCTCTTTTAAGACAAACTGACACAACAGCAATAATAGTTACACACGATCAAGAAGAAGCCTTATCAGTTTGTGATGTAGTTAGTGTCTTAGAAAATGGTAGTGTAATTCAAAGTGCTACACCTCAAGAAATTTATTTGAATCCTATAAGTCAAACAGTTGCAAATTCTGTTGGAGATCCAAATATCCTCAAAGGATTTTCTGTAGATGGGAGAGTAGAAACATCTTTAGGTACTTTTGTTTCCGCTTACAATGGCGCCTTAGACGTTTCAATTCGTCCAGAGTGTATTGAATTATCACCAGACTCTAATGGCAATTATGTTGTAAAAGAATGTACTTTTTACGGACATGATCAAGTTATATCATTTGAAAATAATAAAGGAGAAGTTTTTAGAGCAAGGTCACTACCAAATATTATTTATGAAGTAGGAGACAAAGTAAATATAAATATTTCTGAAGTAACTACATTTCCCTCAAATTGAAGATTTAATGTAAGCAACTCTTCCTGCAAGTGTTTGCAGTTCAATTTCAATTTCTGAAAGTTTATTATTTGCTCTCGAAATCTCATTTTGGGCTATATATTCTCTAGAATTAGCTAAAGATTTAACTAAAGTGTCTAAGTCAAATATTAATGATTCAATTTCTGAAAAAATTAATTGTTTATCCACTATTTAATTCTAATTTGAAAACTAGAATTAGGTTATATTTCATTGGGGGAAAAATGGAAAATAAAATTCAAAAATTAAAACGTTTCAACATAATAATGGGAACTGTTCATTTAATACAAGGAGGTTTACTATTCTGGCTTGGAACAGTTGTAAATTCAGATTTTGTAGTTCCTATAACGTTGACCCAGTTAGTTGGAGTTGGCTCACCTGAAGACCCTACTAGCTTTGCTTTAGTTCCTGAGCTTGAAATTTGGACAGAAGTAACAAATTTTGGTCCAGCGGTGGCAACCTTTTTACTTGCTTCAGCTGTAGCACATTATTTAATATCTGGCCCGTTTTACTCCAAATATAAAGAAGATTTATCACAAGGAGTGAACAAAGTCAGGTGGATAGAGTATTCAATAAGTGCATCTGTAATGATTGTATTGATTGCATTACTTGTTGGTATTTATGACATTTGGGCTTTAGCTGGAATTTTCTTTATGAATGCAGCTATGTGTTGGTTTGGTTGGATGATGGAAGTACATAATCAACATACTGAAAAAGTTGACTGGACAAGTTATATCATGGGTTGTTTAGTTGGTGTTACGCCATGGGTATTTATATTCATAAATTTAATTGGTGATGGAGTCGCAACAGACTCAAATCCACAAGGAGTCCCTCAATTTGTTGTTTGGATATTTGTTAGTATATTTTTATTCTTTAACACATTTTCAATAAATATGATTTTACAATACAAGCAAGTTGGAAAGTGGAAAGATTATTTGTATGGAGAAAGAGCATATATATGGCTCAGTCTTTTAGCTAAAACCTGTCTTGCTTGGCAAGTATTCTTTGGTACATATCAACCAAATTAGTTAAAGATTACTTTAGTTTTCTTCCAAAAAAAATAATTAAAACCAAAACAACAAGAAGTCCTATATATGAAAGAGCCACTAACTTTTATTTCTAGTTCTTTTAATTACAAAATAAATTAACATCAACGGACCAATGGTAATTGATAACGAAATGATTATTCCAATTATTGCCTCTATCCAAGATAAAGCTCTTTGAACGTAATAATTCCAGGAAAATAATGAGACACCTGAACCCTCTCGAATTTCTAGAGTCAAAGTAGAGTAACTAGTAGATTTTTCATAATACTCTTTTTGACCCTGAAGCATCTCGATATCTTGATTTAAATATCTTAATTGTGTTTGTACTTGCAATTTGTCAGATATTGAAGTTGCTTCGTTTTTAATTTCTTCCAGTGCAATTTTTTCATTATTCAGGGCTTTTAATCTAGAATCGATATCTAAAACATACTCGGTGACATCATTTGCGTTTGAACTAATATTTGAAAATTCAGATATATTTTCTATTTGTCCAAGAAAAATTTCAAAATCTTTAGCTGGAATATTCATTGTAAGACTATAGCTTTTGAGTCCCTGATAGTTCGTAGATAGATATGTATTTGATATATTACCTTCAAATACATCTACAAGATCTTCTACTTTTGATACAGTTGAACCAAATTTTGATGAGCTTACATCAATGCTTGCATATGCAGTCTTAATTATATAATCACCCTGAGAGACAGAATTACTACTGATCGCTTCAGAACGCACAGATATGTCTTCGACAGTTGTGCCATAGAATGGTTCAGATGTTCCATTGATCTGTCCATCTGAAAAATTTGAACAACTAATAAAAATTAAACCTGGAAGGAAAAGTTTTAATGCTTTCATTTTGATAAGTATATGATATTTAAAAATTTGATATTTCAATAATTGGAATTTTTATTTCCTCTGTCGACAAACCGCCATGATATCCCTTCAGTTCTGTTTTCAAATGCTGAGGATATATTATATTTTTATCTTCAACCAAAAAGCAGAAATCTGGGTATAAAGACTCAATAAAATTATTGTCGGGTGTTGGAAGTAAAAAATTCAGTTCAGTTTGATTGATTAATTTTCCCGGAATATTTGAAAAGGCTTCAATGATATTTTTTTCAGAACCATTTATATATACAGCTCTTTGATCCCCATACACATTGATATCTTCTTTGTAGGTTATATGAAATCTATTTTCTTTAGGTATATTTGTCAATCCGTGGTCAGCCGATATCACAGTGTAAGATTTTTTATTACTAAGCTCTAAAATCTTCTTAACAAGCTCTTCAAATTTTTTAATTTCTGTAAGCCACTCATCAGAATTGACACCATATATATGAGCACTCACATCAATATTTGGGTAGTAGATAAAGTTAAATTTATTTTCTAGAAATAGCGAATCGGACAGGGTAATCAGCAGGTCATCTTGGCTAATGTATGGAACTGTGGATTTTTTTTCATAAAGAAAACTTGATAAAGGAGTATTAATTAAATTTCTAGGCTGAAAATTTGAAGCGTATATGCCGCTTTCATTAAAAATACTCCATATAGATGATTGACTATTAAAGTATTTTGCTTTAAGTAAATCTTTGTTTTCTGCATTCCAATTTAGTGCATTGATTAAACCATAATTTGATTTGTCGTACATATAGTAACCAAAGATTCCATGTCTTATGGGGCTCGTAAGCATGGCAATAGTTGTTAAAGCTACATTTGTTGAAGATGGAAATGTTGTGTTGATACTATTATTTATGTATTCATTTAAAAAGGATTCTGTAGATTGTAAATTTGAAAATCCCAATCCATCCGCAAGAATAAAGTTAACAGTTTCTGCATCTTGAATTTTTTTGGATAGTAATTGAAATCTAGTTTCAACTTTCAAATTTTTATCTACAACTGAGTTAAAAATTTCTTTGGACATATCAAGTATGTTTGGTTCTTCTAAAAAATGTTCGTTTATCACTTATGAAAATCTTACAAAAAAATTACAATGAAGTTTGAGAAAAAAGTAAACTTTTTATAGGGGACTAAAGTATAAAGTATGATTTCTTATTTTCAAAATTATGTAACTATTGGAGCCGTCCTAGGATTTGGCCTCTTTTTGTGTGTGCTATTACTGGGAGTAGCTTCAGTACTGAGACCTAACAAACCATATGCAGAAAAACTTCAAACTTACGAATGCGGTGTAGATCCTGTAGGGACTGGATGGAGTCAAACATATGTTAGGTATTACATTTTTGGTTTGCTTTTTGTTATTTTTGATGTTGAGGCAGTTTTTATTTTTCCATGGGCAATTAATTTGGAAAAACTCGGTTATTTTGGATTAATCGAAATGTTTTTTTTCATATTCGTTTTACTTATTGGTCTCATATACGCAATAAGAAAGGATGTTCTCAAATGGGAGTCATAGATAAATTCGGTCTTCCAAAACCAATATCATCAGTATTTAACTGGGCTAGATCGTATTCTTTATGGTACTTTCAGTTTGGTTTAGCATGTTGTGCTATTGAGGTTATGGCTGTAAGTGGTCCAAGACATGATTTCATGAGATTAGGAGTAATTCCACTCCCTGCATCTCCGCGACAGGCTGATTTTATGATTGTAGCTGGAACAGTGACTGATAAAATGGCTCCTTCTGTGAAAAGACTTTATGATCAAATGCCAGAACCTAAATATGTTATTTCTATGGGCTCATGTTCAAATAGTGGAGGTCCGTATTGGGATTCATATTCAGTAACAAAAGGTGTAGATCAATTAATTCCTGTCGACGTTTATGTGCCTGGATGTCCTCCAAGGCCTGAAGCACTCCAAGAAGGGATAATACTTCTTCAGAAAAAAATACGTGGAGAAGATATGAAAGAAAAATGGTTAGAAGTTCAAACAGAGCCAATTTAAAATGGAAGAATTTTTTAACAAAATTAAAGAAAGCTTTACAGAAGCAACACTAGAGTTTGAAACTATAAATATTAAAGTTAACTCAACAGAGTGGATTGAATCACATAAAAAACTCAGAGATAAATTTAATTTAAAGTTTTTCTCCTGGCTTTCTGCAATAGACTGGGATAATGAAGTGTCTGTTGGTGAAGCTCCCAAGGAGAGTGTCTCTCCATGCTTTGAAGTAATTACATGTTTGACAGATTTAGCGAATAACAATTTAGTTACTTTATCAACAATTATTAGTAAATCAGATCCAAAGATTGATTCCCTTGTTGAAATATATGCTGGAGCAAACTGGCATGAAAGAGAAGCATACGAAATGTTTGGAATAAATTTTGAAAATCATCCAAATCTTGAAAAATTGTATCTACCTGATGGCTATGAAGGAAATCCAATGCTTAAATCTTTTGAGTTAATTAGTAGGGAAGTTAAGCCTTGGCCCGGAGAAGTTGATGTAGAGGGAATGCCAGAAGAGTCAGAAAGCAAAGAGTAAATGTATGGTTAACGCACTTGGTCCACAAAATTTGAACAGTTTCTCAGAGGCATCTGTTTCAGTAGAGATTGAAACTGAAGATATGACTCTTAACATAGGGCCACAACACCCATCTACCCACGGAGTTTTAAGATTGGTGGCAAAAGTAGACGGTGAAAAAGTTCATGACGTGAAACCTGTTCTTGGCTACATGCATCGAGGATATGAAAAGTTAGCTGAAGTTAGATCTTATCCTCAGATTACAACGCTTGTAAATCGTATAGATTGGGTTGCAGGATTTTCAAATGAGATTCCTTTTATTGCTGGCGCTGAGAGGTTAATGGAAATTGATGTACCTGAACGCGCAAAATACATCAGATTAATCCTTACAGAGATGGCTAGAATATCTTCACACTTTGTTTTTAACGGAGCATATGCACTTGAAGTTGGTGCTTTAACTCCAATCTTTTATGCCATGGAAGATCGAGAGAGAGTTTTAGATTTAATCGAGTCAGTAACTGGCGGACGGTTTCATCCAAATTTTAATCGTATAGGCGGAGTAAAACCAGCAGCTGGAGCTGGGCCTACTTCGAAAAAAAATATTCAGGATTTACCCGCAGGATTTTACAGGGATACAAAGGTAGCTATGGAAAAAGTAATAATGGCAGCTGATCAATTTCAAAATTTGATTGGTGGAAATGAAGTTTTTAAGAAAAGAACAAAAAATGTCGGGGTATTGACACCTGAGACAGCTGAAGCCTACGGTGTTTCTGGCCCAATACTCAGAGCATCAGGAGTGAAGTCAGACTTAAGAATGCAGACAGATTACTTACCATATGATCAATTTGATTATGATATTCCGGTCGGAGAGAATGGAGATTGTTATGATAGATGGGATGTCAGAGTAAAAGAAATGGTTGAATCTGCAAAAATTGTTTTGCAAGCAATCGATTCAATGCCGTCTGGCCCACTACAAGCAAAGGTACCCAAAGTTATAAAAGTTCCCCAAGGACGGACCTATGTAAGAGCAGAAAATCCAAAGGGGGAAATGGGTTATTATATAGTTTCAGATGGTGGGCTTGGGCCCTACAGGCTTAAAGTTCGTACAGCTTCGTTCAGTAATGTTTCTATTTTACCTATCATGCTGGAGGGTGCTTTGCTCCCAGACTTAATTGCAATTATGGGAAGCTTAGACTTTGTTTTAGGAGATGTAGACAGATGACAGAAGTTTTAATAAAGGTTGGATTTCTAGCGATTGCTGCTCTTAATGGAGCAATAATATTTACAATAATGGATGTTAAGGGTGCGTCATGGATGCAGCGAAGGCCAGGTCCTTTACATGTAGGACTTAGAGGTTTCATATTTCCTCTTGCAGAGATACTTAAATTTGTTCAAAAAGAAGACATTATTCCTACTGAAGTTGACAGGCCAGTATTTAAATGGGCACCTGCTTACGTTATGGTTTCCTGTGTAGCACTTTTTGCAGTAGTTCCGTTGAGTCCCACGCTGGTAGTAGCAGATTTAGAATTAGGTGTTTTCTTTGCACTAGCAATTAGCTCTTTAGGAACTATAGGAGTATTGACTGCTGGATGGTCATCAGCAAACAAATATTCATTAATGGGTGGTTTGAGAGCAGCAGGACAGCTTATAGCTTATGAACTTCCATTAATACTTGCTGTTGTTGGAGTTGTTATTCAAGCTGAAACTATGTCATTAGTTGGAATAGTAGAAAAACAAATTGAATGGGGAGTTCCTTTTGTAGTTGGGGGACAGATAATTGGATTCTTAATTTTCATGGTTGCAGCGACGGCTGAAATGATGAGAGTACCATTCGATATGCCAATTGGTGAATCAGAGTTAACTATGGGTTTTATGACTGAATATTCTGGTATTAGGTTTCTCATATTTTATATTTCTGAATACATGAACATGTTTATTTTATGCGCAATTGCTTCCACATTATTTCTTGGTGGCTACCACGTACCACTCCTGCCAACAGAGTGGGTAAACTTTTATGGACCAGTTGTTCTTTTAACAAAAACAGCTATTTTAGGTTTTATCTTGGTTGCAATAAGATGGTCCCAACCAAGATTTCGAGAAGACCAACTACAAAATCTTGCATGGAAGATACTTATACCCGCATCTTTAGTTAATATTCTTGTAACTGCAGTTTTGAAAGTTGGGTTCTAGTGAAAACATTTAAACCAAAAGTGCCTGGATTTTTAGTAGGAATAAAGATAGTTATTGTTAACATGTTAAAAACTCTATCTCCTTTCCATTCAAAACCAAATGTTAACTATCCATTTGAAAAAGAGAAAGTTGCCCCAAGAGCAAGAGGCGTTATTGCTTTAGATCAAGAAGCATGTACCAGTTGTATGCTTTGTGCTCGTCAATGCCCAGATTGGTGTATTTATATTGAGGGTCATAAAGAATTACAACCTCCTTCAAAACCTGGAGGTAGGCAAAGAAGTAGAGCTGTTTTAGATAGGTTTGATATAGATTATGCATTATGCATGTACTGCGGCATTTGTGTAGAAGTTTGTCCATTTGATGCTTTATTCTGGTCACCTGAATATGAATATTCAGAATTTAATATGGGTGATATGCTGCATGATAAGGAACGATTAGATGACTGGTTGAAAACTGTTCCAGAGGCTGAAGGTTTAGAAAGCTAAAAATGGAAATTTTTGAAATTATAACTTACTTCCTTCTTCTTGCGCTTCTTTCGACAGCAATACGGGTTGTTACAACTTCAAACGTTATTCATGCTGCTATTTCACTAGTTTTTACCTTAGCTCTAACTGCAATATTGTTTTTAATGTTATCAACAGAGTTCGTAGCACTTGTGCTTGTTCTTGTTTACATTGGGGCAGTAATAGTTCTTTTCTTATTTGGAATTATGATTACACGTGCTCCCCTTGGAAAGAATGCTGAACTAGATAATGACAAAAATAAAAAATTAGGAGCAGCAATAGCGGGATCAATTTTTCTTTTATTCTCATATATATTAATTAATGGTTTTGATGGCGATGTGACTATAACATCAGGATCTTCAACAGAGCTATTAGGTGAAATATTACTAAGTAGATTTGTATTTCCGTTTGAACTGGTATCTTTTGTTTTACTTGCAGCATTAATTGGAGGCATAACCCTTGCTAGGAAAGATGAAGCATTGATTGATGAGGATCAAGTATGATTGTTCAGCCAGTATTAGTTGTTGCAGCTGCTTTGTTTTCTCTGGGAATTTATGGAATTTTAGTAAGAAGAAATGCAGTCATGGTTTTATTGTCTATTGAGCTAATTTTAAACTCTGTAAATATAAACTTTATTATGTTTGATACCATGCTTGCAGATTCATTAATGCAAGGGCAAATTTTCACAATTTTTATTATTACAATTGCTGCTGCTGAAGTTGGTATTGGCCTTGCAATTGTGCTCATGTTGTTTAGAAATAGACAAACTGCAAACATTAATGAATTTGATCTAATGAAATGGTAAAAACAAATATTAACTTATTCGCTGAGGGAGAGGTTGTTTATACAGATGGCGGAGCCTTAGCAGAATTTGCATGGCTACTTGTAGCTCTTCCTTTTATAGCGGCATTAGTAATAACTTTTGTAGGAAAGAATCTCCCACTCAAGGGTGCTGAAATTGCATTAGGCACAATCGGAATAATTTTTTCTTACAGCTTAGCTTTAATGTATCTTCATATAACTAAGGGAGTTGCCAATGAATTTTTTATCAACGTTGGAAGTATTGGTCAATTTGATATTGAGTTCGGATGGGTAGTAGACGGTCTTTCAATCATGATGTATTTTGTTGTTGGACTTGTTGCGCTTCTTGTGTTTATTTATGCAACAAATTATATGGAAGGTGAAATAAGGTATACCTTCTTTTTTACGTCTTTGACATTATTTGCCGGCAGTATGTTAGTTTTAGTCTCTTCTCCAACATTGATCCAAATTTTGATTGGTTGGGAATTGGTTGGAGTCTGTTCTTACCTACTTATAGGACACTATTGGGAAGTTAAAGATAATTCCTCTGCAGCAATGAAGGCTTTTATAACAAATAAGATTGCTGATGTTGGCTTGATGATTGGAATAATTATTTTGGCTTTAAATACTGGCACTTTAAGAATATCTGAGGTTTTGTATCAAGCAACTCATGATTATCCAGCAATTAAAAATATTGCATTTGCTGCTGGTGTATTACTATTTATAGGTGCAATGGGTAAAAGTGCGCAGTTCCCATTACATGTATGGTTACCTGACGCCATGGCAGGCCCAACTCCCGTCTCAGCATTAATGCATGCTGCAACAATGGTAACTGCAGGAGTTTACTTATTAGCTAGAATGTTTCCTTTTTATCAAGGGATAGCAAACGATGCATTAGATATTGTAATGTTATTTGGAGTAATCACTCTTCTTACTGCTGGACTAATAGCTATTGTTCAAGACGATCTAAAGAAAGTTCTCGCTTATTCAACTGTAAGTCAGCTAGGGTATATGGTTGCGGCAATTGGTTCCGGAGCATACACTGCAGCGCTGTTTCATTTGTGGACACATGCTTTTTTTAAAGCTCTTCTATTTCTCGGGGCGGGTTCTGTAATCCATGCGGTACATAGTAATAGCATGTTAGAGATGGGTGGTTTAAGAAAAGTCATGCCAAAAACTTTTTCAACTTTTATTATTGGAACAGTTGCGCTTGCCGGTTTACCACCTTTTGCAGGCTTTTTTTCCAAAGATGAAATACTTGCCTCGTTTAATCATGAAGGTGAAACAACTTTTTTCTACATAGCGGTACTAGGTGCTTTCATAACTGCTTTTTATATGACTAGAGCTGTATGTCTTACTTTTTTAGGTGAGTATAGAGGTCATGGTCATCCACATGAGTCAGACTCCATGATGACAACACCATTGGTAGTATTAGCTGTATTTGCCGCTGCTTCTGGGTGGGTTAATATTCCAGGAGTATACACAGGATTTACTAAATGGGTCACAACTCGTAAAACTCCTATTATTGAATATCACCCAGAAAGTTTTGATTTATTTGCTCTTGGACTTGGTTTAACTGCAGGGTTACTTGGAATAAGTTTAGGTTACTATTTGTACCAACTACAAGGTAGTGCCGAAACAGGGGACGATAAAATCAAAATTGAACCAATATGGAAAGTATTAGAAAACAAATACTATATAGATGATTTCTATTTTAAATTTATCATCGATCCAATCAAAATAAATATAGCTAAAGCGGTTGATGCATTCAACACAAATGTAATTGATAGATTTGTAAATGGCTTTGGTCAGCTTGCATCGTTTATGGGCGCAGTAGTTTACAACAGTATCGATCAAAATGGAATTGATAAGGTTTTGAACATGTCATCCTCAGGAACTGATAGCTTTGGTGGAAAGGTTAAGTTATTACAGACAGGAAGAACACAGCAATATTTAATGTTGTTTTTAGGTGGCGTTGTGACGATTAGTTTATTAATTTTGTTTATTATATAGGAGGAAAAGTGGATTTATTATCAAATGGTACAGGATTGACGGCAGTAGTCTTTCTGCCATTAATTAGTGCACTAATTTTGACTGCAATACCAAAAAGCCAAGAGTTTTTAATTAAAGGCTTTGCGTTGGTGTCATCAATAGTCACATTTTTTATAAGTGCATTACTTCTTCCTCAATTTGATTTTTCAAATGCAGATAAATTACAACTAGGAAATAAAATTTCATGGATAAAAAGTATCAATTCAAATTATGAAATAGGGATTGATGGGATATCTCTTCCCCTATTAATTTTGTCTACATTTATTACTGTTTTAGCAATTATTTATTCAATTGAACATTTACCAGAACCAAAAAGCCCTAAAGGCTTTCTTGCATTAATTTTAGTTTTAGAGACTGGTATGAATGGAACTTTTGTAGCTCTTGATTTAATTTTGTTTTTTGTATTTTTTGAAATAGTTCTTCTTCCAATGTATTTTATGATTGGAATTTGGGGAGATAAAACTGTAAGAACTGTAGCAGGGTTAAAAAATCAAATTGAAACAAGACTTTATGCAAGTATTAAGTTTTTTGTTTTCACTCTATTTGGTTCCGCATTCATGTTACTTGGCTTTTTAGGGTTGTACTACAGAGGCGGTAGAACTTTTAGTATTCCTGAATTAATTGAACTCGGAACAAATGGTGCATTTACTGGCACTTTTGCAATGTTAGTTTTTGCAGTTCTGTTTCTTGGTTTTGCAGTTAAAGTTCCAATGTGGCCACTGCATACCTGGCTTCCTGACGCACACACTGCAGCTCCTACAGTTGGTTCAGTATTGCTAGCAGCAATACTCTTAAAATTAGGATCTTATGGTTTTGTAAGGATTGCAATACCAATACTTCCTGAACAAGCAAAAGCCTGGGCGCCAGCTATTGCAATACTCTCTGCAATTGGAATTATCTACGGGTCACTTGCATGTTTAGCTCAAACTGATTTAAAACGACTAATAGCATTTTCATCCGTTGGTCATATGGGTTTTGTAATGTTAGGAATTGCATCTTTAACACCAATTGGTATAAATGCTGCAATGATTGGTATGGTTGCACATGGAGTAATTACCGGGTTATTATTCTTTTTATCAGGATCTATGGCTCATACATATCACACTCGTGATATGGGAAGATTGGGCGGAAATATGAAACTTCTTCCAAAAACTGGAGCACTATTAGGGTTTACCGCGATGGCTTCTTTAGGTTTGCCTGGACTTGCTGGATTTTGGGGAGAGTTTATGGCATTACTTGGGGCGTTTAACCCACTTGATGGGTTGAATCTTACAGTTTTTCGGGGGTCAATGGTAGCTGGTGCTATTGGAACTGTATTAACTGCGGGATATTTGTTGTGGATGTTACAGAGAGTTAATCTTGGTGAGCCTTCTGAAGAATGGAATGAAATGGAGCTTCACGATGCAGATGGATATGAATTAGCTGCATGGATTCCACTGGTAATTTTAACAATTCTTATAGGCGTATTTCCAAAGCTAATATTTGGAGCAACTAATGATGCTGTTGTCAGTCTTCTTTCTAAAGCATTTGGAGGATAAAAATTTCTATAAACTACTTTGCAATTTCAACTGAGTTAATAGTTATATTTACTATTGTTGGCACTTTGATATTAGATTTGATTCTTCCTAGAAAATCAAAGTATTATGTTGCAGCTTTTGCTCTTTTTGGGACATTAGCTTCTTTAGCACCGCTAGTAATTCAGTGGGCAACTTACTCAGACCCCATTTATACTTTTGGTAATAGTTTTGTAGTAGATAAATTTTCAATCATTCTGAAGGGTTTGTTTATTCTCATAACTTATTTGACATTTTTACTTTCAATAAACTTTATAGAAAGTGATAAGTTTTATCAAGGTGAGTATTATTACCTCCTCCTCAGCTCTTTACTTGGCGCTTTAGTTGTAAGTTCTTCTAGAGACCTCCTTACAATATTCATTGGAATTGAATTAGCATCAACACCTATGTTTTTATTATCGGGTTGGAAAAAGGGAGATAGAAAATCGAATGAGGGCGCAATCAAATTTTTCTTATTAGGTGTTCTCTCAGCTTCTTTAATATTGTATGGATTTTCGCTGATTTATGGATTAACTGGACAATTAGTATTCGCAGACATCTCTGCCTACCTACTTGCTAACTCCCTCGGATCATCACCAGTACTTTTGTTAAGTTCAATTTTAGTTATTTCAGGGATTGGATTCAAAATTTCTGTAGTTCCATTTCATTCGTGGGCACCAGATACTTATGAAGGAGCTCCTTTACCAATAACTGCTTATCTTTCAGTAAGTTCCAAAGCTACAGGTTTTGTTGCATTAATAGTTCTTTTGACGAAGGTGTTTGAAAGTTCCGGACAAAGTTGGGGTGTAATTTTGGCAATTGTGGCTGGCGCTACTATGACATTGGGAAATTTAGTTGCACTTCAGCAAACAAACCCAGTTAGGTTACTTGCCTATTCGTCTATATCACAAGCGGGGTTCATTATCGCACCTTTGGCAGTATCTGGAATAACTGGAAATTATCAAGATGGAATTTTTGCAAGCGTAACTTATCTAATTATTTATGCATTTATGAATATGGGAGCATTTTTATCTGTGCATCTTTTTACAAACTTTACTAATTCAGATAATTTTTATGAATGGGGAGGCATTGCAAAGCATTCACCTCTTACTGGAGTTCTAACAACTATTTTCTTTTTTTCATTGGCAGGAATACCTCCACTAGGCGGCTGGTTTGCAAAGTTTGTAGTCTTTAGAAGTCTTTTGAGTACAGGTGAGATAGTCGGAATTTCTCTTGCCATAATAGGAGCAATAAATGCAGTTATTGCACTTGTTTACTATGCAAGAATTTCAAAAGTTATATGGATGGATGAACTAAAAAATCCTGAAGAAGAAAAAACATTTGAATTCCAAAACCCTCTTAAAGTTGTTGGAGTTTTTACAGTTCTCATTACATTTGTCGCAGGAATCTTTCCAGGTATATTTAGTTATCTTGGGGAAGTCTCCTCAATCTTTTTTGGTAATTAAAACTTGGAATTAACTGAATTCAATAATTTTCTAAAAACAAAATACAAAAATGATATTGTTTTTTTTGATCAATTTATGGAAGAGGCACTTTATTCAGAATTTGGTTTTTTCAACACAAAAAAAGTAAGATCAAAGAAAAGTGGAGATTTTTTAACTTCACCTGAGGTATCTAAATATTTTGGAAAAGTGATAAATAATTGGATAAAAACAAATAGCTTAAAATCGAATATTGTAGAGTTAGGTTCTGGAACAGGATCGTTAATTGAGCAGATCACACCCCAAAAAATTTTTGCAATTGAGTTGTCTTTGACCGCAAGAAAAGAACTTAGGAAAAAAAACATAGAAAATTTTGAGAGCATAGACAACTTAGGTTTTGATAGTTCTGATTTGGTATTTGGCAATGAAGTTTTAGATAATATACCCTGTTCAATAGCAATTTACAAAAATAATAAATGGTTTGAAAAAGCAGTGAAGTTGAGTGATCAAAGCTTGTCTTATTACCATGTAGAGGCCAGAGATGAGGTATTGGATTGGATAAATATAAATGGTATACAAGGTGATGAAAATATTGAGGTAGAAGTGCAAATCAATACAGATCAGTTTCTGGAAGATATAAGTATTAAGCTAAACCCACAGTATTATCTATTTTTTGATTATGGATTTGAACAAAAAGACAGAAAAAAAAGAAAATATAAATCTTTACTCAGAACATATAAAGACCATCATCTTGGTATAGACCCAATTCAAGATCCTGGCAATGTCGACATCACATACGATGTTAATTTTTCTTCGGTTTCTCGAAAATTAGAAACCTTAGGGTATCGATTAACTTTACTTTCTCAAAATAGTTTTCTAATTGAAAATGGATTTAATGAGTACTTTGACCAATTACAAAATCAACTCTTATTATCTGAAGGTTTAGAAAATTTAACAATTAATAGTGAGTTATCCGGATTAAAGGCACTTATTGATTCAAATGGATTGGGAGGCTTTTATTGTCTGATTGCAAAAAAAATATAATTTTTACAAATTTATAATTAGATTATGAATTTTGTTAAAACAACTTTCCTTCTCACTCTTATGACATTAGTTTTGCTATTCTCTGCAGCTGCATTAGGTTTTGATTTAATCTCTGCACTATTCTTTGCTTTAGTTTTCAATTTTTTTATTTACTTTTTTTCTGGAAACCTAGCTATTCGCTCAACTAGGGCTGAGCTTATAAAAGATGGAGAATTCCATGAGGTAAATGAAATAATTTCTCGTCTAACACAAAAAGAACAAATGCCCATGCCAGAACTTTATATTATTAAAAGTGATCAACCAAATGCTTTTGCAACAGGCAGAAATCCAAAAAATGCTAAAGTTGCTGTAACAACTGGTATATTAAATTTGCTAAACAGAGATGAATTAGAGGGTGTGTTAGCTCATGAATTATCACACATCAAAAATAGAGATATTTTAGTTTCAAGCATAGCTGCAATGCTCGCAGCAGCAATTTCTTTTATGTCTAGGATGGTCTTTTGGGGTGGTGGTAATAGGGACAGAAATACACATCCTGTGGTAATAGTCGTTGCATTTATCGCTGCACCGATTGCTTCTTTAATTATTAGAATGGCAATCTCTAGAACAAGGGAGTTTGGTGCAGATAAAACTGGTTCTGAAATCTCAGGTAACCCATTAGCTTTGGCATCTGCATTAGAAAAAATTGAAAGGTATTCAAAAGTACCAATGAATGTCAATCCAGCAGTAAGTCAATTATTTATTTCAGATCCACTCAAAGCATTTTCTGGAAATAGTTTTAGTAAACTATTCTCAACACATCCACCTACAGTTGAAAGAGTTAGAAGATTAAGGCAGCGTCAGAGTGGTATTAGATACTAATAATACTCCATCTGTAATGCCAGAAGATCTAGAAAATTTAATCCAACAAGGGTATCAACTCATTGATGTAAGGGAAAATGATGAATGGGATGCAGGCCATTATAAAAGTGCCATCCACATTCCTATTGGAAGTATTGTTGAAAGTATTGATAAATTTGTGGTTGATAATAAATATATTTTTATTTGCAGGTCTGGAGCTAGGTCAAGCCGTGTTACAAACTATGTGAATTCTTTAGATATTGAATCATATAATTTGTCAGGGGGCATGAAAGAGTTTCAAAAGTTTACTAAAGAAATAGTAGATTTAGAGGGCAATCCTGGACAAATCATTTAAAATCATTTTGTGATAATTTGTATTGGGAACGCATTAGTAGATTCATTGACTCAAATAGAAGAATCTAAAATTAACGAACTAAATTTAAACAAAGCAAGAATGACTTTAGTTGATAAAGAACGTTCTAATTTTCTTCTACTAAATATGGAAAACCCTATATATGAAGCTGGTGGCTCTGCAGCAAATACTGCTTACTGGATTTCTCAACTTGGTGGAGAAGTTGGTTTCATCGGAAAGATTTCAAACGATGAGTTAGGTAAGCAATTTAAATCAAGTTTGAATAGCTCAGGATTAAAAGATTTTACTGTTTACGAAGAAGAGGACAATCAAACTGGGTTATGCGCAATTTTTATTACACCAGATGGTGAAAGAACTATGAATACTTATCTTGGAGCGGGAGAATATCTTTCAATAGAGGATTTAAACATTGATTCAATTTCAGATGCCAAAATATTATATATGGAGGGATATCTTTGGGACAAGCCTTCTAGCAAGGAAGCGTTTCTTCATGCTGCAAAACTTAATAAAAAATCAGGTGGTATGAATGCAATTAGTTTATCCGATGTATTTTGTGTAGATATGCATCGAGATAGTTTTAAAGATTTCATCAATAGTGACATTGATTATGTTTTTTGCAATGAGGATGAACTTAATTCACTTTTTGAGTTAAATGATATTAATAAATCTATTGAAAATTTTGAAGAAACATTTCGTGATGTTAAGCAATTAATTTGTACTCTGGGATCAGATGGTGTTTTGATTTATGATGATGGTGAAAAACACACTTTTAGTGCAACTGAAGCTAATGTTGTAGATAAAACTGGCGCAGGTGATTTCTTTGCTGGAGGATACCTTTTTGGTCTTCAAAAAGGATTATCTATAAATAAATCTGCTGAGATTGCTAATAGAAGCGCGGCTCATGTTATTAGTGAGATTGGTGTAAGGCCAAAAAGGTCTTTTAATTAATCAGTCCAACCTAATACATTTATCATCTCAATATTTTCATTCTTTGAAGACTCCATTTTTAAATCAATTTTGAGAGGAGTAAATGACTTATTTTTAGAAAATATTATAAGATTATTTTCGGAATCATTAGCTACTATATAGTTTCCATCTGGTGACCAATGTAATGATTCAAAATAATAGTTTGAAGGCGCTCTAGAATTGAAAACTTCAATAGTCTCCGTTCTGCTTACATAATAAATACCAACAGATCTGGAATTATAATCTGAAGATTCCCAAGGATCGATTAACTTTTCACCATATATATTAATTCTGTTAATTTCGTTTGAGTAAAACTCGATATCTATTTGCTCTATAATTTTTCCAGTAGATGTATCGATTATTAATCCTTTTCTTTCGTTATTTGATTCATAATCCCAGTAGTACAAAATTATATTTTGTTCTTCATAAATTTGAGCATCATAGAAATTGATATCGTAAGATAATTCATAAAGTTCACTACTACAAACAATGGATTCTTCTGTTAATGATTCTGTTGATAAATCAATGTGAAAAATACAGGTATCTAATATGTCTGGTGCTGGAGGAAGTAGATTTTCTGTTTGTATTTCTACATTGAAAATTAATTTGCCAGTGATTTGATTATTTGATTTTAAATCCTCATATCCTGGAAGTGGTATCACTCCAAAAATACCAACTATGAGTGCTGTAGCTACGAATATAGTTGCAGAGATTAAGAGCAAAAGCCTGTTTGACATTATTTTTTTAAATTTTCTCTAATAGAATTTAAATATAATCCTACAGCTACAAGAACACCACCAACTAAAAATAGTATTAAAGGAGGCCATATGTTATCGGGTAATAACTCAGTTATTAATCTTGGAAGATTGATTATCAAGCCTAAGCCACCAATATAAAATATGACTTGCTCTGATAATTGAATACTTGCCCAAACAAATATAATGGATCCAGAGATTAGTAAAATTATTTGAAGAAGATCATTGCTACTCAGTAAGTCATTTATCAATATTATAAATCCAATTGACATTGTTGAAGTAGATAACAAATATCCTAACCAGCTTGGTCCTAATTCATCATTAAAAGTATACAATCCCCAAATTAAACCTGTTGCAATTAAAAATAAACCAACAGACCAAGGTTCAATATTTGGAAAAATTAGATTTCCTAATGACCCAAGAAAAAAAATTGATGTATAGAAAAGTGCAATGTGCTGGAATATAAGATGAGTTCTTATGTATAAAATTAATGAATATACAAAAACAGAAAAAGAAATAATTAGTATAGAGACCTCTTCAGAGAAATTTGTATCAATCGATCTATTCAAGATATTTAAAGTGAATGCAATTGTTGATCCAAATGAAATTGTTGAAATAAAGTAAAGAACGGAGGATACTCTCTCAGATGATTTAAAAATAAATATATTTTTATCTTCAAATTTTTCACTGTAATTTGCTGCATAAATTAAAAATAAAGTTGTAACAATAAGAAGTATCAATTGAGCCCAATAAGCTAAATTATCCCAAATTAGAGGAAGTGTGCCAAGCAATCCTGAGAGCAAAAAAAGGCTTCCAATCAAAGTTATTGTTTTTGCAACTTTAGACTTTTGAGATGGGTTTGAATTATTTTCAAATTTTATAATATTGTCAAAGGTTGATTCTGTTATGAGATCGTTTTCAAGCCATTTATTTAATAGATTAAAAATTTTTTTATCCATAAAATTATCCTAATCAATTAAAATTTCATCTCACTAATTTTTATTTATAATCTAAACTTTATAGAGACTTATTGTTATGCCGAGATGCCCGAGCGGCCAAAGGGAGCAGACTGTAAATCTGCCGGCTATGCCTTCGTAGGTTCGAATCCTACTCTCGGCACTTAAGCCCTCTTAGCTCAGTTGGTAGAGCACTTCCATGGTAAGGAAGAGGTCTCCGGTTCAATCCCGGAAGAGGGCTCAGAGGCTAAAATAAGTTTATGGCGGCGTAGCTCAGTTGGTAAGAGCGCACGACTCATAATCGTGAGGTCGGCAGTTCAAGTCTGCCCGCCGCTACAAGAGCAAGAAAGGAAAAAAATGGCGTCTGATAAAAGGCCACCAATCACTTTGGTGTGTACTGAAACTGGTGATCATAATTATGTGACTACTAAAAATAAAACAAATACACCAGATAGGCTAGAGCTCATGAAATATAGCCCTAGATTGCGAAAGCACACACTTCACAGAGAAAAAAGGTAGATTTATTAAATTTTCATAATTATTCTTACTCTAAGTAATGAAAAACGTTTCTAATATAGAAAACTATAGCGATGACATCTCTAATGCAGAGTTAGTCAAAAAATCACAGTTTGGTGACAAATCTGCATTTGAACTTTTAGTAGTCAGGCATCAAGATTTAGTCTTCTCACTTGCTTATAAATTGACTGGTAACAGAGAAATGGCTAATGATGTTGCCCAAGAGTCTTTTATAAGAGCCTGGAAAGCAATTGAAAAATTTCGTGGTGATTCAACATTCAGTACATGGATATATAGAATTACCGTTAATACTGCATGGACCCTCCGAAAAAAAGCCAAAAAGCATAATACTCTTAATATTGAAGACACTTATGAGCCGATTGTTATTGACGAAAAAAAAGATCCAGAGCTGATTGCAATAAATTCTGATTTATCTTCTGTCTTAGTTAGTGCCCTAGATAAAATTCCAATTGATCAGAGGATAATTGTTGAGTTAAAAAACATCGAGGGTAGATCGCACAAAGAAATTGCTGATTTTCTGGGAATTAGCGTGACAGCTGCAAAAGTCAGACTACATAGAGCTCATCAAAAATTAAGACATATATTAGAGGAGGTAGAGAGATGAAAGATATATTTTCAAATTTGAAAACAAATATATTGTGCAAAAGAACAAGAAACAAAATGTTGTCTTCTTACCTAAGCAGTCAATATTTTGGTTTTGATAACAATCCCCACGCATCTTCATGTATTAAATGTCAAGTTTCTGGGAAAAGATATAAAGCTTTCAAGAAAGAATTAGATAATGAATTCAAAAAAGAAGTTGAAGTACCTACAGACTTTGCTTCAAAGGTAATGTCATCATTGGATAAAAAAGTAAAAACAACTACAAGTAAGAGCACAAAAATAATATTATTGACATTGCTCGGAATATTATCAATTGTGTTTTTAATATTCGGGCGTAAGCGCTCATCTAGCAAATTAGAGAAAGAGCAATAACTGAGGGGTGTAGCTCTAATTGGCAGAGCGACGGTCTCCAAAACCGTAGGTTGTGAGTTCGAGTCTCACCGCCCCTGCTGAGGTAACTATGAATGAAATGAATAGAGAAATGAGAAGGATGTCTGAACGTGAAGAACGTTTGGCAAAAAAGGCTGATAGAAATATTGGAAGGCATCAATCAGGTGAAAAGGTCTCAAGATTTAAAAGAATTGGAAATTATCTGGGTGAAGTAAAGACAGAGCTTAAAAGAGTTAATTGGCCAAGCTATTCAACATTATCTTCATTTACTATTGTCACCGTTGTAACCATTGCTTTTTTTACTTTTTTTATTTTTGGAATGGACTTTAGTTTTAAAAATACATTGATTAATCTATTATCTTTCGGAGAATAAATGTTAGAAGATACAGCTACAACTGAAGAAGATCAGTCTACTGAAAAAGATGAAATTGAAGAGACTTCCCCACCAACTCATCCATACGATATGCCTGGTGAATGGTTTGTGCTTAATGCTCAATCCGGACATGAAAAAAAAGTAAAAACTAATATTTTAACAAGAATTAAAAATCTTCATTTAGAAGATAAAGTTTACGATGTTGTTATTCCAACAGATGAAGTTGTAGAAATAAGGAATGGCAAAAAAGTAAATTTAGAAAAGAAAACTTTTCCAGGATATGTGTTAGTAAGAATGGATTTGGATGAAACTACTTGGTATGAAATTAGAAATACACCCTCAATAATTGGTTTTGTTGGATCTGGCAAAAGACCAATAGCTTTATCAAGAAGAGAAATTGAGAGAATACTTGGCTCTAACGAAGTAGAAGAAGTAAAGAAAGAGTCACCTAAATTTAAGCCAGATTTTGAAGTTGGTGAAACTGTAAGAGTAACTACTGGACCTTTTGCAGATTTTAATGGCATTATTGAAGAAATTAATTTAGATCAATCAAAAGTAACAGTTTTAGTTAATATATTTGGACGAGAAACTCCTGTTGAGTTGGGTTTTACAGATATAGTGAAAAATTAAGGAAGAAGATATGGCAAAACCAGTCAAAGCGTTATTAAAACTTCAAATACCAGGAGGCGGTGCTACTCCTGCACCTCCAGTTGGATCTGCTTTAGGTCAGTATGGAGTTAACATTATGGACTTTGTGCAAGCATTCAATAATGATACAGCTAGTAGGCAAGGTGAAACTGTCCCTGTAGAAATTACAATATATGAAGATAACTCTTTTACATTTGTCACAAAAACAGCTCCAGCATCGTATTTAATTAAAAAAGCTATTGGTATCACCGCGGGATCTGCTGAGCCACATAAAGAAAAAGTAGCTTCAATTACAAGAGATCAGCTTAAAAATATAGCTGAAGCAAAAATGGAAGACTTGAATGCCAATGACATTGATTCAGCAATTTCTATTATTGCTGGGACAGCAAGATCTATGGGAGTAACTGTAGAAAATTAAAACTAATATTTGGGAGACTAACAGTCGTCTGAACCAAAGGAGAAAAAATGAAAAAAGTAGGAAAAAAGTACAAAACTGCCAAAGAGTCAATCCCGGCTGAAAAGCAGTCAAAATCAGAAGCAATAAGTTTGTGTAAAAACAACGCTCCAGCAAATTTTGATGAGTCAGTTGATATTGCCTTTTCATTGGGCATAGATCCAAAAGATGCTGATCAAAACATAAGAACAACAGTTTCGTTACCAAATGGAACTGGAAAAGATGTTCGAATAGCGGTATTTGCTGGTGGAGAAGCCTTGACAGAAGCTGAATCAGCTGGTGCAGAAATTGTAGGCGGTAAAGAACTCGCTACAAAAGTTGCATCTGAGCAAAAATTAGATGCAGATATTGTAATTTCAACACCTGAAATGATGGCTGAGGTTGGTCAGCTTGGAAAGATTTTAGGACCACAAGGGCTTATGCCTAATCCTAAGACAGGTACGGTAACACCTAATGTTGCAAAGGCAGTTGAAGACTTTAAAAAAGGAAAAGTTGAGATTAAGAATGACAAATTAGGCAATGTACATCTGTCTATTGGAAAAGTCTCTTTTGATGAAGCTAAGTTAGCTGAGAATTTAGAAGAAGTTATTGCTGTTTTAACTAAAGCTAAACCATCATCATCTAAAGGAGAGTTTATAAAAAGTGTACATATGTCTTCAACTATGGGTCCATCAATTAGTGTTGATATAAACATATAAATAATTTGCATTTATTTTTTGATATGGTTTATATTTAAATTTGACAATTAAAACCAAAGACCGTTAGTAATAAGGTGTAAATCTAACGTAGGTATACTTAACAGGTCCTTGGTATTGAGGACTTTTTTTATGGTACGAGAAGATAAAGTAAAAGTTGTAAAAGAGTTAGAAGATTTATTTAAATCTGCAAATGCTCTAGTGCTTGCAGAATATAGAGGTCTCACTGTTACCCAGCAAACTAAGCTTAGGCGTGATTTAAAAAATGCTGGTGCTTCATTCAATGTAGTAAAAATGTCTTTAGCAAAAAGAGCTGCAGAAAATATTGGTTTGGATTCTTTAAATGAATATTTTTCTGGCCCTACTGGGGTGACAGTAATTGAATCAGACCCTGTCGAAGCTGCAAAAGTTTTAAAAGAATTTTCAAAAGAAAATGAAGCCTTTGTAGTCAAAGGTGGTTTGATGGATTCTGAACCATTGACTATAGACCAACTTAATGTTTTAGCTGAAATTGAACCTAGAGATGTACTTCTAGCAAAAATTGCTGGTGGCTTCAATGCACCGTTGGTAAAAGTTGCTGCTGGTGCTAAAGCTGTAATTAACAAGGCTGGTTACGCATTGAGTGCTTTAGTAGATAAAAAAGCAAGTGGAGAAGAAGTTTCCGAAGTTGCTGATTCTAATCAAGAAGAAGTGGCTTCTGAAGAAGTTAAAAAAGAGGAGGAATAGCAAATGGCAAAAATGACAACTGATGAGTTGCTTGGTGTCTTTGAGGAAATGACTGTCTTAGAACTAAAAGAGTTTTTAGATGCATTTGAAGAAAAATTTGATGTAACTGCCGCAGCCCCTGTAGCTGTAGCTGCTGCACCAGCTGGTGGAGGAGAAGATGCAGGAGCAGCAGAAAAAGATTCTTATGATGTAGTTCTTTCTGAGGCAGGATCACAAAAAATACAAGTAATTAAGGAAGTAAGAGGACTTACCAGTCTTGGACTTAAAGAGGCAAAAGAGCTTGTAGACGGCGCTCCATCAGACATTTTGACTGGTGTTTCTAAAGAAGATGCTGATAAAGCAAAAGAGGCTTTAGAAGGCGCTGGTGCAACTGTAGAACTAAAATAATTTATTAATTATTTGTTTGCTTAAATAAAAAGTACTAATATACTCTACCTTTCGGGTAGCTGTTATTTAATTTTTGAGGAGGCTTGTTGTCCGCTGTTCAGAATTCTAGACTTTCATTTGCAAAAATTCCTAAAGTTCTAGATATTCCAGATTTATTAATTATACAAAAAGATTCTTTTAAGTGGTTTATTGAAGAAGGTTTAAAAGAGATTCTAGATGAAATTTCTCCTATTGAAGATTTCTCTGGAAGATTTTCATTAGAATTTTTAAATCACTATTTTGAAGAACCATTAAAAACACTTGAAGATTGTAAAATAACTGACTCAACCTACTCACAACCGCTATATGTAACTGCCCAATTCTTAGATCGTGAGACCGGTCAAATAAAACAACAAACAGTATTCCTTGGTGATTTTCCAATTATGTCAGATACTGGTACCTTTATCATCAATGGAACAGAAAGAGTTATTGTTAGTCAGCTCGTCAGATCACCTGGAGTATATTTTTCTCAAGAAATAGATAAAACATCCGACAAAGAAGTTTTCATTGGAAAGATGATTCCTGGAAGAGGTGCATGGCTAGAGTTCGACACAGACAAACGAGATACTTTAGGTGTAAGAGTTGACAGAAAAAGAAGACAACACATCACCGGTTTCTTAATGGCCCTTGACGTAATTGAAAATAAAGAAGATGCTATAGAGCTATTAGGAGACTATCCATCTGTTAGAAACACTATCGAACGAGATCCAGATACAACAAGAGAAGCAGCACTTATTGATTTATACAGAAAATTAAGACCAGGAGAACCTGCAACAGTTGAGTCTGCAAGAAACTTGGTAAAACAAATGTTTTATACCCCTAAAAGATATGACCTAACAAAAGTTGGTCGATACAAAGTTGAGCAAAAGCTAGGTAGACAGTATGGCGAAAAAGATGCTGAGTCATATACAACTGAAGATGATGGAATGTTGAGGATTGAAGATATGATTGATTCAATTAAATATGTCATAGCTTTGCATGCTGGTGAGGAAAGTTTTATCAATAATAAAGGTAAAGAAATTCCTGTTCGGTTAGATGATATTGATCACTTTGGAAACAGAAGAATTAGAACTGTAGGTGAGTTAGTTCAAAATCAAGTAAGAGTAGGTCTCAGTAGATTAGAAAGAGTAGTCAGAGAAAGAATGACAACTCAGGAACCTGAAGCTATTACACCACAGTCACTAATTAATATACGTCCAATTCAAGCTTCATTGAAAGAATTTTTTGGCACAAGTCAATTAAGTCAGTTCATGGATCAACCAAATCCAATTGCGGGTTTAACCCACAGAAGAAGACTGTCAGCACTGGGTCCAGGAGGCTTATCAAGAGAAAGAGCAGGTTTCGAAGTTCGAGACGTGCACCCCTCACATTATGGAAGAATGTGTCCAATTGAGACACCAGAAGGCCCGAATATTGGTCTAATAGGTACTCTTGCTACATATGGGCGAGTTAACAAATTCGGTTTTATTGAGACACCATATTGGAAAGTTGAAAATGGCGTTGTCAAAACTAATAAGGCAGTCTACTTAACAGCTGCCGAAGAGGATAATTTTACAATTGCACAAGCTAATGCTCCTTTAAAAGATGATGGAACATTTCAAAATAAGAGAGTTCTCTCCAGACAAAATGGAGGAGAAGTTGCGTTCGTATCAGACAAAGAAATTGACTTTATGGATGTTAGTCCTAAACAAATCTGTTCTGTAACAACTGCTCTAATTCCATTTCTTGAACATGACGATGCAAACCGAGCATTAATGGGATCAAATATGCAAAGACAAGCTGTTCCATTAGTCAAAACTGAGGCTCCTTATGTAGGAACAGGAATGGAAGAAAATGTTGCAAGAGATTCTGGAGAAGCTTTAATATCCAATATTTCTGGAACTGTTGAAGAAGTTTCTGGTAATCAAATTTCAGTAAAAGAAGAAGGAACTAATAAAAAACACAGATTTGAAGTTTTAAAATTCAAAAGATCTAATCAGGCTACAAGCTGGAATCAAAAACCACTTGTCAAAGTTGGTACAAAAGTTAAACCAGGAGATGTATTAGCTGATGGTCCAAGCACTCAGGGAGGAGAGTTAGCATTAGGAAAGAATTTGCTTGTGGGATATATGCCTTGGGATGGGTACAACTTTGAAGACTCAATTGTAATTTCCGAGAGGCTCGTAAAAGAAGATATCTTAACTTCAGTCCACATAGCAGAACACGAAATTGAAGCACGTGATACAAAACTTGGTGAAGAAGAAATAACAAGAGACATTCCAAATGTAGCTGAAGAGGTCTTAATGGATTTAGATGAAATGGGAATTGTACGCATTGGAGCAGAAGTATCTCCAGGAGACTATCTTGTTGGGAAAGTTACTCCAAAAGGTGAAACTGAGCTTACTCCTGAAGAAAGACTTTTGAGGGCAATTTTTGGTGAAAAAGCAAGAGAAGTTAGAGATACCTCCTTGAGGGTCCCACATGGAGAAAGAGGAAAAGTTATAGATGTACAAATTTTAAAGCGTGATGATGGAGCTGATTTGCCTCCAGGTGTAAATCAAAAGGTAAGAGTATATGTCGCTATACAAAGAAAGATTCAAGTTGGTGATAAGTTGTCAGGTCGACATGGAAACAAAGGTGTTATTTCTAAAATTCTTCCAATTGAAGACATGCCCTACATGGAAGACGGCACTCCCTTAGATATTATGCTTTCACCTTTAGGTGTTCCAAGCAGAATGAATCTTGGTCAGATTTTAGAGACACATCTTGGTTGGGCAGCTGATCAGGGTTGGAAGGAATACAAAGGCCAAACGAAAGCCTCTATTGGCGCTAAGCCTGGAACTCTTATTTCAACACCTGTATTCGACGGCGCAGATGAAGATGAAATACATGAAATTTTAAGAAATGTAAACCCAAACAGAGATGGAAACTTGATGGTTGATGAAAATGGCAAAGCAACTCTTTATGATGGTCGTACTGGTGAATCTTTTGATTCAAAAATTACTGTTGGGTATACATATATATTAAAGCTCATTCACTTAGTTGACGAAAAAATTCATGCAAGATCAACTGGCCCTTACTCTATGATTACTCAGCAACCATTAGGAGGTAAAGCTCAGTTTGGCGGACAAAGGTTTGGAGAAATGGAAGTTTGGGCGTTAGAAGCGTATGGTGCTAGCTATGCATTACAAGAACTTCTTACTATAAAATCTGATGATACTGTTGGAAGAGTTAAGGTTTATGAATCAATAGTCAAAGGTGACAATATTCCTGAACCAGGCATACCAGAGTCTTTCAAGGTTCTGTTAAAAGAAATGCAAAGTTTATGTTTAAATGTTGAAATTCTTTCAGCAGGCGAAGAAATCTCTATGAAAGATATAAGCGATGAATATGTAAAGACTGCAGAAACTTTAGGAATTGACATGACAAGACCAGAACAAGATGAGGCTGAGGTGTAAATATGGACAAAGTTTTTGATGAATTAAGTATTAGCCTTGCTACCTCAGATCAAATGAGGAGCTGGTCTTTTGGTGAAGTAAAAAAACCAGAAACAATAAATTACAGAACTCTAAAGCCTGAAAAAGACGGCCTTTTTGATGAAAGAATTTTTGGACCAACAAAAGATTGGGAATGTTCATGTGGAAGATACAAAAGAATCAGATATAGAGGAATTGTTTGTGAAAGATGCGGTGTTGAAGTAACAAGACGTGAAGTTAGACGAGAGAGAATGGGTCATATTGAACTCGCAGCACCTGTAACTCACATTTGGTACTTCAAAGGTGTTCCAAGCAGATTGGGCTATTTCTTAGATATGTCTCCAAAAGAGCTTGAAAAAGTAATATATTTCGCAGCATACTTAGTCGTTTCCATTGATTCTAAAAAGCGTACAAAAGACTTAGCTGAACTTGAAGAAGCAGTTGTAGCCGAAGTAGAGATTGTAAATGAAGATTTCGAAGAATGGGAACAAAAAAGAATTAAACAGATGGATACTGAAATTAAAGCTATGGAAAATGCAAAAATTCCTGAGCCAGAAATTCAAATTAGAAAAAAAGAAGTTGAAAAAGAAATAAAACAAAAAAAAGTTAAATCCGATGCTGAAATTAAAGTTATCGAAGAAGCATTCTCAACTTTAAAGACACTAAAACCAAAAACTCTTATAGAAAACGATACCTTGTGGCGAGAAATGATTGACAAATATGATGAGTATTTTACTGGCGGCATGGGAGCGGAAGCTGTAAGAGAATTAGTGCAGCTTGTTGACTTAAAAGCTGAAATGGAAAAATTAGAAACTGACTTAGATTCTAAGTCTGCTCAAAGACGCCAAAGAGCTATTCAACGTATGAAAGTTATTAAGCCTTTTGCAGATGGAAAAAATCCTCCTGAAGCAATGATCCTAGAAGTAGTTCCTGTCATACCTCCTGAACTTCGTCCTATGGTTCAGTTAGATGGTGGTAGATTTGCTACCTCAGACCTTAATGACTTATACAGAAGATTGATCAACAGAAACAACAGGTTAAAGAAACTTATTGAGCTAGGAGCTCCTGACATAATTATCAGCAATGAAAAAAGAATGTTACAAGAGTCTGTAGACGCGCTATTTGACAATGGTAGAAGAGGACGTGCTGTTGCTGGTGCAGGTGGGCGTGGTCTCAAGTCACTTTCAGATATGCTAAAAGGAAAACAGGGTAGATTCCGTCAAAACTTACTTGGTAAAAGAGTCGATTACTCAGCACGTTCTGTGATTGTTGTTGGTCCTCACTTAGAATTACAACAATGCGGACTCCCTAAAATGATGGCTTTAGAGTTATTTAAACCATTTGTCATGAAAAGACTTGTTGAACTTGGGCTTGCTCAAAATATTAAATCTGCAAAACGAATGGTTGAAAGATCAAGAGCTCAGGTATGGGATGTTTTAGCTGAAGTAATTGAAGAACATCCAGTTTTATTAAATAGAGCCCCAACTTTACACAGACTTGGTATTCAGGCATTTGAACCAATTCTTGTAGAAGGAAAAGCTATTCAGGTACATCCTTTGGTTTGCGAAGCATTCAACGCCGATTTTGATGGAGACCAAATGGCAGTCCATGTCCCACTATCAGCAGAAGCACAAGCTGAAGCAAGAGTTCTTATGTTATCTACTAATAATGTTTTGTCTCCTGCATCTGGAAATCCAATTGTTTCGCCAAGCCAAGATATGGTTATTGGACTTTACTACATTACTGAATGTCATGAAGAATTAGAAAGTGCAAAATTTAATTTTGTTGATTTTGATGAAGCTCAGGTTGCTTATGAAAATGGGCATATTGAGTTGCAAACACCTATCAACGTTAGGATTGGAGATTTGGCTGGTGATCCTGAAATGCACTCAGAATTAAAAGGAAGGTTTTCAGAACTTTTAACTGAGCAGCCAGTTGATGGTAATCAGCTAACACAAACTACTCTTGGTAGATTGCATTTCAATTCTATTATGCCTAGTGATTTTCCATATATACAGGCTTCTGTAAGAAAACCAGAAATGAAAAAAATAATTTCTGAAGTTATCGAGCGTTACAATAAAGCGGAACTTAGAATATTTTTAGATTCAATGAAATCAGTAGGATTTACATTTGGTGCCAAAGCAGGCTTGACTGTTGCTATGAACGATGTAAAAACACCTCCAAGCAAAAACCAAATACTAGAAAAATATGAAGCTGAAGCTGAGAAAGTCGAAAAATTATTTAATCAGGATATTATTACTGAAACCGAGCGAAAGCAAAAAATTATAGAAATATGGAACGAGGCTACAGATCAAGTTCAGTATGCTATGAGTGCTGAGCTTGAAGCAGAAAAGTTCAATCCTGTAGACATGATGGTTAAGTCTGGTGCTCGAGGAAATATGATGCAAGTGAGGCAGTTAGCAGGAATGAGAGGCTTGGTTGCTAACCCTAAAGGTGACATTATTGAAAGACCAATAAAAAGCAACTTTAGGGAAGGTATGTCAGTGCTTGAGTATTTCATATCTACTCACGGTGCTAGAAAAGGTCTCGCTGATACTGCATTAAGAACTGCAGACTCAGGTTATCTCACAAGAAGATTAGTAGATGTTGCTGCGGGAATTGTAGTTAAAGATTTAGGTGATGAAAATATTGATTGGCGTGGTACTAAGAAAAGTGTTCTCATTGATGGAAAGGTAAGTAGATATCTGTTCTCAACATTGTACGGGCGTGTTTTAGCAGAAGATGTAAAAGTAAATAAAAAAGTAGTTGAGATGGAAAATGGTATCAAGCTTACTAAAGGTACATATATAGATGCTGAAGTCCTTGATGGAATTGCAAAGTCTGGCGTAGAAGATGTCCATGTGTTGACACCATTTAACTCTCTTAACCCAGAATCAATGGATCCTTTATGTTATGGATTTAGCCTGGCAACAGGAAAACCAGTTGAAGTTGGTGAAGCTGTAGGAATAATTTCAGCACAATCTATTGGAGAGCCGGGAACACAGTTAACAATGAGAACCTTTCATACAGGTGGTGTTGTAGGATTAGATATCACTTCTGGATTACCAAGAATTGTTGAATTATTTGAAGCAAGAACTCCAAAAGGAAAATCTGTTCTATCTCCAATACATGGAAAAGTAAAATCTGTAGAAGTAACGCCTGAAGGCAACAGAAATGTAACCATAGTAAACGAAAAAGAAGAAGTAGAATTACTTGTTTTAAGAAGACAGACTATGCTTATCAACCAAGGAGATACGGTTGAAGCTGGACAGTCTCTGACTACAGGTCCTAAAGATCCAAAAGAAGTTTTACAAATTAATGGTGTAAGAACTTGTCAAGAATACTTGGTTGATGAAGTCCAAAAGACTTATAGAGATCAAGGAGTTGAGGTTCATGACAAGCATGTTGAAATGATAGTTCGCCAAATGTTAAGAAGGGTAAGAATTGTTAAATCAAACAATTCAGACTTTTTACCAAATGAACTTGTTGATTCAACTTTATTCAGAAAGACTAATCAAGAATTAGTCAAAGATGGGAAAGTTCCTGCTGAAGGAAGACCTGAGCTTATGGGTATCACAAAAGCTAGCCTTGCAACAGACTCATGGTTATCAGCTGCATCTTTCCAAGAAACTACAAGAGTACTCACTGAAGCTGCAATGAAGAGAAGTAATGACTCTCTTTCAGGCTTAAAAGAGAATGTTATCATTGGAACACTAATTCCTGCTGGAACTGGTTCCAACGCTTATCAAAGTATGAAACCATCTCTGCCAGAAGCTCCTGAAGTTTCTGAATTAGGATTCATGGCTTCAACTTCCGAGGATTCAGAAGATGAAGCTTTGCCAAATCCTGCACAATGGCTAGCTATGTTAGGTGATGAAAATGAAGTGGAGGATGAGTAAAAAACTTATAAAAATAAGGTTGTTGTAAGTTTAAATTCGTCATATACTTCTTTTTCGGTAAGCCAAATAAGTAAATTTTAGATTGGAATAACTATGCCTACAACGCAACAGTTGGTAAGAAAAGGTAGAAAGTCTAAAGTGTCAAAAGAAAAGACACCTGGGCTAAAAGGTTCGCCTCAACGAAGAGGGGTATGTACTCGCGTGTACACTGTTACTCCAAAAAAACCCAATTCTGCTTTACGTAAAGTTTGTAGAGTTAGGCTTTCAACAGGTACAGAAGTAACTGCCTATATACCCGGTGAGGGACATAATCTTCAAGAACACTCAATAGTTTTAGTTAGAGGCGGGAGAGTAAAAGACTTGCCTGGTGTTAGGTATAAAGTAATCAGAGGAGCCTTGGACACAGCTGGTGTGACAGATAGAAAGCAAGCTAGATCCAGGTATGGAAGTAAAAAAGGTTAAGTAAATGAGAAGAGGACCATCACTTAAAAGAAAACCAGAACCTGACCCGATCTATAACAGTTTGTTGGTATCTCAACTTATAAACCAAGTTTTATTAGATGGTAAAAAAGATTTAGCAAGTAATATCGTTTATTCAGCATTAGAACTTGTTGAAAAGCAAACTGGTTCAGATCCATTGAACACCCTAAAAGATGCTTTTGAAAATGTAAGGCCTCAAATAGAAACAAAATCTAGAAGAGTTGGTGGTACAAATTACCAAGTTCCAATGGAAGTTCCTCAGAGAAGAAGTACTACTTTAGCAATACGTTGGATGGTAGATTCCTCAAGAAAAAGAGGTGAAAATACAATGTCTGAAAGACTTGGAAGAGAGATCTTAGATGCAAGTAATAAAACTGGTGCCTCAGTCAAAAAAAGAGAAGATGTTCACAAAATGGCAGAATCAAATAGAGCTTTTGCTCATTACAGGTGGTAATTTATGGCTAGAGAAGTAGATTTAAACAATTTGAGAAACATCGGAATTATGGCCCACATTGATGCTGGTAAAACAACTCTTACCGAAAGAATATTATATTACACAGGTAAAACCTACAAGATTGGTGAAGTCCATGATGGCGCTGCTGTAATGGATTGGATGGAACAAGAGCAAGAAAGAGGTATTACTATTACTTCAGCCGCAACAACATGTAGTTGGAATAAACACACTATTAATATAATTGATACACCTGGTCACGTTGATTTTACTGTTGAAGTTGAGAGATCTTTAAGAGTTCTTGATGGTGCAGTTGCTGTTTTTGATGGTGTAGCAGGTGTTGAGCCCCAGTCGGAAACAGTTTGGAGGCAGGCTGATAAATATAATGTCCCAAGAATTTGTTTTGTCAACAAACTAGATAGAACTGGTGCAGATTTTAATTTTGATGTTCAATCAATCATTGAAAGGTTAGAAGCAAAGCCAGCAGTTCTTCATATTCCAATCGGTTCTGAAGCAGATTTTGTTGGTGTTATTGATTTGGTAGAAATGAAATCTCATACATGGTCTAAAGATGATGGTTCTGAATGGGACATAGCAGATATTCCTGAAGATATGCTCGAGGAGGCAAATACTAAAAGACAAGAACTTTTAGATATAGTTGCCGAAGCAGACGATGATGTATTAGAAAAATACTTCGCTGATGAAGAACTAACTGTTGAAGATATTAAAAAAGCGATTAGAAAAGGAACCTTAGAGGGTATGTTCGTTCCTGTACTTGCCGGAAGTGCGTTTAAAAACAAAGGTGTCCAGCTTTTACTTGATGCTGTTGTTGATTATTTACCGTCACCACTTGATATTGAAGATGTAACAGGTTTTAAACCAGGAGATGAAGAAAATGAGCTTTCAAGATCTCATAGCGATGAAGAACCATTCTCTGCATTAGCATTTAAAGTAGTTAGCGATCCACATGTTGGTAAGCTTACATATTTCAGAGTTTACTCGGGTACTCTCAACAAAGGCGACAAAGTAACTAACACTACTACAGGAAAAGAAGAAAGATTAGGAAGAATTTTAAGAATGCACTCCAATTCAAGAGAAGATATAGATTTTATTTGCGCAGGAGATATTGTTGCGGGTGTTGGCCTAAAAAATGCAAAGACTGGAGATACCTTATCGGATTCATCACAGCTTATTCAACTAGAGTCAATGACTTTTCCTGAGCCTGTAATTTCTGTCGCTATTGAGCCAAAATCAAAAGCTGACGAAGAAAAATTATCAGAAGGTTTACAAAAATTAGCTGAAGAAGATCCAACATTTCGTGTTCAATCTGATGAAGAAACTGGACAAACAATAATATCTGGAATGGGTGAATTACATTTAGATATTTTAGTTGATAGGTTAAAAAGAGAATTTAAAGTTGAAGCAAATATTGGAAAACCCCAAGTAGCTTACCGAGAGGCTCTTAAGAAAAAAACAGATGTTGAAGCAAAATATATAAGACAAAGTGGTGGTCGTGGTCAATATGGTCATGTAATTATGGAATTAGAACCGATAGATGATGGGTATGAATTTGTAGACTTAATTAAAAGCGGAAGAATACCAAAAGAATATATACCATCAGTAAATGCTGGAGTTGAAGCTGCAATGGAAACAGGAGTTTTAGCTGGATATCCATTGGTAAACATAAGAGCAACACTTAAAGATGGAACTTATCATGATGTTGACTCTTCAGAAATGGCATTTAAAATTGCTGGATCAATGGCGCTTAAAGATGGTGCAAAAAAGGCTGGTGTTAAATTGCTTGAACCAGTTATGACCGTTGAGGTGGTAACACCTGAAGATTTTATGGGAGATGTTGTCGGAGATCTATCCTCAAGAAGAGGAAAGATAGCTGAAATGGAGCAAAGAGGATCTGCAAAGGTCGTTAATGCAAAAGTACCATTATCAGAAATGTTTGGCTACGCAACTGATTTGCGTTCCCGAACACAAGGCCGTGCAACATTTACGATGCAGTTTGATAGTTATGAAGACGTACCAGACAGCATAACTAAAGAAATAACTGCGAGTATTCGTGGAGTAGAGGTAGAAGTTTAGACCTTAATAGGTTTAGATTTAAAAAAAAGGAGAAAATATGTCAAAGGAAAAATTTGACCGTAGCAAGCCTCATGTGAACGTTGGTACAATGGGACACATTGACCACGGTAAAACGACATTGACGGCCGCTATTACAAAAGTTTTAGCCGATGCTGGTTCAGGCGACGTTACAGCTTTTGAAGATATTGACAAAGCCCCTGAAGAGAGGGAAAGAGGAATCACTATCCAGATTGCTCACGTTGAGTATGAAACTGAAAACAGACATTATGCTCACGTAGACATGCCTGGTCACGCTGATTATGTTAAAAACATGATTACAGGTGCAGCTCAAGTTGATGGAGCAATTTTGGTAGTTTCTGCAGCAGATGGTCCTATGCCACAAACTAGAGAGCACGTACTTCTAGCAAGGCAAGTTGGTGTACCAGCTATTGCTGTATTTCTAAATAAAGTCGATCAAGTTGATGATGATGAACTTTTAGATCTTGTAGAAATGGAAGTTAGAGAATTATTAAATGAGTATGACTTTCCAGGCGATGATGTTCCAGTAGTTAAAGGTTCAGCACTCGCTGCTCTTGAAGGTAAAGAAGAAGGCATTAATGCTGTTAAGGAATTAATGGACCAAGTTGATGCTTATATAGAAGAACCAACAAGAATCGTTGACAAACCATTTTTGATGCCTGTTGAAGATGTCTTCTCTATCACTGGTAGAGGTACCGTTGTAACAGGAAGAATCGAACAAGGTATTGTTAACGTTAACGAAGAAGTCGAGATTGTTGGAATCAGAGAAACATCTAAATCAGTTTGTACTGGCGTTGAGATGTTTAGAAAACTTCTTGATGAAGGTAGAGCAGGTGACAACGTCGGTCTTCTCTTACGTGGAGTTGATAAAGATGATGTTGAAAGAGGACAGGTTATTGCAAAACCTGGCTCAATTACACCTCATACAAAATTTGAGGCAGAAGTTTATGTTCTTACAAAAGAAGAAGGTGGAAGACACAATCCATTTTTCAAAGGATATAGACCACAATTCTATTTTAGAACCACTGACGTAACGGGAGAAGTAAATCTCAGCGAAGGTACTGAAATGGTTATGCCTGGTGACAACGTTTCTATCTCTGTCGAACTTATTTCTCCAATTGCAATGGAAGAGGGTGTTAAGTTCGCAATTAGAGAAGGTGGTAGAACTGTTGGAGCTGGACAGGTGACAAAAGTTATCGAGTAATAAAAACTAACCGGGAGTAGAATTTAACTCCCGGTTTTTTTTGAGGAAAAAATGGCAAAAGGACAACAAATCAGAATAAAGCTAAAAGCTTATGACAATTACGTTGTTGATGAATCTGCACGTAAAATTGCTGAAACAGTTATGAAAACGCAAGCAAAAGTCAAAGGTCCTGTGCCGCTGCCAACTCAAATACATAGATACTGTGTAATTAGGTCACCTCATGTAGATAAAAAGTCTCGTGAACATTTTGAAATGAGAATTCACAAGCGATTAATTGATATAGTTGAGCCTACACCAAAGACTGTTGACTCACTTATGAGGCTTGACCTACCCGCTGGTGTTGAAGTTGAGATTAAATTATGAATACTTTAATAGCAAGAAAAGTAGGAATGACTCAGATATTTGATGAAAATTCAAAAGCACTTGGAGTTACAGTTCTAGATGTTTCCGATTGTAGAGTAGTTCAGATTAAGAACAATGAAGTTGATGGTTATAGTGCGGCCCAACTTACAATAGGGACCAAAAAAAATCCTACCAAACCTCTCCAAAATCATTTTAAAAAATACAATTCTGAACCAGGAGAAATTGTTTTTGAAGTTGAAGTAGATGAAAGTTTTGAATTAGGTCCTGGAGCGGTAGTAAAAGTTTCAGACGTGTTCGAAGTTGGGCAGAAAGTAGATATTTCCGGTATTTCAAAAGGAAAAGGGTTTGCTGGAGTTATGAAAAGGCATAATTTTTCAGGCCAAAAAGCTAGCCACGGTGTTCATAAAGTACATAGAGCAGGTGGATCTATTGGTAATGCTTCATACCCAGGACATGTATTTAAAGGACAAAAAATGGCTGGAAGAATGGGAAATGAAAAGTCAACAATCCAATCAGTTACCGTTGTTGGTCTAAATGAAGAAAAAAATTATTTATTGGTAAATGGTTCGGTGCCTGGTAACAAGGGAAACATTGTAAAAGTTCAGAAAGCTATAAAGGTTAAGCAATGAGTGTTAAATTAGACACCTTAAATACAAAAGAAAACAAAGTTTCAAAAAAACAATACAAGTTTGAACCTTTAGAAGAAATAAATGTTGGCCTTTTACATCAAGTTGTTAAAGGAAGTAGAACAAACTTTAGAAATAATACTGCATCAGTAAAAACAAGGGCTCAAGTTTCTGGTACTGGTGCAAAACCTTGGGCGCAAAAAGGTACAGGACGTGCACGTCAAGGTTCTTTAAGATCTCCACAATTTGTCGGTGGTGGCGTTGCTCATGGTCCTGGAACTAGAGTATATAAAGATAGAACTCCAAAAAAGATGAAAAGCAAAGCATTAGCCATGGCGATTTCTCAAAGAATTTCAGAAGAATCACTTTTTGTTATTGATGGAAATGGTATTGAGTCCCCATCTACTAAATCAGCTGCTTCAGCGATAAAAGAATTTGGTATAAAAAGAAGCTTTACATTTATTTACTCTGATGAGGACGAAGCTTTGTTTAAGTCTTTTAGAAACTTGGAAGATTCAAAATTAGTTTCTGTAAGCAAAGTTGCTGCCATCGATATTATATCAACTGATGATACGATCTTTTCTTTAAATGCTATTTCAAAATATTTGGGGGATAAATAATGAAATACCTCGAAGATGTTTTGATTGCACCTGTTATTTCTGAAAAATCATATGACAGAATTGCTGACTCAAATTCTTATACATTTTTTGTTCACCCTAAAACCGATAAGCCTCAAATTAAAAAAGCTGTTGAACAGATGTTTGACGTTAATGTACTTAGGGTTAACACAATGTATCGTAAAGGAAAAAAGAAAAGATTTGGATATGTATTTGGCCAACAAAGTACTAGAAAAATAGCAATAGTTACACTTTCTGAAGGTGAAACTATAGAGGCTTTTGGAGTTTAAATATGGGATCAAAAAAAATTAGACCAGTAACTCCAGGAATGAGAGGACAGGTTTCGACAGACTTCAAAGATATTACAAAAAAGAAGCCCGAAAAGTCATTATTACAGTCTAAAAAATCTTCTGGTGGAAGAAATAATAAGGGCAGAATTACATCTCGTCACAGAGGAGGCGGACATAAACAAAAGTATAGAGTTGTAGATTTTAAAAGAATTAAAGATGGAATTCCAGCAAGGGTCGCTGGAATAGAATATGATCCAAACAGAAATGCAAGAATAGCATTACTCCATTATGTAGATGGTGAAAAAGCTTACATTATTGCTCCAGATGGTGTTGAAGTCGACACAATTGTTGAGTCAGGTTCTAAAGCTGATATAAAAGATGGAAACTGTCTTCCATTGAGAAATATTCCTGCTGGTACATTCATTCATGCTGTTGAGTTAAGACCTGGTGGGGGAGCTAAAATGGCTCGATCTGCTGGATCTTCTGTGCAGTTAATGAGTAAAGAAGGCGATACAGCATTACTAAGACTTCCATCTGGTGAAATGAGAAATGTTCCCATGGATTGTAGAGCAACTGTTGGAACTGTTGGTAATGCAGAGGCAGAATTAACAAAGTTAGGTAAAGCTGGACGAAATAGATGGAAAGGTGTCAGACCACAGACAAGAGGTGTAGCAATGAACCCTGTTGATCACCCACTTGGAGGAGGAGAAGGAAAATCCTCTGGAGGTCGTGTCCCCGTTAGCCCTTGGGGAAAGCCTGAGAAAAAGACTAGAAATAAAAATAAATATAGCAATAAGTCAATTGTTAGAAGAAGATCTCAAAAGGGAAGAAGCTAATATGTCAAGAAGTCTGCGAAAAGGACCATTTGTTGATGAGCATCTTCTAAAGAAAGTAGAAGAAGCTCAAAATACAGGCAATAAGGGAGTAATTAAGACCTGGAGTCGTCGCTCAACTGTAGTTCCAGAGATGGTTGGCTTGACAATAGCTGTACACAATGGAAGACAACATTTACCAGTATTTATAACAGAGGCAATGGTTGGTCATAAACTTGGAGAGTTTTCACCAACAAGAACATTTAAAGGACACCCGGGACAAAACTAATGGAAAACACAACAGTAAAAGCTCAAAGTAAATATTTAAGGCAATCTCCTTACAAAATGAGACTTGTATTGAATCTTATTAGAGGGCTTGATGTCCAAGATGCTTTAAATGTATTAACTTTTACAAAAAGAAAAGCAGCTACTGAAATAAAACAACTTCTTGAAAGTGCTATCGCAAATGCTGAAGCAAACTATAATTTAAAATCTTCTGATTTATATATTTCAAAAGCAATCGCAAATGAAGGGCCAACACTAAAAAGATTTAGACCACGTGCAAGAGGTAGGGCAGGAAGAATTAATAAGAGAACTACCCATTTGCTAATTGAGTTAGAAAGTTTGGGTGAATAATGGGTCAAAAAACACATCCATATGCATTTAGAATTGGTATTGTAAACGACTGGAAATCTCGTTGGTTTAACGGTAAAGATTATAAAGACTTAGTTAATCAAGATTATCAAATTAGAGATTTTCTATCTCGACAGCTTCCAAAGGCTGCTGTCTCTCGTATCGATATTGAAAGAAGAGACAAAGGTGGAACATTGACTGTTGACATACATACAGCTAGACCAGGTGTAGTAATCGGTCGAAAAGGAGTTGAAGCAGACAGATTGCGAAAAGGAATTGAAAAATTATCTAAGCAACCAGTAAAGCTAAATATTATTGAAATCAGAGAAGCAGAATTAGACGCTCAACTTTTGGCTAGAGGAATAGCTGACCAATTAGAGAACAGAGTAGCTTTTAGAAGAGCTATGAAAAGAGCTGTTACAGCTGCATTAAAAGCTGGTGCCGAAGGTGTCAGAGTTGAATGTTCAGGGAGACTCGGTGGAGCAGAGATGGGAAGAAGAGAATGGTACCGAGAAGGAAGAGTACCTCTTCATACCTTACGTGCCGACATTGATTTTGGAAGAGCAGCAGCACACACTACAGTTGGAGCAATTGGTGTAAAAGTCTGGGTTTATAAAGGTGATGTTGTTGGCTCAAACAAGCTCAGACAAGAAAAAATATCTGCAGAAGCAAACCTAGCTAGCGGCGGTCCAGCTGCTGGAAGAGTTAAATCGGTTAAATCAAGAGCGGAAGCTGCTGTTGGAGAAAAGAAAGAATCAAAAATTCTTGAAGCTGGTGGTGGTAAAAAAGTGAATGAGGAAAAATCATCAAAGATCGTTGAAGCTGGTGGAGGAAAAAAAATTACTAAAGAAGATGCTCAAGCAAAGTTTGAAGAAGAAAAATCAATTTTAGAAGAAGAGTAAAAACATGTTAATGCCAAAAAAAACAAAATATAGAAAGTCTTTTCGAGGAAGAAGAAAAGGTAATTCAAAAGGTGGGAATAATGTTGCGTTTGGTGATTTTGGTATACAAGCAGTTGAAACCTCGTATGTCACTGCTAGACAGATAGAAGCTGCAAGAATTACGATTACACGAACTATGAAGCGTGGTGGTAAAGTTTGGATTAATATATTTCCTCACAAACCAATTACAAAAAAACCTGCAGAAGTAAGAATGGGATCTGGTAAAGGTAATGTTGAATATTATGTTGCAGTAGTAAAGCCGGGTCGAATACTTTTTGAAATATCCGGTGTGCCAGAAGATGTTGCACGTGAAGCAATGAGAAAAGCTGGTCACAAGCTACCTATGAAAACTAAATTTGTTATGAGAGATAACGTATGAGTGTTAATGACTTAAGAGAACTTTCTGTTAAAGAACTAGAAAATAAAATAGTTGATTTGAAAAAAGAACTTATGGATTCTAGATTTGCACTAGCAACAAGCCAAATTGAAGACACTTCCGTTTTCAAAAAAATTAAAAAAGAGATTGCACAAGCAAACACAGTTTTAACTGAAAAACTTAATGAATTAAATAATGAGGTAACTGAATAATGGAAAATACAGAAAGATCGTCAAGAAAAGTAAGGACCGGAATAGTTGTTTCTGATGCTCGCGAAAAAACCGTAACAGTTGCGATAGAACTTCAATTTCCTCATCCAAAATATAAAAAAATTGTTAAAAAGACAAGAAAATTACATGCTCATGATGAAAGCTTTGAAGCAAAAGTAGGCGATACAGTCAAAATAATGGAAACTAAACCATTTTCTAAAACAAAAAAATGGCGTGTTACGGAAGTAGTGGAGAGAGCAAGATGATTCAAAAAGAATCAAGGCTTAAAGTTGCTGATAACTCTGGTGCAAAAGAAGTACTTTGTATCAAAGTTAAAGGAAGCTCAAGAATCAGATATGCTGGCCTAGGCGATACTTTTGTTGCTACTGTAAAAGACGCTATTCCAGGTGGTCAAATCAAAAAAGGTGATATTGTTCAAGCTGTTGTAGTTAGAACTAAGAAAGAAACAAGAAGAAAAGATGGAACATACATACGTTTCGACGAAAATGCATGTGTAATTATTAATGAACAAGAGCAACCACGAGGTACAAGAATTTTTGGACCAGTTGGTAGAGAATTAAGAGAAAAAAAGTTTATGAGAATAGTATCTTTAGCTCCGGAGGTTTTGTAATGAAAATTCAAAAAGGAGACATGGTAAAAGTAATATCAGGAAAAGATGCTGGAAAAGAAGGCAAAGTTTTACAGGCTTTTCCAAAAAAAGGAACTGTCTTGGTTGAGGGAGTTAACGTAAATAAAAAACATCAGAAACCACAAGGTCAAACAATGCAAGGTGGAGTTATTGATAAAAGCATGCCAATAAATGTATCCAATGTTGCACTAGTTGTAAAAAAGAGATCAGGACGAGTTGGTTATAAGTTCGATAAAAATGGCAAGAAATATAGAATATTAACTCAAACAGGTGATGAAGTATGATTCCTAGATTAAAAGAACAGTTTAACACCGAATTAAAAAAACAGATTATGACTGATCTTCAATTGAGTAATGTAAATGAAATACCAAGTCTCGAAAAAATAATTATCAATATTGGTGATGGTAAGGCAGCTACCGATGGTAGGGCACTTGAGTCAATGGTTGATGAATTAACTGCAATTTCTGGACAAAAACCAGTGATTAGAAGAGCAAAAAAATCAATTGCAGGATTTAAAATTAGAGAAGGAATGCCGATTGGTACATCTGTAACTTTAAGAGGCGACAGGATGTGGGAATTCTATGATAGGTTTGTACAAGTCGTTGTTCCACGAATTCGTGACTTTAGAGGTTTTAATAAAAAATCTTTTGATGGAAACGGAAATTATACACTTGGATTAAATGAACAGTTAGTATTTCCTGAAGTTGAGTATGACAAGGTAAGAGACATAAGAGGAATGAATATTACAATTTGCACTTCTGCTAACGATAACGAAAAAGGTTATGTATTATTACAATCGCTAGGATTTCCATTTAGGGAGAATTAATTATGGCAAAAACGAGCAAAATAGTAAAAAATAATCAGAGAAAGAGAGCTATCTCAGTTTATGCTGAAAGGCGTCAGGAGCTGCTCAAGATTATTAAAGATCCTAATACATCATACGATGAAAAGCGTGAGGCTCAAAAAAAGATTGCAAAAATGCCTAGAGACGCTTCTGCTACAAGACATCGAAACCGATGTGAAGTAACAGGTAGACCTAGGGGTACTCTTAGAAAATTTGGGATGTCAAGAAATACATTCAGAGATCTAGCATTAAAAGGTGAGTTGCCTGGTATTAAGAAAGCTTCCTGGTAAAAATGAATTCAGATCCAATTTCAGATTTTCTAACAAGAATAAGAAATGCATCAATGGTAAGCAAGCCATCCGTTTCCGTTCCTCATTCAAAGTTCAAATTAGAACTTTCGAAACTTTTAAAGGAAGAAGGATATATTAGTGATGTTAAAGTATCTGGAGATGGTTCAAGTAAACAAATAGAAATAGATTTAAAATATTCAGAAAATGGCTCACCGGTTTTAGCTGGCTTAAACAGACTGAGTAAACCAGGTAGAAGGCTTTATGTGGGTTCTGATTCGCTTCCACGAAATAATGGAGGATTGGGGACAGTTATAGTTTCAACTTCAAGAGGTTTATTGGCTGATTCTGAAGCGCGAAAAAGAAAACTTGGTGGAGAGTTAATTTGTGAGGTTTGGTCATGAGTCGGATTGGCAATAAACCAGTTGAAATACCTGAAAACGTAGAATTAAAAATTGAGGGTAACTTTATTTCTGTTAAAGGTCCTAAAGGCGAGCTCAAAGTTGAAATTGTTGACGACAGAATAAATTATGAGATTAATGATAATATTTTAAATTTTTCTAGAAGCTCTGAAGTTGCTGAAGTAAGGAGCCTTCATGGATTGTATAGATCATTGATTGCAAATAATATTCATGGCGTAATGGAGGGTTATAAGAAAACTTTACTCTTACAAGGTGTTGGACATAGAGCAACTTTGAAGGGCAATGATATCGAGATTCTTTGTGGATTTTCACATCCTGTAATTTTTAAAAAAGTTGAAGGTGTTAATTTTGAAGTTCCAGATCAAAATACAATAATTGTTTCTGGAATTGACAAGGCACTTGTTGGACAAGTATCAGCAAATATTAGAGCTATTAAACCACCTGAGCCTTACAAAGGCAAAGGCATTAGATATGAAGATGAATATGTAAGAAGAAAAGCAGGAAAAGCTGCAGTAACTGCTGGGGCATAAAGGGATAATGAAAGTTAAAGACAAAAGAAAACATAGAAAAATTAGGATCAGAAAAAAAGTTAACGGCACAGCCTCTATCCCGCGTCTTGCTGTTTTTAAAAGTAACAACAATATATATGTACAGGCTATAGATGATTTAAATCAAGTAACAATTGCATCAGCAAGTACTCTTTCAAAAGAAGTAAAATCTAAAACACTTTCAGTTGAGGGCTCAAAAGAAGTAGGAGAGCTTATGGGTAAAAAGTTAAATGATCTTAAAATTTCAAAAGCAGTTTTTGACAGAGGTGGTTATATATATCACGGTAGAGTTAAATCTTTAGCAGATGGAATTAGAGAAAAAGGAATTGAATTTTAATGGCTGAGCTAGAACTTCAAGAGAGTGTAATCCACATAAATAGAGTAGCCAAAGTTGTTAAGGGCGGAAGAAACTTTGCATTTACTGCCCTTGTAGCAGTTGGAGATGGAAATGGAAGAGCTGGAATTGGCTACGGAAAAGGTTCTGAAGTCCCACTAGCCATTCAGAAAGCTATAGAAAATGCTAAAAAAAATATTCAAGATATTCCAATGGCAGGATCAACGATTGTTCACTCAATTATTGGAAAGCATGGGTCTTCTAGAGTTCTTCTTAAACCAGCAGCTCCCGGTACAGGAGTAATTGCAGGAGGTGCAGCTAGGCAGGTGCTTGAAGTAGCAGGAGTTAAAGATATACTTGCAAAATCTCTAGGTTCACCTACTCATCTTAATGTTGCAAAAGCAACTATTAATGGCTTGTTAAGCCAGAGAACACCAGATATGGTTGCTGGACTCAGGGGTAAAAAGCCGTCCGAGGTCGCACCAGCTGGGTTAGTTGAGGCATATGAAAAGACTAAAGCTGAAAAAAAGGTAAAGGTTGTAGATGAAAGTTAAAATTACTTTAAAAAGAAGCTTAATTGGGCAAAAACCAAAAGCTCGAGAAACTGTTAGAAGTTTAGGTCTTAAAAAAATAAATTCTTCAACCGAAAGAGAGCTCAACCCGATGGTTGAAGGTATGCTTCACAAAATTGAGCATTTAGTAGAAATAGAAGAAATTAAATAATATGAAAAAACTAAGATTCCATCATTTAAAACCAAGTCCTGGATCTACAAAACAAAAATTAAGAAAAGGTAGGGGCGAATCAGGAAAAAGAGGAAAAACTGCAGGTAGAGGTACTAAGGGAACAGGGGCAAGAAAAACCGTTCCAGCATATTTTGAAGGCGGTCAAATACCTTTATATAGACGTATTCCTAAAGTGAGGGGTATCGGTAATGCCGCAAAAATGTCGTATGTAGTTGTCAATGTTAGTGAATTACAGGAAAAGAATTTAGAAGGTGAAGTTACTCCTGATATCCTTAGAGAGATGGGACTAACTAGAAAAAAAGGTTTGGTAAAAATATTAGGTGATGGTGAAATTACTAAAAAAATTGATTTGAAAATCCACGCTATAAGTGAAGTCGCTAAAAGCAAAATTGAAAGTGCTGGCGGTACAGTAGAAATTATTAAAGAGTAATTATGCAACTATCTATTTTTAGATATATATTCAAAATTCCAGATTTAAGAAAAAGAATATTATTTACTCTTTTCATGTTTGCTGTTTATAGATTAGGAGCAGCTGTACCTGTTCCAGGCGTAGATCTTGATGCTGTCCAAAGACTTACAGATTCTGGGTCACAGGCTGGTATTTACGGGTTGCTTAATTTATTTTCAGGAGGTGCATTAGAAACTTTTTCAGTATTTGCTCTAGGGATAATGCCTTATATCACTGCCAGTATTATTCTTCAGTTATTAACTGTTGTTATTCCAAGGTTGCAAAAACTTCAAGAAGAGGGTGAGTCGGGCAGAAAAGTTATTACCCAATGGACAAGGTATATAACTGTTGTTTTAGCTCTTTTACAATCTACAGCATTAACTTACTTATTTTCAAGAGGAAGTTTAACTGGAGGTATCTCATTAATTCCAAACTACACACCATCGCGGGTTGGTCTAATCGTCTTAACAATGACTGCTGGCACTGCATTTATCATGTGGATTGGCGAGCTTATTTCTCAAAGAGGTGTAGGTAATGGAATGTCTCTTATTATTTTTGCCAGCATTGTCAGTCAGCTACCATCTCAGTTTGGAACTTCTTACCAAGTAACAGCTGGTCAAGGAAGACTTGGTCAATTCGTGTTTCTAATGGTTATGTTCATACTTATGATTGTTGGAATAATTTATGTTGAACAAGGTCAAAGAAGAATTCCTATACAGTTTGCAAAACGAGTTAGAGGAAGGAAAGTTATGGGTGGACAAAGCACATATATACCATTAAAGGTAAATAGTGCTGGAGTTATTCCTGTTATATTTGCTACAAGTATTTTGTTTTTCCCTGCGCTAGTAGCTACATCCTTACCGCAAGACAATAATGTTACAGCTGCTATTAGAAATTGGATCGATATTAATCTAGCTAATTCTCAGGGGACAACCTGGTTTTATGTTTTCTTTCTTGGTATATTAATTATTTTCTTTACGTACTTCTACACAACAATCCAATTTGACCCTGTTCGTCAGTCAGACATGATCAGAAGACAGGGTGGCTTTGTACCTGGAGTCAGGCCTGGAATTTCTACTACAAACTATCTTTCGCATATTATTAACAGAATCACTCTTCCAGGATCTGTGTTTTTAGCGTCAGTTGCAGTACTTCCTTCGATAGCGTCTGTTATTTGGGACATTCCCCTTGGATTTAGTGGCATATCTATTCTTATTACAGTCGGTGTAGCTTTGGAAACCATGAAGCAAATCGAGAGTCAGTTAAGTATGCGAAATTACGAAGGATTTATTGATTGAGCAATTTAGTAATCTTTCTAGGGCCACCTGGTGCTGGAAAAGGAACTCAAGCAATAACAATTGCTGAAGAAAAAAATCTTGCTCACATTTCAACGGGAGACATGCTTCGTGAGCATGTAAGCAACGAAACAGAGCTCGGAAAAACTGCTAAAACTCTTCTTGATGAAGGTAAACTTGTTCCTGACTCTTTAGTTATAGAGATGTTGCAAGAAAGACTTCTTTCTGACGATTGTGTCAATGGAGCAATACTGGATGGTTTTCCAAGAACGATTGCACAAGCAGAAAGTCTAGATAAAATAAGTGCCGAATTTAAAATTTCTAAAGTCATAGTTTTTGAAGCTGACCGTGATGAGCTAATAAAAAGAATTTTAAACAGAGGTGAAACTAGTGGTCGAAGTGATGATACGGAAGAGTCTGTAAGTGTCAGGCTTGAAGTTTATGAAAATGATACTGCTCCTCTAATCGAATACTATGAACAAAAAAATTTAGTTGCAAAGATAAATGCTGTTGGAGAAGTTAAAAATATTTACAACTTAATACTGAAAGAATTTAAATAAATAATGCTTACATATAAAACTTCTGAAGATTTTAAAAAGATGGAAAGAGCAGGCAAAGTAGTTTCAAACATTCATTATGAAATATACAATTCAACAAAACCTGGCATGACTTTTAA
>CACNQV010000007.1 GCA_902622665.1 uncultured Candidatus Actinomarina sp.
ATATTGCTATTTTGACTGGCGGAGAAGTCATTTCTGAAGAACTTGGTTTAAAGACTGAAAATACTACCGTAGACATGCTTGGTGAAGCTGCCAGAGTTGTTGTAAAAAAAGATGCTACAACAATTGTTGATGGAAAAGGTAAGAAATCTGACGTAGATGGAAGAGTTAAGCAAATACAAGCTGAAATTGACGAATCAGACTCTGACTGGGATAAAGAAAAGCTTCAAGAAAGATTAGCAAAATTATCAGGAGGAGTAGCTGTTGTAAAAGTAGGTGCTGCAACTGAAGTTGAGCTTAAAGAAAAAAAGATGAGAATTGAAGATGCTCTAGCTGCTACCAGAGCTGCTGTTGAAGAAGGAATAGTTGCTGGTGGAGGTGTTGCATTAATAAGAGCACAAGAGTCAATAGATAAAATTTCTGGTGGAACTGAAGGAGAAATTGTTGGAAGAAACATAGTTCAAAAAGCCCTTGAAGCTCCACTCAGACAAATAGCAGTAAATGCTGGTTACGAAGGTGGCGTAATGGTTGAAAAAGTTAAATCTGAAAAAGGAAATGTAGGACTTAACGCTGCTACTGGCGAAACAACTGATTTGGTTAAAGAAGGTGTAATTGATCCTGCAAAAGTAACAAGATCAACTGTACAAAATGCAACCTCAATAGCTTCATTGGTATTAACTACAGAAGCATTAATTGCAGAAGAGCCAGAAGATGAACCACCAATGCCTCCAGGCGGAATGGGAGGCATGGAAGGTATGATGTAAAAGATTTACATCTAAGAATTAAAAAAGAGTGGACATTGATCCACTCTTTTTATATAGTAAACAAATATTATGAAAAGCATACGTGGAGCGATTGCAGTTGTCAAAAACAATGAAGATAGCATTATGTCTTCTTCTAAAAAATTAGTCAATGAAATTCTTATTAGGAATGCAATAACTGAAAATGATATAGAATTTGCTATTTTTACGGTAACTTCGGACATTTCTGAAGCTTTTCCAGCAAAAGTATTTCGAGAGCTGGAAATGACATCTGTTGCTGCCATAGACACTCTTGCTCCCAATATAGATGGCGATCTTTCGGGGTGTATTCGTATATTGATTTATCTAAATAAAGATTTAGCAGAAGTCAATCATGTTTACTTAGATGACGCTAAAAAACTAAGACCCGATAGATAAAAATTTATTTGCAAAGTTTAATACTCTGCTAACATATTTGTTAATGAAATTAAATAACACATACTTTTACTTTGGAGAGCACATATAGGTTGCCCTAAAGTACGTTGTGTGAAATCGGGCAAAAGCCCGATTTTTTTTTTGAGGAGGAAAATTGATAGTAGTAATGAAGGAGTCTCATACTGATGAAGATATTGAGAAAGTAAAAGAAAAAGCAATACAGCAAGGGCATGAACCACTGGTTATTAATGGTGTTGAAAGAAGTGTTGTTGCAGTTAGCGGAAAAGTGAATGAAGATCATCGAGCCGTAATGAAGCTTTTACCAAATGTAAGTAGAGTAATTCCAGTAGGAAAACCATATAAACTTGCGAGTAAAAATTACAAAAAAGAAAATTCAATAATTCAAATACAAAACCTTGTTATTGGTGGTGATGAAATTGCAATTATTGCTGGTCCAGATAGCGCTGAAACACAAGAGCAAACAATTGAAACTGCAATGGCTGCAAAGAATGCAGGATCAAATGGTTTGAGGGGTGGTGCATTTAAACCAAGAACCTCACCATACAGTTTTCAGGGATTGGGAGAAGATGGGTTAAAAATGCTAAAAGAGGCCTCCGAAATTACTTCATTACCTCTATTTAGTGAAATTATGGATGCACAACATTTATCAATGATGGAAAAATATGTTGATGTTCTCCAAGTCGGTGCAAGAAACATGCAAAATTTTAAACTCCTCGAAGCAGTTGGTGAATCAAAACTACCTGTTTTGTTAAAACGAGGATTGTCTGCAACTTTGGATGAGTTATTACTTGCAAGTGAATACATCTTATCAAGAGGCAATGAAAATGTCATGTTATGTGAAAGAGGTATTAGGACTTATGAGACCGCCACAAGGAATACGTTTGATATAAACGCTATTCCTTTCTTGAAGCAGAACAGTCATTTGCCTGTGATTGCTGACCCCAGTCATGCAACAGGTGACAATTCTTTAGTTGAGCCAGTTGCTTTAGCAGCTATAGCTGCTGGTGCTGATGGGTTATTAATTGAAATTCACCCAAGGCCAGAGGAAGCTTTATGTGATGGACCACAAGCATTGTTACCTAGTGAATTAGAAGCTTTAATAAGTAAAGCATCAATTGTTGCAAAGGCGGTTGGAAGGTCACTTTAATGTTAAAAAAAATTCATATTATTGGTTTAGGCTTAATGGGTACTAATTTGGGAATCAAATTAGTAAATAGTGGTATTGAAGTAAGTGGATCTGATATTTTAGAAAAAAATGTTAGGCGGGCAAAAAAACTTTCTGCTCTATCGTTGGACCATGAAGAGTCTATAAATTATGATCTTACAGTTTTGGCTACTCCTATTAATGAAATTCTTAATTATTTTGATTCAGAACCAACTTTGAAAACAAGAGCAATTGTTGACTTAGGAGGTACAAAAGAGCTTATTTGTAAAAAAATGGATACATCTATTATTCCAGCAATAGGAGGCCATCCATTATGTGGTATCGCAGATAATAGTACATGGGAGCCAACTCCCGAAATGTACGAAGGGGCTCCCTTCTTACTATGTGAGACAAGGTCAACTGACGAGCAAAGCAAAGAATTAGTTTTAGAATTTATAAAAGCTATTGAATCCAATGAGATATGGATTGATCAATCAAAACACGATGAATTAATTTCTCTGACAAGTCACTTGCCACATATTCTAAGTTCCGCTTTAGTTTCACTTGCCATGAAGGAGCAAGATTTAAATGAATTGATAAATTTAGCCTCAGGCGGTTTTGATGGAGCTACTCGTTTATCTAGGACTTCACCGAATATGATTTCTGATATGTATCTAACAAATGTTGATAATGTCAAAGGTTTAATTAATAAATTAATATTAGAACTTCAAAAAATTCAAAAAATTAGTGACGAGGAAATTATGTTAGGTTATTTGTCAGATACTGTTGATTGGCGAAGAGCTTTGGCAGATAAATTTGGAGAAAGAGACCTCACGTAATGAAAATTAAAGGTTCTATAAATATCATTGGAGACAAGTCTCTTTCCCATAGAGCAGTAATTCTTTGCTCCATAGCAAGTGGAGTTTCAAGAATCAAAAATATTTTATTGTCGGGTGATACAAAAGCTACGATACAAATTTTTAGACAATTAGGAGTAGAAATAAATGAAATCAATAATAATGAAGTAGAGGTACATGGGGTAGGATTACATGGCTTGAGAAAACCTGATGGTCCACTTAATGCAGTTAATTCTGGTACTACTGCGAGGCTCCTTACAGGTCTTTTGTCAAAGCAAAATTTCAAGTCTGAGTTAATTGGCAGTACACAATTAATTAAACGCCCTATGAAAAGAATAGTAAAGCCACTCATTGAAAAGGGTGCTGCTATTAAAGATACCAATGGCAAATTACCAATTACTTTTGAACCAAAAGATTATAAATTTGAAAATATTTATTCGGATAAACCAAGTGCACAAGTTAAAAGCGGATTTCTTATTGCTTCACTGTATCATAATGATTTTCCGACAACTATCACTGAAGACCTGCCAACAAGAGATCATACTGAACGAATGTTAAATTTAATGGGAGTAAATACCGTAAGACTTGGTAATTCTATAACAGTAGAACCTGTTTCAAGTCTTAGAAGTATTGATTATACCGTGCCCGGAGATCCTTCCTCTGCGGCATTTTTGATAGCTCTTGGGCTTATGAAAAGTAAAAAATTGATCATCAAAGATGTTTTACTTAATGAGAGAAGAATTGGTTTTCTTAAAATATTGAAAAGAATGAACGCAAAGATATCAATTGAAAATTTAGAAGTGAGAGATAACGAGTCAGTAGGAGATATACATGTTTCAAGATCTAATCTATCTTCTGTCAAGGTTGACAAGGAAGAGGTGTCTGATATGGTAGATGAATTTCCAATACTTACTCTTTTGGCGACTCAAGCTAAGGGAGTGACCACCGTTTCTGGTGCAAGTGAGCTAAGACTGAAAGAATCAGATCGTATAAAATCTATGGAAAACTTTATTCAATCATTGGGTGGAAATATAGAAGTTAATCCTGAAGGATTTAAAGTTAATGGCCCTCAAAAACTAAAATCAGGACAAATTAAAACTTTTGAGGACCACAGAATAGCCATGACTAGTGTGATTGCAAACCTAGCAATTAATAAAGGAATTAAACCAGATAACATAAATTGTATTTCAGATTCTTACCCTAGCTTTTTTTCAGATCTAAAAAAAATTGGAGCAAATTATGACAGTTAGATTAGGAATAATAGGTTGGCCATTGACAAAGACATTTTCTCCAAATATACATCAAAGTCTTTCTGAAATTTCAAATATTGATATTGCATATAAAAAATTGCCAATCGAAAATTTTACTATAGATATTTTTGAGAGTTTAAACAATGAATTTGATGGATATAATGTAACAATTCCTCATAAAGAAAAAATTTATAATTTATCTAAAGATTTAAAAAACGTTTCGAGATCATCAGTTGTTGATAATATTAAAGCTGTAAATACGGTGAGCGTAGATGGTGAAAACGTTTTATTATCAAACACAGATATCGACGGCATTAATCAAACTTTTGAATTTATCAATTTTGATATTAATGATAAATTTGTACTTATTTTAGGTAGCGGAGGAAGTGCACAAACTGCGAAGTATACGTTATCAGAAAATAATACGGTGTATGTAGTGTCTAGAAATAAAAAAGATGGAGACTTCACTTATACAGATGTTGATAAGCTTGCTGGTGATGTTGAGGTCATTATAAATACTACGCCATTAGGAATGCCACCATATGAAAACGAAAAACTTCCAATAAGTCATCTTAATTTTTCAAAATTAGAACTATTTTATAATTTTGGATATGGTGTATCAAAGAAACTTATAAGTGATCTTCCTAAAAATGTAACATCAATTGATGGGACAATAATGTTAATTGCTCAAGCAATATCTTCGTTTAACATATGGACAGGACAATGTATAAAATTTAACGAAGCTTACAAGGAAATTGTAGAAAGGATAGATTATGAAAATTAAATATCTTACCGCTGGTGAAAGTCATGGACCAGAATTAACTGCAATTATAGAAGGTATTCCATCAAATTTTGAAGTAAGTAAAAATTATATTGATGATTTTTTATCAAGAAGACAAAAATCTTTAGGTTCTGGTGGAAGAATGAATATTGAAAAAGATGAGATTTTTATTACTTCAGGTGTAATTAATAATTTATCAACGGGCGGTCCCATAGCAATAAAGATTATTAATAAAGATTGGAAAAATTGGAAGGATAAAGAAATAGAACCTTTCGTAGTTCCTCGTCCAGGACACGCTGACTTGGTTGGGACATTTAAGTATAACCACAATGACATAAGGCTGTCACTTGAAAGAGCAAGTGCACGTGAAACTGCAATTAGATGCGCGATTGGAGCAATTTGTCATCAAATCCTTGGCCAACTTGGAGTTGAAGTAGTAGGTTATGTTTCATCTATTGGTGAGCAAAAGTTAGAAAATATCAATTTAGAAGATTTAGGTCTAATTAAAAAACATGTCAATGAATCTGAAGTGTCATGTCCAGATAAAAAAGTAAGTGAATTAATGATAAATGAAATATTAAAGGCAAGAAAGAAAAAAGACACTTTAGGTGGTTCTGTAACTTTAGTTGCAAAAAATTTTCCTGCAGGGTGTGGTAGCTATGTTCATTTTGATAGAAAGTTAGATGCAAAACTTGCTTCATCCATGATGTCTATACAAAGCGTTAAAGCAGTTGAGGTTGGCAATGGAGTAGAAGCATCTAAAGATTTTGGAACTGCTGTACAAGATCAAATAGTTTTAAACGAACAAAATATTGAAAGAATCACAAATAATTTAGGTGGATTTGAAGGAGGTATGTCAACAGGAGAACCAATTATTATAACTTCTTATTTAAAACCCATAAGTACAACTTTGACTCCTATAAAAAGTGTTGATTTGGCATCTCAGAAAGAGACAGAAACTACCTATGAAAGGTCTGATACCTGTGCTGTGCCAAGAGCTGTCCCTATTTTTGAAAGTGTAATATCTATAGATCTTTTGAATTCTTTAATTGAAAATACAGGTGGAGATAATAAAGAATTAATTTTAAATAGAGTTAATAAAATAAAAGACATAACTCTTAATAGCTTTAATTTGGAAAATAAAACATGGTCCATGAAATATGAAAATGAATAATTCATTTTATTTATGTGGGTTTATGGGTGTTGGAAAAACTACGATTTTGAATAATATTAAACGACAAACTAAATATACGTGTTTTGATTTGGATGAAAGTATAGAAAATAAGTATGGTCAAATAAATAGTATTTTTAAAGAACAGGGAGAGACTTTTTTTAGAGAAATTGAAGAAAAAGAATTTTTTGTTAGTCAAAACAAATTTAATTTAATTTCTATAGGTGGCGGTGCGATAGAAAATGATAATATTTTTGAGACTTTACTCGAAAGTAATCAAACTATTTATTTAAGTCTTGACTTTGAAAGCCTTTGGGAAAGAATTAAAAATTCTAACAGGCCACTAATTAATACTGGAAGAGAAATTCTTGAAAGTAGATATAAAAACAGATTAAAAAGGTACGAGATGATGGAATATAAGATTTCTAATGAGAATGTAAAAGATACTACAAGCAAAGTATTAGAAGTAATGGAAAAGCAAAATGTCTAGAAATATTTATCTAAACAATACTGAAGAATTAATTAAATATATTAACGAAGATTTACAAAATGAGAGCTTAATTATTCTCGATTCTGCGCTTGAACAATTTAAATTACATAGCAACTTAAATGCAAGTCATGTTTACTTGAAGGTTTCTGAAGAAACAAAAAATTTAGAAACAGTTGAAAAAATTTGGGAAATAATGTTTTCATCAAATTTAAACAGATCACACGAAATAGTAATTATTGGAGGCGGAGTTATGCTTGATCTCTGCTCTTTTGCTGCAAGCACATTTAAAAGAGGTATTTCCTATACATTAGTTCCGTCTACTTTATTAGCTATGGTTGATGCATCTCATGGAGGTAAAAATGGTTTTAATAATGATTATGGAAAAAACCAGATTGGCACTTTTAATTTACCGAAGGGTGTAATTGTGTGTTTTGAACTACTAAATACATTGAAAGAAAAAGATTATAAAGATGGCTTAATCGAGCTTGTTAAACATGGACTAATTGGTAGTAAGGAAATATTTGATAAATTGATTTCTGCAGAAGATTTCAAAATAGAAACTGAGGTAATCAAAAAAGGAATACAAATCAAAGAAGATATTGTAAAAGAAGATTATTTAGAAACTGGAAAAAGAAAATATTTAAATTTTGGACATACAATAGGTCACTTAATTGAGCAAGATTCAAAGTTTACTGTATCACACGGTGAAGCTGTAGCTATAGGAATGATTTACGAACTTGGACTATCAAAGAAACATTTTGGTTTACCGCAAGAAGTAATTGATTTATATATATCATACCTGGAGAAACTTGATTATAAAAAATCATATGAATTTGAAAATAGTATCGATTACTTATTAGGAATTTTAAAAGATGATAAAAAAAGTAAATCTGATTCAGTAGATATTGTTTTACTGTCAGATGTATCGCAGCCAAATCTTATTTGTATAAGTTTTGATGAATTGATTGAGGTGATTAAAAATTAAAAGTATATATTTTATCAACGGTCCCAATCTTAATTTTTTAGGCGTGAGAGAAATTACACAATACGGTTCAACAAGCTATGATGAGTTAAAAAATTTAGTTAATTCTGAAGCTAAAAAGTTAAAAATTAAAACTGTTTTTTTTCAATCAAATATTGAAGGTGAAATTGTAAATTATATTCAAAACCTAATTAATGATAAAAATTCATGGATTGTAGTTAACCCTGGAGCATATACACATACAAGTATTGCAATAAGGGACGCTCTGCAGATTTATGCACAAAACAATAAAATAGTTGAAGTTCATATTTCAGATATAAATCAAAGAGAACAATTTAGAAAAACAAATTTAATTTCTGATATTTGTAATAAATCAATTGTTGGCAGAGGTGTGCAAGGATATATTGAAGCACTGGAGTATATTAATGAACAGTAAGCAAACAATTGCCTATCAAGGTTCATCTGGCTCATATTCAGAAGAACTTTTAAAAAAGGAATATCCAAATTATCTGTACCATCCAACTGAGACGTTTACTGAATTAATATCCTATGTAAAATCTGATTCTGGAATTGGATTATTGCCTGTTGAAAATTCAATCGCAGGTACTGTGAATGAAGCATATGAAGAGCTAATAGATAGTGGTCTTAAAATACTTGCTGAATATGTGCTTAGAATTAACCACAGTTTAATAGGATTAGTTGGTTCAGATTTAGTAAATATTACAAATGTTATTTCACACCCACAGGCATTACAGCAGTGCAGCAAGTTTATACAAAAGCATAACTTAAGAATCACTCCAGTCTTTGATACTGCCGGAAGTGTATTTGAAATTTTAGAAAATAATGAACTAACTACGGCTGCGATTGCAGGAGATCATTTTGAAAGTGATGAAAGGTTCTTGATTTTAGAAAAAAATATATCAAATCATGAAGAAAATTATACAAGATTTCTTCTTATTGGAAATTTAGATTTAGATCAGAATCAAGTTAAAAATAAGTTTTCATCAGTGCTTATATCTGATGATAAGCCAGGCTCTCTATTACAGTCTTTGAATATTTTTAGTGACCTTGATATAAACCTTACAAAACTTGAATCACGACCAATACTGGGAAGACCCTGGGAGTATAAATTTTATATTGATTATGAATTAGAAAATTTGGAAAAACAATTTGAGCTTGAGGAAAAAATAAGTAAAGTTTGTAAAGAATTTAAGCTCTTGGGACATTATCCAAAAGCTATTCAGTAATTCTCCACTGAATACCTTGTTCAGAATCTTCTATTTGCAAACCAGAAGATTCTAATATATCTCGAACTTCATCAGAAAGCTTGTAATTTTTTTCGTTTCTTAACTTTGACCTTAGTAATATTAGTTTTTCAACTAAAATTTCAAAACGTTCGGTATTCTTCTTATTGGATTCTATCTGAATTTCTAAATTAGCAATTTCTTTTAAAGTAGATTTATCTATCGAATTTGCCTCAGTTTCAACATTATCTATTTTCTTGACAGAGCCATTTTTTTCTGAAACCAATAGCTTTTGTAGAATATCTAAACTTTCTTCAGAATCTTTTTCGAAGACATGAGTCCCTTCTTTGTTTAAAATAGTTACATTTCCTAATCCAACAACTTTAAATGTTTCATTTTTTCCAGAAATTATTAAGGCAGTATGTTCATCGATGCCAAGAATGTTTGAATAAGACTTATCTAAAAGTGTCTTCATTCTATTTTCGCCAACATAACTAAAGCTTGTATCATGATTTCCACCCTCTGCATTATTAAAGTGAGGAACTACTGTACAAGATAGACCGTAAACATCTAATAAATTTAATCCTTTTTCCCAATAAGGGTCTTTACCTACTTTATAAATTTCGTAAACCGGCAGTGTATGTTCTCCAAGAGTAGAGGCTGCTGCACTTGCAAATAAGCTTTTACCACCCTTTATCAGATGATTTTTTAAAGTTTGTTCAAACTCATTACCATGCCATAATTTGCTTGCATAACTTGGACTTCCTGGTCCAGCAAAAATAAATGATGCACTTTCTAATAATTGAATTGATTTAAAGAAAGATTTTGTATTTAGCTCCTCAATTTTCCTGTAACTAGCTAGTTTCATTTCAACATTTAAACTTACTTTGTAAAAGTCTATAATTTTTTCAACGAGCTGATTAGCATTTTCTTGAAACCCAAATGGTGAGTCAATCATAAAAATACTTGAAGAATCATCTAATCCTTCAAGCAGTTCTCTATGGACACTAACTAAATTAGGACTCGTTTCACCTGATCCTAAAATAGCTAATGATCCTAAAGCGTTTTTCATGAATCTATTATATATTTTTTTTGTACACAACTAAAGGTGTATAATTTAAACATGGCAAGTTTATTAGCTTTAATTCTTGAAAAATTTACAATCGAAATAATTCCTAGACTTCCATTGTTTCTTAGGACACCATTGTATGTAAATATATTAAAACTTAGAAAAGTTCGTGATCGAATTAGGCTCGACGTAACAAGAAAAAATCCTACATTTCAAGACCGTTTAGATTATGCAATTGATTCAAGAGCAAATCTGAATAATTCAGGTGAAAGAATATTACCTTTTAATGATGAAGTTAAAATTGAAGAAATTGGGGATTCTCCTATAAAAATTTATAAATTTACTCCAAAAAATGCAGAGACCGGAAAGTATGGTGTTTATTTTCATGGAGGAGGATATTTTGCGGGGAGCATTAAATCACATAAAAATTTTGTTTCAATAATTTCTCAAAAATCAAATTTAGTAATTTATTTTTTTGAATATAGGCTTAGTCCAGAGCATAACTTTCCTGCTGCACATGAAGATGCAAAGATAGCTGTAGAATTTATTGATGCTCTTCATAAAGATGAGCACTCAATTTGGATGGGTGAATCAGCTGGAGGAGGTTTAGCAACAGGGCTTGTGGTAGATGATGGGTTTATTTATAATCCTGACAGTCTCATTTTGCTTTCGCCCTGGCTTGATTTATCAGATGGATTTCAAGATAAAAGATTTTTTAAAAACAGAGATGTAACAATAATTATTGAAGGAATGTATGAGGTTGGAGAGTTTTACGCAGGAGAGTACAGCACCACAAATCCAGTGTTATCTCCAGTTTATGCTGATATAAATAGTTTTCCAGACACTTTAATACAAGTATGCTCAGATGAATTACTTTACAATGATGCAATTGAATTTGTTAAAAAATTAAGAGACAAAAATACAAATGTCCAACTTCAAACTTGGGATAAACTCTGGCATGCATGGCACTTTTTTCCAATTAAGGAAGCTTTTGAAGCCATAGATAATATAGCTGAATATATTAAGTCTACAGAACTTCACTCTTCTAAATGATGAAGTGCAAATCCAAAAGGTAATTCGAGTCTATTATCAGACATAACCTTTTCATTTTTTAGAATTCTATAAGTTTCATCATCTGCAGTAATTTTTCCATCGTTTAAAATTATACTTCTATTGCATATTTCTAATGCCATTGGTAAATCATGAGTCACAAGGATAACTGAAACTTCTAAATTTTTAAGTATATCTATAAGCTCTCTTCTTGATGCAGGATCTAAGTTTGAACTCGGTTCATCCAAAACTAGTAATTCAGGCTCTGAAGCAAGAACGCTAGCTATTGCTACCTTTCTTTTTTGACCAAAGCTTAGATGATGAGGTGGTTTGTCTTTAAATTGTAACATTTTGACTTGTTCAAGTGCTTTAATTGAATTTTTCTTGACTAATTCGTCACTAAATCCAAAATTTTTTGGTCCAAACATTACATCTTCCAGCACAGTTGGCATAAAAAGTTGATCATCAGGATCCTGAAAAACCAAACCTACAGACTTTCTAATTTGAGAGATATTTTCATCTGAAAAAGGCTTTTCATTTAATGTAATTTGTCCGTTTAAGTCACCTAGAATGCCATTTAAATGAAGAATGAGAGTAGTTTTACCTGCTCCATTTGGCCCCAGCACAGCAAGTCTTTCCCCTTTTGATAAGCTTAGATTTATATTTTCGAGAGCTTTAAATCCATCTGGGTATTCAAAACTCAAATTATTTACATTTAGGTATTGCTTATTCATAGAGCGAGCCTATCAACAATACAAATTACAACTGAGAATATAGAAATTAGCAGAATTAAATTAGATGAATTAAATTGTCGTGCCTCTAGTTCTAATGTTCCTCTGAAACCCCGAGAAATCATTGAATTGTAAACTCTTTCTCCTCTTTCATACCCTCTTATTAAGAGAGCACCCGATGCAAATGCAAGTGGCTTTAATGTTCTTAACCCTTTTTCGGAATAACCTCTCGAGCGCATAGATATTTTTACTCTTTTTACTTCGTCAATAAATACATCAATATATCTGATTGCAAAAGAAAATATAGAAATTAACAAAGGCGAAACTTTAAGTATTTGTAATCCATAAATTATTTCAATATTAGACGTAGTGGCTGTAAGAACAATTGCTAAAGTGACACAGAGAGTTATTTTAATCAGAATTGATATCATTTCGTCGACTCCAGTTTTGTAAATACTCAAACTAAATAAAGTGGTTAAAATTTCTCCGTTCCCTTTACTTATAAACGGCAAAAATAAAGCGAATAATATGAACGGTATATCTATTGAAAGTCTTTTTAAATACGTTTTGGGTTGTAATTTTGAAATAATCAACAATCCTGCAACTATTAATGCCTGTAATAAAATCAAAACATTATTTTCTAAACTCAAAAAAGCAATAGAAAGAATAATTGCAAAAAAAGAAATTAATTTTATTTCAGGTTTGATTTTTACTAAATACGAGTCACTATGAGTTTCTAAATGATGAGAATGGGATGTTTCCATATTTGTATATCTTAATGCAAATAATTTGCAATAAAAGATTTATTTGCAATTTTTACAAAATCCAGAATATATGAAGTGATTTGTTATCTCTCTAAAATTTGTTTTGCTTGTTATAAGATCGTTTACTTTTTTGGATGTTTTTATATCAAGATCTGAAATATCTCCACAAGATTCACATACAATATGAATATTTGAGTGAACATCTTTCACAAAATACAAACCTGAACCGTGTACTTGGTGAGAATGTTCAATTAAGTTTATGTTTTCTAAAAGTTCTAATGTTCTGTATACAGTAGCTAAGTCTATATTTTTATCTTTTTTTAACGAAAGTTTGTGTAGTTCTTCAACAGTAAAATGTTTGTGTCCAGATGTTTCAAGAATTTTGCAAACAACTTCTCTTGCATTAGTTATTCTCTTGCCTCTTTTTCGTAATTCATTAACGAAATCCATATTCAAGTATATTATATGTCTGACGGGCAAAATTATGAAAAAAAAGTTTCTTAGAATATTAAACAGATACAGTTTACTTTATCTCCCTACCGGATGGGTGCTTGGACTTGCTGTTATTTTTATTGCTTATGAACCAATTACTGTTCTTTACTTTTTGAGTTTATTTGTTTTAGGTATATTTGGGTTTCTGATTTTTTATACATCAAATAGAGACATGGTTGATGAATCTTATAATGTATCGGATTACCAATATTCAATAATTGAGTTTTACTCAGACTACTGACTAGGTTGTACTGCTTCAAAATTCATAGTTGATGAATTTAAAAAGAAAAATCCAGATGTTTTTTTTGTTTCTATAAATGCAAGTAAGCAAAAAGATCACAAGTTTATTGAAAGATATAAATTAAATAATACTCCAACGTATGTATTGATTAATAATAAAGGCGAAAAAATTGGAAGAAGAGTTGGTACGTTTTATCCAAAGTATTTCGAAAATAAAATAGTCTAAGACACTTTATCACCAAGCTCAGCTTTATCTGATGGCTGAAGTAGTAAAACATCTCCATTTTTAGATATTGATCCTAGAACTAGGCATTCACTCATAAAAGTCCCTATTTGTTTACTTCCAAGATTTATAATTGCTACACAAGGCTTTTCTTTAAGTTCGTCTAAGTCATAGTTTGTTATTTGAGCACTTGTTTTTTTAGTACCAATTAAATCACCAAAATCTATGATTAATTTGTATGCTGGTTTTATAGCTTCTTTAAAAATTTCTGCGTTAATTATTTTTCCAACACGAATATCTAATTCAAAAAAATTAGTTGATTTATCACTTTCCATATAACAAACATAATTACATACTTAATTCATGTCAAAATTATTAATTCTTAGCGCAGGAGTTAGCGAAGATTCATATAATACCAAATTAGCAAAAAAGCTTAATAAATTTCTTAATGATGAAGGCTTATCTAATGAAATATATGAAAATCTTCATGAAGACATTCCATTTTTGCTAGATAACCAAGAAGATATTCCCAAAAAAATAATAAAAATGAGAAAATCTCTAGAAAGTGCAAATAAAATTGTAATTTTTAGTCCAGTTTATAATGGAGGATTTTTAGCACATTTAAAGAATACTCTTGATTGGCTATCCCTTTCTTATGAAGGTCATAAATACAATTCTTTATTCAAAGATAAAACAGTAGGAGTCATTACATCAGTGAGAGGTGGTGGCGGAAATGCTCAAAATGCATTTGACATACTAAGTGCACAATTAATTAATTATGGACTAAGAGTCTTTGAAGAATTTCATCTAATCACAAATAAAGAACATCAAGTAGATGTTGAAATTGATGAAAATCAAAAAGTTTTTGAAAATATTACACAATATGTGAATAGATTTTTAGATTTTTAATTTTTCATCAATTAAGTTATAAATTTTTGTTGTCATTTCTTCTACAGTTAACTCTTCTGAGTGATTTATTGGGTTTAATATTTCGATAGTTATTTCACCACTTCTCAACCAAACCTCTCCTTTTCTCATTAGGTTATGTGCATTATGCGTGACTACTGGGATGATAGGAAGTTGAAAATCTTTTGATATGTAAGCAGCTCCTTTTTTAAATGGGAGGAGGTCTTTCTGATTACTTCTTTTCCCTTCAGGAAAAATCATGATAGAGTTTTTGTTCTTAATTACTTTTGATATAGATTCGTTAATTTTTTCAAAATTTGCACTAGCATTTTTTCTATCTATTCTGGGCAGTCCTAAAACTTTTAAAACTCTTCCAAACACTGGAATCCTAAACAACTCAGTTTTTGTAAGAAACCTTATTGATACAGGTAAAGCTGTTATATGTGTAAAAATATCTAAAGTAGAGGGATGATTTGATACTACAACATAGCTTTTATTTACATCTATTTTTTCAGCACCTTTAACAATAAGTTTTATACCAACAAATTTAAGACCGATCCAACCAAAAAATTCATAAATTTTTGTTGCTATAAATTTCCCATTAGGTAAAAAAGAAGCAGCAATGATTAATAGCATGATTGGAACTAATATAAATATCATAAAAATTGGGAATAGAAAAAATGTTCTAATGAAAATAGAGATTGTGATTTTACTTCTCATAATTGTATTTTAAAAAAAGAATTGCCCTGATATCAAATAATTGAAATAAATATCATTAAAATTGACTATATGAAAAAATATTTTATTGTTTTACTCATACTATTTGCTTTTTGTGGTGATGGTACTGATCAATCAGAACAGTCCGAATCCTTGAGTTCTAACACAACGGAAGCAACAGTTGTTACTGAAAAAGAGACAACAACTACCACCGAGATTGTACAATTAGACTCTTTTGAGGGTACAGTTTACGAAATTCAAAAAGATAAAAGTAGAGTAGGTTATTTAGCTCCAAAGCAATTTTTGAACTCTGGCCTTGAAACAGTAGAAGGTGTTACAAGTGAGATTATTGGTGAATTCACTCTTGAACTTTCTGAATGCGATCAATCAGATTCTTGTCTTTATATAACAAATTTGTTGATTCGTGTTGACATCTCAACTTTAAAAAGTAATAACTCAATTAGAGATTCAGCAATTAAATCCCAATGGCTTGAATCAAAATTATTTCCAGAGGCCGTATTCAAAATAGATGAATTGGTTATTCCAAATAAAAATTTTGATTCTAAAGTTGAAGATACAATAATTGGTAAAATGTCAATTAGAGAAATTGAGTTAGACACACCCTTTTCTATTACAGCCTCACTCATAGGTGATGAAATACGAATTCAAGGATTTTCAGAAATTGATACTACTTGGTTTGGCTTTGATGCTCCAACAAAATTTAATGCATGGGAAGTTTTGAACCCAATAGGTTTGACTGTAGATCTGGTTGCAAAGCAAAAATAAATTGTTAAAAAATCAATTAGTTTATAAAAAAATTGATAGTTTCGTGGAAAAAACAAAAAATAATTATGCTTCGGTAGCTGTTTTATTTATTGACGAAGTAGAAATTCTGTTTATAAAGCGATCAGAAAATATGCCTACACATAAAGGACATATAGCATTTCCTGGTGGAAAAAAAGAAAAAAATGATACCAGCATTATTCATACTGCAGTACGCGAAGCTACGGAGGAATTATTAATACCGGATTATTTGATCACACCATTTGGATACATTGACTCTGTTGACACAGTAGAGTATAAATTCGAAGTTTTTCCTATTCTCTGCTTTTTAGAGAACAAACCAAAAAAGTTTAACAAAAATGAAGTACAAAAAGTTTTATATGCATCAATCGATGATCTTAAACACGAAAAAAATTGGCTATATAGAGGATTTTATCCAAATGATTGGATTTTTAATATTGATGACGAAATTTTATGGGGTGCTACAGCAAAGATGATTAGAAATATACTCAATCTCGATTTAGATTCTAATCAAGACTCCGAGCTTCATCCTTAACTGCTAAATAAAGAGAAATAAATATAAAAAATAATGTTACAAAAAAAATATTATTTATTACTTCATCAAGAAAAATATAGCCAACATAAATTCCCACGATTGGAACAACATAGTCAACTAGAGTTGTAAACGTAGCTGAAAGCCTTTTAATTGTATAAAAGAACAGGGAATAGTTAAATATATCCATAAAAACTAATCCAGACAACCTAAGGGCCTGAGAACTATTTAAAATTTCAATCTCCCCTCCAAGAATAAAAAACAATATTAAAGAAAAAATTGTACTTGCTATCCATTGAATCAAAAGATATGTCTTAGCAGGAATATATTGAGAGTCTTTTTTATTTGTAATATTACTTAAAGCAAGTCCCTGTACACCGATAAGTGCCAGCAGTCCTCCAGTAATTAGATCTCCATCATTTGATAGCCCAGTAGCTCCTGAAGCAAAAAGTAAAATTAGTCCACTAAGGCCTACAAATACCGAAATAACTTTTAGCCGTGTAATTTTCTCTTCTTTATAAATTAAATAAACCCAGAAGACTGTGAACATAGGAATTGTAGAAATAAAAATACTTTGGAGACCAGAAGAAATACTTTTTAAAGCATAAATAAAAGTCCAACCCGGAATAGTTATTGCTAAAAACCCGGTTAGTGTGCCTTTTAAAAAATATTTTTTATTGATTTCAGAAATAAACTCTTTCAAACAATAAATAGAAAGTAAAAAAGTTACGAGTGTGATTCTGGCAGTAACAACAAAAATCTCACTTACACCATCTACTAATAAACTCCTGTTTAGCAAACCATGAAAACCAAATAAAACTCCGATTATTATTATGTTTATTAATCCTGCATTGGCTGATAACTTATATTCAGATTTTATAAAAACTCTCCAATTTGATTTAGTTTATTAGAATAGCAGATATGAAAACAGTTTTTTCTGGTATCCAGCCAAGTGGCCTAGTTCATCTAGGAAATTTACTTGGTGCAATAAATAATTGGGTCAAGCTATCAAACGAAAACAGTAAAAATTATTTTTGCATTGTTGATCTGCATTCTTTAACAGGACTACCTAGTAAGGATGATCTAAAAAAAAGTATAAATGATACTTTAAAAGTACTTTTAGCATCTGGAATTAATACCAAAACTTCGGTCATATACACGCAAAGTAATCTTCAGGAACATGCCTATCTTTCTTGGATATTGTCTAATTTTTGCCAAGTTGGAGAACTACAACGAATGACTCAATTTAAAGAAAAAGCTTCTTCTTTTGGCACACATTCAGGTTTATTGACATACCCAATCTTGATGGCCTCTGATATTTTAATTCATAAAGCTAATGAAGTTCCTGTAGGAGATGATCAAACTCAGCATCTTGAATTGACTAGGAATATAGCGGAGCGTTTTAATGCAAATTATGGAGAAATATTTCCAATTCCTGAAAAAACAAGTGGAAAATCGGGTGCTCGCTTGATGTCTTTAAGGCATCCAGAAAGTAAAATGTCTAAAAGCTCCGATGATATTAATGGAACTATTTACTTTAACGATGAGAAAGACAACATATTGAAAAAATTTAAATCTTCTGTTACTGATTCTGAAAATATTGTTAGATACGATCTTAAAAATAAACCAGGTATTAGTAATTTGATTGAAATTTATGCTGCAGTTAATGACAAAGAAATATCTGAGACTGAAAAAGAATTTGAAAATTCACAATATGGAGAATTCAAAATAGCTGTAGCTGAAACAGTAATTGATTACCTTGATCCAATAAAAAAGAATTTTGATGAATTAACCGCTAATGATATAGATGATATTGTCGTATCTAATTTAAAATCAGCAAAAGATTCTGCACAAAAAACAATTATTGAAGTAGAAGAAGCTCTAGGTATAAATTGAAAATAATTTTATTTCCGAAAGAAATTTCTTTTCTTTAATGTCAGCAGATACTCAAATTCCAGATGAGTGGAAAAATATTCTCAACGCAAGCCAAATTGAAGCTGTAACTACTATTAATGGTCCAATTTTAATTATGGCTGGAGCAGGATCTGGTAAAACAAGAGTACTTACACATAGATATGCTCATTTGGTTAAGCAACATAAAGTTGATATAGAGCAGATATTAGCTATTACATTCACAAACAAAGCTGCTGAGGAAATGAAATTGCGTATTGGTAATTTATTGAATTTAAAAATCTCTCCTAAATGGATATCCACTTTTCATAGCTTATGTGTAAAAATCCTCAGAATTCATGGAGATAAAATTGGTTATAAAAATAATTTTTCGATTTACGATCAATCAGACTCAAACAAAGTAGTAAGAAACTGCATGTCAGAAAATAATGTTGATTTAAAGCAGTACTCACCAAAAAGATTTCAAGCTCACATTTCAAATTTAAAAAATAATATGATTTCCCCAGGAGAGGCCCTGCAGAATGCAGAATCATTTTTTGAAGTTAAAGTTGCAGAAATATATTCAAGTTATGAAAAGAAATTAATTTTGTCCAACTCTATGGATTTTGATGACTTATTAATCAAAACTGTAGAACTTTTGAATACAAATGAGCAAATACTACATTATTGGTCGAATAAGTTTCAATTTGTCATGGTAGATGAATATCAAGATACAAATTATGTTCAATATAAGCTTGTTGAACTATTGAGCTCAAATAATCAAAATGTATGTGTTGTTGGCGATTCCGATCAAAGTATTTATGCCTTTAGAGGTGCGGATATAAGGAATATTATTGAGTTCGAAAAAGATTTTAAAAACGCAAAGATAATTCAACTTGATAAAAACTATAGATCAACAAAAAAAATATTAGATTTGGCAAACACAATTATTTCAAATAATCCAAGAAAAATTAAAAAGAATCTTTGGACTGATAATGAAGATGGTCTTGAAATAAGTTCTTTGAGATTTAGATCTGAAAAAGATGAATCAAGATGGGTAGCTGAAGAAGTTAAGGAGATTCTTGAGAGTGATAAAGAAGCAGAAGTTGCAATTTTCTACAGAACAAATAGTCAATCTAGATTATTTGAAGAAGAGTTAAGAAAATTAAATATAAACCACAAGCTAATTGGCAGTGTTAGATTTTATGACAGAAAGGAAATAAAAGATGTAATTTCTTATTTGAAATTTTTAGTAAATGAAAATGATGTAGTTTCTTTTGAAAGAATTGTCAATGTTCCAAAAAGAGGGATTGGGGAGTCAAGTGTTAAGAAGCTAAGAGATTATATTGACAAACATGAAATGTCGATATTCGAATTACTGCAAGATATTGAACAGGTTGAGAGCATCTCTCCAAGAATAAAAAATAAATTGATAGAATTCAAAAATTTGATTTTAGATTTAAAAACTTTTTCGCTTGATGGCCCATCAAAATCTATAGAGAAAATTATCGATTTAACTGGTTATAAAATGAATCTCATTAAAGAAGGAACAATGGAATCACAAATGAGACTTGAAAATATTGAAGAGCTATTAAATTCTGCATATAATTTTGAAAATCTTTATGAAGAGGAGATTGATGAACCCTATGCAAAATTGCGAGACTATCTTGAATCAATAGCACTCTTTTCAGAAACTGATGAACTCAAAGACTCGGATAAAGTTTTATTAATGACTTTACATAATGCAAAAGGTTTAGAGTTTCCTTATGTCTTCATGACAGGAATGGAAGAAAATCTTTTTCCACACGAAAGAAGCTCACATGGTGACCAATCAGAAATTGAAGAAGAGAGAAGACTTTGTTATGTTGGTGTAACCAGAGCAGAAAAAAAGCTTTATTTATCGCATGCATGGTCTAGGACTTTGTGGGGTGGTACAACATATAACTTACCAAGTAGATTTCTAGATGAGGGATCAGAACATTTTGAAACTAAAGATTTTTCTCCAGAATTTCATGAGTCAAATGAAAAGAATAATTCGTCATCAGTTGGCCAAAAAATTATTCATGATAAATACGGAGAAGGAGTAATAAAGGAAGTTCAAGGAAATGAAATTACAGTTGAATTTTCAGATGATATAGGAACTAAATATTTAGACATAGAATGGGCTCCAATAAAATTTCTATAAACGCACAGCATAAATTTTATTTTTTTGTAATCTATATTCTTGTTATAACATTATGAATCTTTTTGAATACCAAGGTAAAAGACTTTATCAAGACTTTTCTATTCCAACACCCAAATCTATTTTTGTATCAAACATATCTGAAATTTCAGATGATCATGGATTAACATATCCAGTTGTGGTTAAGGCCCAAGTTCAGGTCGGCGGAAGAGGTAAAGCCGGTGGTATAAAAGTCGCAAAAGATTTTGATGAACTTACTAAATTTTCTGATGAAATTTTAGGAATGGATATCAAAGGCCATACTGTAGAGAGCCTTTTACTAGAAGAGGCTTCAAATATATTAGAAGAATATTATATTTCTTTCACACTTGATAGATCAGCAAAATCTTACTTAATGATGCTTAGCGCAAAAGGTGGTATGGATATTGAAGAAGTAGCAGAAAAAAACCCGGACGATTTAATTATGCTTCATATTTCTCCTTCTAAAGGATTAGATTCGGAAACAATTCATAAGTCTGTAGATGATGCAAAACTCAATGAAAATTATAAAGTTGAATTAAGCGAAGTTATTTCCAAATTATATAAATTATTTGTAGAAGGTGATTGTGATTTAGTTGAAGTTAATCCACTTGCAATTACTGACCATGGAGTTTCTGCTTTAGATTCAAAAGTTTCATTAGACATGAATGCTATTTATAGACACGAAAATTTTAAAAATTTTGAAAATGAAATACCAATTCCAGTTTCGGAGCAATTTGCCAAAGAAAAAAACCTTAATTTTATAAAGCTTGAAGGAAGCGTTGGAATTATTGGTAATGGCGCAGGTTTAGTGATGTCTACTCTGGATGTTGTATCTGAACATGGTGGAATGGCAGCAAACTTTTTAGATATAGGTGGTGGCGCAAAAGCTGAGACTGTTACAGCAGCATTGGAAGTATTGGAATCAGAGGATAACGTTAAAAGTGTATTAATTAATATATTTGGTGGAATTACAAGGTGTGACCTTGTAGCCAATGGGATAGTTGAAGCAACAAAAGGCAAAGAACTTAAATGGCCGATAATTGTTAGGCTTGATGGAACTAATTCAAAAGAAGGATTATCTATTTTGGAACAACACACAAATGAAAAAATTACAATATCTAGTTCTATGGATGAAGCAGCAAAGTTAGCAGTCGAGGGAGCAGTTTAATGTCTATTTTTATAAATAATGATACAAAAGTTGTAGTCCAAGGCCTAACTGGTGAACAGGGAAAATTTCATGCATTGAGAAATAGAGATTATGGTACAAAAGTCGTTGCAGGCACAAGACCTGGAAAAGGTGGAGAATCTGTAGAGGGAATTCCAATTTACAATACGGTTGAAGAAGCAGTAGATGCAACTGGAGCAAATACAGCTATGACATTTGTCCCGCCTCCATTTGCAAAAGATGCAGTTTTAGAAGCTGCATATGCTGGGTGTGATTTAATAGTTTGTATAACTGAAGGAATTCCTGCAAAGGATGAAGCAGAAATGTATGATATCTTAAAAGAAAATACATCTTCAAGATTACTTGGTCCAAATTGCCCCGGATTAATTTCTCCAGGTAAATCTAACGTTGGAATTATGCCTCACGAAATAACAATTGAGGGGAACGTTGGTGTTGTCTCTAGATCTGGAACATTAACATATCAAGCAGTTCTTGAGTTAACAAATTTAAATATTGGCCAATCAACTTGTATTGGCATTGGGGGTGACCCCGTTCCAGGTACATCTTTTATTGATGTACTTGATGCTTTTCAAAATGATCCACAGACAGAGGCCATTGTTATGATTGGTGAAATAGGTGGAAGCGCTGAAGAGGAAGCAGCGGAGTTTATTAAAAAGAATGTTACAAAACCTGTGGTTTCATACATTGCTGGACTTACAGCTCCACCCGGTAAAAAGATGGGTCATGCTGGTGCAATTGTTTCTGGAAATAAAGGTACTGCTAGTGCTAAAATTGAAGCACTAACTGATGCCGGTGCAAATGTCGTTAAAAACCCTACACGGATTGGTCAAGCGATTAAGGATGTTGTATGAATGAAAATTTAAGCAGAAAAGATTTAGAATTAGCGATTCAAAAAACTAGAGATTCATTCGACACAGACAAACCAGTCGTTCCTTTTATTGAAGGAGATGGCATAGGTATAGATATTTGGCCTGCTTCACAGAAAGTTTTTGATGCTGCTGTAGAAAAAGCCTATTCAAATGAAAGAAAGATTGATTGGCAAGAAGTGCTTGCTGGTCAAAAAGCATTTGATAATACAAGTGAATGGTTGCCAGATAAGACAATTGAAATGTTTGATCAGTTTGGAATTGGCATCAAGGGTCCTCTTACAACACCAGTAGGAGGAGGAATTAGGTCAATCAACGTTGCAATTAGACAAAAATTAGATTTATATGCCTGTTTGAGACCACTTAGATGGTTTGAAGGAGTTGAAACACCTACAAAAAATCCAGGGAATGTAGACATTGCACTATTCCGTGAAAATACTGAAGATGTCTATTCAGGGAAAGAATTAGAAATGGACTCTAAAGATGTAGTTAAATTAAATAAATTTTTAAAAAAAGAATTCAATTGGGATATTAGAAGTGATAGTGGTATTGGAATTAAGCCAATATCAAAGACTGCTTCTGAACGACTAATTCGATCTGCACTAAATTATGCTGTTGAGAATGACAAAAAAAATCTGGCCATTGTTCACAAGGGGAACATTATGAAATTTACAGAAGGTGCATTTAGAGCTTGGGGTTATGAATTGGTAAAAAATGAATTTTCTGATGTAGCTGTTGCTTGGGAAGACTGCAATGGCGATTCGGGAGATAAAATTTTAGTCCAAGATGTTATTGCAGATGCCTTTTTACAACAAATATTAGTTAAACCACATGAGTTTGATGTTATAGCAACAACAAATTTGAATGGAGATTATGCATCGGATGCTTTAGCTGCACAGATAGGTGGGATTGGAATAAGTCCCGGAGGAAATATAAATTATGAAAATGGTAAATCAGTTTTTGAGGCTACTCATGGAACCGCACCAAAGTATGCTGGACAGGATAAAGCTAATCCTGGCTCCTTAATATTATCGGGAGAGATGATGTTTAGATATATGGGGTGGAGTGAAGCTTCAGATCTTATTATTAATGCTATGGAAAAATCAATTAGTGAAGGAAATGTGACCTACGATCTTGCTAGAGGTCGAACAGATGCTACAACACTATCTTCTTCTGATTTTGCAGCAAGTTTAGTTGAAAATATAGAAAGTTTTTAAATATGAATAAAGTAACTGTTGTTGGTGCTGGAAAATATGGTTCTATGACTGCACTTAGAGTAGCCGAGTATGATCTTGTTGATTCTGTTGTGATGACTGATATTGTCGATGGCCTTCCCCAAGGACTTGCTCTTGATATGAATCAATCAAGATATGTTGAGAATTTTTCTAGCAAAATAATTGGAACAAATGATTATGAAGATACTTCCGACAGTGATGTTGTAGTTATTACGGCAGGCTTACCAAGAAAACCTGGCATGACCAGAATGGATTTGCTTGAAGTTAATGCAAATATAGTTAGTGATGTTACTAAACAAATTCTAAATTATTCTGAATCACCGATCATAATTGTTGTTACTAATCCATTAGATCAAATGACAACTCTAGTATCTGAGGTGTCTGGCTTACCTAAAAACAAAGTAATTGGTCAAGCAGGTGTTTTAGATTCTTCTCGTTTTGCATACTTTATTTCTGAAAAATTAGGAATAAATATGAATGATATTGAAGCGTTAACCCTAGGAAGTCATGGCGAAACAATGGTTCCAGTTCCTTCGCAATGCAAAGTTTCAGGTAAGCCTCTTAAAGATTTATTAAGCAATGATGAAATTTCAGAATTAGTTAAAAAGACTTCCGATGGTGGTGCCGAAATTGTTGGCCTACTCAAAACTGGAAGCGCATATTTTGCACCATCTTCTGCTGCAGCAACAATGGTTAAGTCAATTGTTTCAAATTCTAATGAAATAATGCCTGCATGTTCCTGGGTTAATGGTGAATTTGGTATTAATGAAGTATTTTTAGGAGTTCCAACGATGCTTGGCTCAAGCGGTGTTACAAAAGTTGTTGAAATTGAACTGCATGAAGATGAGTTAGATGCGCTTAAAACTGCCTCAGAGGCTGTAAAAACTAAGGTAGAAGAACTCAATAGCATATTAAGTCAATAAATTCAGTCTTTTTTAAAAAAAACTCAATAAATTTAGGATTTTAAGACAAATCATATAAAAAAACTATACTTATTACTAAGGAGTTTTACAAAAACTCAGTAGAGAAAGGCTAAACAGCTATGAATAAAGATCAATTAGCAAGTGTTGTAGCAGCCGAAGTGGGGTTGTCACAATCTGATGCTAAAAGAGCTGTAGAGGCCGTGTTCGATGGCGTAACAAATGGTATGAAGAATGGCGACAAAGTTAGTGTTGCTGGTTTTGGTACTTTTGAGTCAAGATACAGGGCTGCAAGACAAGGCAGAAATCCAGCTACAGGAGAAACCATCCAAATTGCTGCGAAGAATGCCCCAGCTTTTAAAGCTGCAAAAGGATTAAAAGACGCTTTAAACTAAAAGCACTTTTTATCAAATTTGAAAAGACGACGAAAGTCGTCTTTTCTTTTTATGAAGAAAGAATACTGATATCCCCAGAAATTTTTACTTTTTCATTGAAAAGAAGATCTTCTGGATGTTTCTTTCCTTCAACAATCAATAATAAGTTTTCAGTAGATATTTTGAATTTCAAAAACCTGTTACCTTCAACTGGTTTGTTTATTGGTTCGCAGCTATCAAGATTATATATTTTGTCAATATCTGTAATTTCAAAATATATTGATTTTAAATCAATATTACTATCGACAAGATCATTTTTGAATTGATTAAGGATATCTTCAATCAATTGATTGTGAGTGTTTGTCTTTTAACATCTTCTATAGCTTTAGTAACTTGTATACCACGAGGGCAAGCAGACGTACAATTGAATGCAGTTCTACATCTAAATGCACCATCTACATCTTTTAATATTTCAAGTCTTTGTTTAGAAGCATTGTCTCTGGAATCAAAAACAAACCTATGTGCATTTACAATCGCTGCCGGTCCCACATAGGTATCAGCAGTCCAAAAAACAGGACAGCTTGTTGTACATGCGGCACACAGTATACATTTTGTAGTATCTTCAAACCTATCTCTATCTTCTGGAGACTGAAGCCTCTCTCTTTCACCAGGCTCAGTATCATTTACAAGATAAGGCATTACTTTTTTGTATGAATCAAAAAAAGAATCCATATTTACTACTAAATCTTTTACAACAGGCAGACCTCTGATAGGTTCAATTTTAATTGGTGTACTGACTTCTTTAACAAGAACCTGACAAGCAAGCATATTTTCGCCATTCACAACCATGGCATCAGATCCACATACTCCATGAGCGCAGGACCTTCTAAATGCTAAACTTCCATCGTCGAACCATTTTACTTTGTGAAGTAAGTCTAATATTCTTTCATCAGGATCAGCTTCTAGAATGTATTCTTCCCAATGACCTTTTCTATCAGTCTCAGGATTGTATCTCAAAATATTAACTTTGACATCCATTAGTACTTTCTTTCCTTAGGTTCATAATTTCCAAGTTCAACATCTTTATATTCTAGCTTAACTGATGCATCATTTTTGAATGCAAATGAATGCTTAAGCCAGTTTTTGTCATCTCTTTCAACGTGATCGACCCTTGAGTGAGCTCCTCTACTTTCTTTTCTATGAAGTGCACTTGCAACAGTTGTATCTGACATATCAAGTAAGTACTCAAGTTCAATTGCTTCCAAAAGCTCTGTGTTAAAAACTTTTCCTTTATCTGAAATAGTAACGTTTTGATATCTATCACGAAGGTCTGTAAGTATTTCTGTTTGTTTTTCTAAACTCTCCTCTGTTCTAAATATTTTGGCATTTTCCTCCATAGTATCTTGTAATTCTTCTCGTATTCTTGGGACTGAAAATTCTAAGTTGTGATCTTTGTCCATTAAGTTTTCTATTTTATTTGTTAAGTCTTCTGCAGCATTTTCAGAGAGTGCCATAGGTTTAGTAGAAGAAACATAATCAACCATGCTTTGACCTGCCCTTTTACCAAAAACTACTATATCTAGTAGTGAATTTGTTCCTAATCTATTTGCGCCGTGTACACTTACACACGCTGATTCGCCAGCAGAATACACTCCAGGAAGGACAGTGCCAGTGGCATCACTTAAAACCCTTGCATTAACATCAGTTGGAATACCTCCCATGGCGTAATGTGCAGTTGGTTGTACTGGAATTGGCTCATTAATAGGTTCAATTTTTACGTACGTTCTTACAAAATCAGTTATGTCAGGAAGTTTTTGTTTGATTGTTTCAGCGCCAAGGTGTGTTAAGTCTAGATATACAAAATCATTATTTGGGCCCGCACCATTTCCCTCACTAATTTCTGTGGCAATTGCACGAGAAACCATATCTCTTGGAGCCAAGTCTTTGATAGAGGGCGCATATCTCTCCATAAATCTTTCACCATCTTTATTCCTTAAAATACCACCCTCTCCACGTGCAGCTTCTGACAACAATATTCCTAGTCTATATATCCCAGTAGGGTGGAATTGATAAAATTCCATATCTTCAAGAGGAATTCCTTTTTGATATAAAATCCCAGGACCATCGCCAGTGAGTGAATGAGCGTTCGAGCTAACTTTATAAATTTTTCCAAAACCTCCAGTTGCAAAAGTTACTGCTCTAGCTTCAAAAATATGAATATTGCCTGTTGCAATTTCATATGCAATAACACCTTTACAAACTCCATCATCAATTTTTATATCTAATACTTGAAACTCATCAAAAAAAGTAACACCCATTGATACGCACTTTTGATACAAAGTTTGTAAAATCATGTGACCCGTTCTGTCGGCAGCATAGCAAGCTCTGAAGGCCGGCGCCTCACCTTCTTTTACAGTATGACCACCAAACCTTCTTTGTGCTATTTTTCCATTTTCTAATCTGCTAAAAGGCAAGCCCCAGTGTTCTAACTCAACAACAGAATCTATTGCTTCTTTGCAAAGAATATCTACAGCAGGTTGATCTGCTAAGTAATCAGAACCCTTAACTGTATCAAATGCATGCCAATTCCAATTATCTTCTTCTACATTCGCTAGAGCGGCACTCATGCCACCTTGAGCAGCTCCGGTATGCGATCTAGTAGGGTAAAGTTTTGTAATCACTGCAAGCTTCATGTGAGGAGCTGCCTCAATCGCTGCCCTTAAACCTGCTCCACCTGCTCCAACAATTACACCATCAAATGAATGCTTTATAACCTTCATACTTCCCTCACGAAGGCCACTAATACATAAGTTCCTAATATAAAAAAAGCAGTTGATGTAAAGTACAATCCATACAAAGCAAGTTGTCGGAATGTTTTGTTTGCGATATTGTCGTGCATCACAATTCGGAGCCCATTCGTTCCGTGGAGGATACTTAATGTTAATAAAAGCCAATCAAATGTTCTCCAGTAAGGGGTATCCCATCTTGCTGCTACAAATTCGTAATCCAAGTTGAGTGTGTCATTAAAAACATGCATTATAAACATATGACCTGCAGCCAAAAGAACAAGAAATAAACCACTAATTCTCATAAAAAACCAAGCATATAATTCAAAGTTAGTACCACCAATAGGCGGTGTTCTTCTTCCCCAATCAGTTCTTTTTACCGACTTCATTTTGTTTTCCAATCTGGCAGTGGCCTGATCATACAGTCAACAATGGTTGTTCCTGCTGAACTTTTTTCTAAGCACAGTTCAAAGTAAGAATCTATCATTTTATATGTTGTAGGAACAAATATTGCAATAAAAACTATCATCGCAGAAATGTTTAATGCTTTTTGGTAATCAGATCCTTTACTCCAGAGATCAACAGCGATAATTCTTAAGCCATTGATTGCATGAGCCAGAACAGCTGCCATAAGCCCAACTTCTCCAATACGAAAATAAAAATTTTTGTAAATAGCTTCTGCGCCTTCATATATTTCTGGACCTGCAAGTATTAATGCAGTTGATATGATGTGAAGTAAAAGATAGCCAAATAGTGCTACTCCTGTAATCCTATGAAATAGGTACAACCACATACCGGTTCTACCTTTATAAACAGAACCAGTAGAAACAATATCTTGATAAGCCATATGTAATTATCCTATATTACCAAAATAACTATTAATTATTTAGACAATTCACCCCTTGACAATAAAGAATAGGGGTAATAAATTACACTTATGTAATTTACATTAAGGAGATAGGGTGGAGCTAAAAATTATAGATGAGTTGATTGGCGGAATGCCTTCTTGGACCGAAGAAGCGAATTGTAAAGGTGCAGACGCAGATCTATTTTTTCCCGAAAGAGGAGCCTCCACAAGAAAAGCAAAAGCTATATGTAGAGCTTGTACAGTACAAGATGAGTGTCTTGAATATGCAGTTGAACAATCAGAAAAGTTTGGTATTTGGGGTGGCCTTTCTGAAAGAGAAAGAAGACGTATCAAAAGACAACGTGCAGCTGAGTTTGATGTTAGAGATGTAGGTTAAATTCCAAAACTTTCTGAGTATTCGCTAAAGTCTCTTTCAACACCTATCTCATCACTCTTTATTATTTCAGTGATTACATTTTCTTCATTTGTAATAAATGTATATCTCAAAGATATACCGGCACCATCATGAAAACATCCAAATTTTTTAGCTGCTTCACCATGTGGCCAAAAATCAGATAAAATAGGAAACTCAATATTGTAATGTGCAGCCCAAGCTCTGTTGGTAGGGCTTGCACCTACTGTTACTAGTACTGTATTTGTATCTTCTTTTATGAAAGATTCTTGATAATCTCTTAATTCACAGATTTCTTTGTCACAAACACTACTAAAAGGAAATGGCATAAAGACAAACATTGTTTTTTGACCTAAAAAGTCTTTGTCGCTATATTTCGTTTTGTCGTGATTGTATAATTCAAATTCTGGTATTTGGTCTCCGATATTTAATGACATATGCATATCCTTTCTTAATAAGTCAATGTTAGCCAAGTTAAATTTAAATAGGAGGTAACGAAGTTCTCGCTGCCCAAGAAATTGGATCTTCAATTTCTGAAGATGAAGGAATAAGATCAATATCTGCCAATATATCAAGTGTGGAATATTGACTTTCACTTTCTTTTAGATAGTTTATGAAACTTTCTGATTTTTCATCATAATTTGAGATCTTGTTTTCAAAATCATTGATATTTTCATCCGTTCCAACTAGATCTAAATCTGCGACTAAATTTATAATGCTGGGATCTATATAGTTTAAAAAATCTTTAGTAGTACTTTTTATTACTTGTCTATAAAAACTTAATGGTGCAAATATTGAATCAAATATTGAATCAAAGTTTAGATTGTTTAACTCTGGTATATTTGAAAATATTTCTTCTGGATTTGAAAAACTCGTAGGATCTATATCTGGTTTCATTTCATCTAAGCTTTCAATTAGGCTCTCGTTACTCTTTTTCATTTGTTCAAGCACGAATAAAAAAGGAGCATTAAACTTTCCTAAAGCCAGCGAGATAAATTCTAAAGCCATTAACGCCATTGTGGCCTCTTTATCATCAACTTCAAATTTAGTAATTCTTGATTCAAAATTTAATTTATTGATTGCAAGACTTTTACTTCTAGGGAGAATTATTCCAAAATGACTAAGCCCCCAAGTATTTTTACTGAGGAATCCAGAGATATTTCCTAGCTGCATACCGATTAAAGATGACTGTGCACCACCTAAATTGAATGGACCAGAATTAGATATATTTAAATTACTAAAGTCAAAATGTTTTACTGACTCTAAGAACCAATTTCCATACTCTTTAGAATTTAGTATTCTCAAATTTTCGATATTTTCATACGGAACGTCTAGAGACTGATTGTTTAGCTGGATTGCTCTAAAGATTTCATCATAATTCATCTCGCTATTTGAAAATAAAAAATTTTCTTCAGTTTCTTTATTGATGTGGTTATTTATTTGAGAAGCTAAATTCCAATTTACGTCATCATCGTCATTATTAAATAAATTAAATAGTTGAGAAAAAATATCGTCAGACATCAGAAGGTCGTAGATCCAACTCAAAAACAAGCATTATTGTTTGTGAGTTTCTAAGTATTTCTATTTCAACAGTATCACCGGCTCGTTTTTGCCTTAATACTGTAATTAAACCATCTAATGTTTTTACATTTATTCCATTAATTTTTTTGATAATGTCACCAGGCAGTGCCCCGGCTTTTCCGATTGCAAATACTTCATTTCCTGGACCATAAAGTTCCTGAATTATGACTCCAGAGAATACCCTTGCTCCATCGTCTGCAATGTCAAAATGTTGTGCGCCTAAAATTCCAAGAAAAGCGTGTAAAATGTTTCCATCTTTAAGTAGATCATCTGCTATTCCTAGCGCTAAATTAACTGGAACAGCAAATCCTAATCCTTCTGCACCCACATCAGCAGTAGCAATTGCAGTAGTTATGCCAATCAATTCTCCATTACTATTAATTAAGGCACCTCCACTTGAACCTCTTGTTATAGGAGCATCGGTCTGAATCAAGCCAAATAAGGTAACTCCAGAATTCATTACTTCTCCGCCTACGTCTAGCCTTCTTTCTAGCGCTGAAACAACCCCAGTAGTTACAGTAGGTGCAGCACCCAAAGTTAATGGGTGGCCAATAGCAACTGCAAGGTCACCGACCTTGAGAGCTTCACTATTACCGATTGATATTGGTACTAAATTTGATGCAGTAATTTTTAACAATCCAATATCTGTTAGTCTATCGGATCCAATGATCTCACTTTCATACATTCTCCCATCTTCAAAGATAACCCTTACTTGTGTTGAGTTGTCGATAACATGGTGGTTAGTCATTATTAAACCGTCTTCGGATATAACAACTCCTGATCCTCCACCATTGGGTAAAAATTCTCCATCTTCTGAGATATTTCCAACTTGAACTTGAACAATTGTTTTTGTAGCTAGCTCAGCTATTGATACTATTTCTGTTGAGTCTACTCTTGGCATTACTAATTCTTTTTCAGTAATAGTTTCTGTTATTGTTACCGGTTCCGGAATGACAATCTCTTCTTCGTCAAACAACCCAAACAAAAATAAAAATGATAGAACTATTCCACTTGAAATTAATGAGGCCCCAAAAATAATATTTATAGAGCTTTTTTCTTTGTCAGATTTTTTTTCAATCAAATCAGAAATGTATTGTTCCTGTTCAAATAGTTCTTGTTGAGAAAAAATATCATCGTCCATATATCTAATGATAAATAGGCAATAATTGTAACTAATATTTGTAAGCAAAATTTTTACAAGGTTTCATGCTAATTTTTTTAAATTTTGTATAGGTTGAAAAAATTTACATGATTACTTAGAGTTATTAAGTAAATGTTATCTGTTCAAAACCTTGAGGTTGTTTATCAGGATGTAATTCTTGTTCTCAGAGGAATATCTTTTGAAATACCAAAAGGAAAAATAGTTGCATTATTAGGAAGTAATGGTTCTGGAAAAACAACAGTTATTAGATCTATTACTGGACTCTTAGATGTTCAAAATGGAGATATCACCAAGGGAAATATAACAGTTGACGGTGATGATATTACTAATTTAAATCCTTCAAAAATTGTAGAAAAAGGTATTGCTCAAGTAATGGAGGGTAGAAGAATTTTTTCTGAACTTTCTGTTGTTGAGAACCTTCGTTTAGGAGGCCATACTAATAGTTCAAATATTGAGAATAATATTGATAGAGTTCTCGATATGTTTCCAGCTTTAAAAGATAGACAAAAAGGTGAAGCGGGCTATCTTTCTGGAGGTGAGCAACAAATGTTAGCAATAGGTAGAGCACTTATGTCTGAGCCAGAATATCTTTTACTTGACGAGCCAAGTTTAGGACTAGCGCCCAAGCTAGTAGATCAAATTGCTGAGTTGATTAAAGAGATCAACGAACAAGGAGTTACTGTGTTACTTGTAGAACAAAATGCAAATATGGCATTAAATATATCAGATCATGGATACATCATGGAAACAGGAAATATTGTCATGGATAATGACAGTCAAAAACTACTTAATGATGAAGACGTTAGGGAATTCTATTTAGGCTTAAATGCTGAAGGAACAAAAAGAAAATCTTTTAAAGATGTTAAGCATTACAAAAGAAAGAAGAGATGGTTGTCATGAGCCAAGTATTAAGCTTTAAAGACGTAACCTTAAAATTTGGTGGAATTACAGCACTAAACTCGGTAAGTTTTGAAGTTAATCCTGGTGAACTTTATGCAATAATCGGTCCAAATGGTGCAGGTAAGACATCAATTTTCAACTGTATAAGTGGGATTTATAGACCATCGGAAGGTAATGTGACCTATGGTACAAGTTCTATTCCAGAATTAAGGCCTGATCAAGTAGCTAACCTTGGGATTGCAAGAACTTTTCAAAATATCGAATTGTTTGAAAACATGACTGTTATTGATAATATTTTATTTGGAGCACATAGCCAATTAAATTATGGAGCAGTCTCAAGCCTTTTTTATACAAAAAAAGTAAGAAATAGTGAAAGAGAGGCAAGAGAAATTGCTGAAGATATTATTGATTTTCTTGAGATTGAACAATATAGATATTCTTACATACTCTCACTACCATATGGTGTTCAAAAAAGAGTTGAATTAGGAAGAGCTCTAGCAATGAATCCAGAAATAGTTTTACTTGATGAACCAGCTGCTGGTATGAATAGTGAAGAAACAGAAGACATTGCTCGATTTATAATTGATTTACATGAAGAAAGAAAAAAGACAATAATACTTGTTGATCACGATATGAATATGGTGATGGATATTGCACAAAGAGTTATGGTTTTAAATTTTGGAGAAAAATTGGCCGAGGGCACGCCAAAAGAAATAGTTGTTGATGAAAATGTTATTGAGGCATATTTAGGAGGTAAGTGATTATGGCGCTAACAATGAATGATATTTATGAAATTTTAAGGAATGAAGGCGGAAGAACACCTTCTGAGAAAGTCATGGAAGTTTCTAAAGATTATCCAGAAAAAATTGCTATGAGATACAAAGTGTATGGTATCTGGCAAGAGACTACTTATAGAGATTTTTGGTTGACATCAAATTATGTATCAATGGCCTTGCGTTTTTTTGGTGTAGAAAAAGGTGAATCTGTAGCTATACAATCTGAAAATCGTCCAGAATGGTTTTTTGCAGATGTTGGAGTACAGTCCATTGGTGCTGTAAGTGTAGGCCTATATCCAACAAACCCTGCCCCTGAAGTGGAGTATCTTCTTTCACACTCTGAAAGCAAAATTTTATTTGCGGAAGACCAGGAACAGGTCGATAAAGCATTGGAAGTAATTGATTCACTTCCTCAGTTAGAAAAAATAATTTATTTTGAAAACAAGGGAATGTATAACTATGACCATCCAAAGCTAATGACTTTTTCTGAATTTTTAGATATTGGTAAAGGTGAATATGAATCTTTTCCTGAATTTGTGGAAAATGAAATAAAAAAACTAGATGACAATGATGTAGCCATTATGGTTTACACTTCTGGAACTACCGGCCCTCCGAAAGGATCAATGCTAACTCACGGTAATTTACGATGGGTAGCTACTCAACTTCCATATTTTCCA
>CACNQV010000008.1 GCA_902622665.1 uncultured Candidatus Actinomarina sp.
CCATATTTTTGTGCCTGTAATTTTATATGTTCCATCTTCTTGAGGTTCAGCTTTTGTTGTTAAATGATTTAAATCAGATCCAGATTGAGGTTCGCTTAAGTTCATTGTTCCAGTCCAATCTCCACTTACGAGATTTGGCAAATATTTATCTTTTTGTTCCTGACTTGCATGTTCATTGATTCCAGATATTGCACCAATACTTAACCCTGGTCCCAGAACGAAAGCCATATTTGCAGTACATAAGATTTCAAGTGTTCCGCCGGATAATAGATAAGGCATCCCACCCCCGCCTATTTCTGAAGGTAGAGATATAGACGCCCAGCCAGCACTTTTAAATTTTTCGTATGCCTCAATAAAGCCTGGTGGCATTTTAACTACTCCATTATTAAATTTTGCTCCATGCTTGTCTCCATCAGCATTGATAGGAGCTAATACTTCTTCAGCAAATTTTGAACACTCTTCAATAGCGGGTACAGCTATATCTAAATTAAAGTCTTTAAATCTATCAATATTATTTAATTTTTCGTATGAATCAAGAACATCAAACGCAAATAAAATATCTTTTATTGGGGCTTTGTAATTAACTGCCATATAAAAATATTAAAGACATGCTGTTATATCAACAATCAGGAAATAAATACATTAGCATAGCCTATTTGTAAATCCTCATTGTTTTTGGCAGCTAAATGTATTTATACTTATAGAAATGAAACGTATCTACACCTTCGGTCATGAACAGGTCGAAAGAAATATAACTGTTGGTGACATATTAGAAAATAAAAAAAATAACATAAAAATGACTCAAGTTACAGCTGCTAATCAAGAAGAGGCTGAAATAATTGCTGACCAAAATATAGATATGATTATTACTGGAAGTGATTGGTATAAAGATGTAAGAAACGGAGCACCCAATACGTTCATCACTGCTGCACTTTTTGCTGGAAGATTTATTACAAATGAAGAAATACTTCGTGGTGCATTTGAAGTAATGATGGCTGGAGCTGATTCAGTACTCACACCAAGAAGCTTTGATGTTGTAGAAATGTTAGCAAAGGAAGGCATGCAGGTTCAGGGGCATGTAGGTATGGTTCCTTCAATGGCAACAAAATATGGAGGAATTAGAACTGTGGGTAAAACCGCTGAAGAAGCAATTGAGATATTAAAAGACATGAAAAGACTTGAGGATGCAGGAGCTTTTGGTGCAGAGGTAGAGTGCGTAGCTGAAGATGCATTAAATGAAATTAAAAAACATACATCTCTAGTTATAAACTCACTTGGTTCTGGTTCTGGTGGGGACGTAATGTTTTTGTTCTTTGAGGATATATGTGGTGAGACATCAGGAATAAAAATGCCTAGACATGCAAAATCTTGGGGTAATGGTAAAGATATTAAAGAAAAACTTAATGAAGAAAGATCAAAAGCAATTAAAGGATTTAAAGATGATGTTGATTCTGGTAGCTACCCAAACAGTGACCACACTGTAGCGATGCTTCCTGGAGAGAAAGATAACTTGCTTGAAAAGCTAGACAGTATGTAAATGAAAAGCTGGCAAAAACTTGCGGTAGGTTTGGGTATTGTCGGGATTGGTTATAACTTTATAATAAGGTATGATTCACTTCCCTATTATCAATTAATCGCTATTGGGATCGGTTTATATTTTATCTTTAGAAAGTTTAGGAACTAGTACAGGAGTATTTCTTTTATATCGTTGATACTCCTCTAAATGACCATATCGCTCATCGGCAATTCGTTCAAGCAAATTAACTCCACTCATGCGTGTTAATAAGATATATACAAAAACAGGTGATACGAGAGTTATGTACTCAATGCCAGTTAAAGTATTCAAAGCAATTACAGCAATACCAGTCCAAAGCATTATCTCGCCAAAATAGTTAGGGTGTCTTGATCTTGCCCATAGGCCTGTATGAATAAAGGCTTCACTTGGATTATTTTCTTTTCTAAATACTCTTTTTTGATAGTCAGATAGAGATTCTATAGTAAAGCCAGAGAGCCATAATGCCATACCAGACATTGCTAATACTGGAAGCGTGTCTTCTTCGGGTGACAAGATCGCAATAATTGCTGCGCATGCGGTAAGTGATACCCAAAGTGCTTGTCCCATCCAGTATTGTAGAAACCAAAAAAAATGTCTTTTTGCTTTTTCAAACCTTACATCTTTACCATCATTTCTAACTCTTCTAAATAAATAGATTCCAAGTCTAAGTGCCCAGACCATGACATAGAAATAAATGATTGAATCTATCATCGTTTTAGTTTCAACTGAAAAATATGCAAGTGATACAGTTGTTACATATGTTAGGCTTCCAACTAAGTCGTAATATTTCTCTGTTTTTAAAAGAAAAGAAGGAATAAAAAAGATTACTTGTAGTAACACAGCAACAATCAAAGTAAAAGTAAAAGCATTCACTCCTCTTATCTCTAATTCAATATTTTGACCTGCAGTATTTATTACGCCTATACAAATGAGAAAAAATAAAATTGTTAGGATATTTTTGAACTGCCTACTCATATGTAAATTATATACTTTATATTTACTTTTACTTCTTTTACAAGTTCTGTCTACACAATATTAATGTATACGCTATGGATACAAATTACTATCAATCAAATGAAAATCAGAAAGTATATATAAATTATTTTGATGCTCTCTATTTATTAAATATCGTATTCAAAGAAAATAAACAGTATGAATTCATAGATCATTCTCATGTCGAATCAATATGGAAATCTAATGATTTTAAATATCATAAATTCTGTGTAATTAAAGCTTACAAGTATGAGCTGGGTGGATATGAAATACAAATAGGTGATGAATACAAAGGTGTATGTGATGAATTGATACCAACAGAAAATTCATCAATTACCTATAACCCTCTTTCTTTTGAAGAGAATCCAGATTTCAAGAAATCATACTGGCAGAGAAGGGATAACGCCCTTAAATCATTTACTGATGGAGATGAAAATTTAAATGAACACTATTATATTGCAGGTTTTGCTGAGAAATATGACTATGAGCATGAAAAGATTCTGGGATTAAATACTCCATATGTAAATTTTGTAATAAATAAATGAAATTAGAATAGATATTATGAACGACTTTATACTAAAACAATTTGATAACCCTGACGAAATAAGAGAATTTGAAAAAGGTAAGTTTGAGATTGTTCATATGCCAAATATGACTATAGGAAGAGCAACTTATAAAAAAGGATGGAAATGGTCTGAGGATGTCACGCATCTTTCAGGAACAAAATTTTGTGAAGTTGAACATCTTGGAATGGTTATTAAAGGGCAAGCAACTGCTCAGTTTGAAAATGAAGAACCTAGAGTTATGAATCCAGGTGATATATTCTATGTCTCAAATAAACCACATGATAGTTGGGTTGTTGGAGATGACGATTATGTCTCAATTCATTTCTTAGGTGCTGACAAATATGCGGATTAAATAAATGTCTTATTACACAGATCACGGTGAAGTTTTATATCAAATAAGATTAAATGTTACTGATGAATTTACTATCGATGAAAATCTCACTTCCATGCTTGAAATTCATGATGCTTCTTTGATATGTCAATATGACGCATTCGTTAATTTTGTCAAAGAGTGCGAGAGTAAAGATGAAACTGACAACCCACTTTATAGATGGACAAAAGAAACGATCGAGGATGAAATTAAAAAAAATAAATATAAAAATATTTACTCAGTAATTGTCAATAACCAACAAGTTTACAAAGAAGAGATAGCTGATTCAATCAAACAAAAAGTTGAAGAAAAAAAATTAAAAACAATTATCTCAATGGATAAGTTTGATACACAACCTAAAAATAATCCTCAACCACCTAAAAAATTTCGTGATTAATCTTTCTTAGATATCTCTTGAATTTAGTTTGTGGGAGATACAAGATTTGAACTTGTGACCCCTTGCGTGTCGAGCAAGTGCTCTGCCAGACTGAGCTAATCTCCCGTATTAAGAAATATAGCATCATTTATATTTTTTATGAATTGATTATTTCTCGACTGTAATAATTCTTTTACCGAATCTTAAAAATAGCCTTTCGACAATCTCTATGAGAAGGTTCAATACCCATAGGCCAATATATATAGCTAAAAAGATTTGTATAAATTGCCATAATACAAAGACAATAATTCCGTACACAAATATCCAAGTAATCGTAAATTTAAAAGAATATATAGGTGATTGACTATTCATTAAAAAGGAACCTCTTCAAATTTTTTTATAAGCGAGTCGTTATTATTTTTTGGATTATTCACTGCCCTATCTACTTTATAAAATTCAATATCACTATATGTATAACCTAGGACTTCAGTATAAATCTCTTCACTAGGTGCATCAGACATCCATAAATCTCTTGAGTCACTTGTGAGTAATAAAGGAGATCTATTGTGAATAGGTTGCAACAATGATACAGCTTCTCTTGTAATGATAGATGTTTCTATATCACCACTACTCCTATTCCAGTAAAGACCTGCGGCGAATAAAAGACTTTCTGAAGTATCGAAAAAATAATAAGGTTGCTTAATGCCGTCCTCTTCTTTCCATTCATACCATCCAGATATTGGAATCAAACATCTTGAATTTTTAAATGCTGTAGTAAATGTTTTCTTCTCAAGCAATGATTCGTATCTAGTATTAAATAAAGGTCTAGGATTAGATTGATTTTTTAGCCAGTCTGGAAAATAACCCCAGTTGGCAATTACAGCTTTGTTATCAATTATGCACGGCGCTAAAGTTTGTGGTGCAACGTTAAAATTTTTCTCATATTCGATTTCGTTAATATTGCTTACAAACGAAAGTTTATCATTTGAAATATCAACATAGTATCTTCCACACATGTAATTATTGTAATAAAATAGCGTCTATTTTGTCACCGTCAGAGAATGTATAGTGATCTTTTTTAAATATGATGTGAATATTTTGTTTACCTAAGACAGTCAATTGATCACCATCTTTTACAAAGTAAGTATTTTTTTCTAAACACAATAATTTGTACTTCCCTCTGTTTAATATCTTCACAGTATTAGAAATCCATGAATAAAAACTCTCACCATAATGGGGAATAACAATTGTTTTTGGTATGTAATTTAAACCAACACCTTTAATCATTTTTTCTCCCATTATCATAGCTCCTGCACTACAGCCTGCAATAATTCCTCTTTTTTCGATATTTTGTAGCTCTGCAGAAAACTGTGAATCATATATAGATTCATATAAGTGACTCGGTGATCCTCCTGAAAAAAATACAAAATTTGATTTCTTCATATCTTGAATAACTGAATCTTTATTTAAATCATCTCTATTTCTTGCATCTATATGCTTATGATTGACATTTAAATCTTTAAAATGTTGAATTGCTAAATTTTTCCAATATGAGAGTCTTTCATCAGATTCTTTACCAGCTGCTGTAGAGAATGTAAGAACATTTGGAATATCATCTAAATAATTTAAAAGTTTCAAATCAACATCTAGTACCGATGGTAAAAACTCTCCAGAACCTGTAATAGCAATCATAATTATTGGAGGCGACGACCGGAATCGAACCGGTGTACAAGGTTTTGCAGACCTCTGCGTAGCCACTCCGCCACGTCGCCTTGTAGAGCGGAAGACGGGATTTGAACCCGCGGCCTCCACCTTGGCAAGGTGGCGCTCTGCCAGCTGAGCTACTTCCGCGTAACTTTTATATTACTAATAGATTTAAATAATAAAATTAATTTTTTCCTGTAGAACCAAATCCGCCTTCAGATCTGTCTGATATATCTAGTTCATCAACTTTTTCAAATGTAATACTACCTGTACTGATGGTTACTAATTGAGCTACTCTTTCATTCTTAGTTACGGTATATACTTTTTTTGAATAATTCATAAGAGGTACCATTAATTCACCAGTGTATCCCGGATCAATTAAGCCAGGAGTATTTATTGGAGCAACAAGACTTTTACTAGCTAATCCAGATCTTGGTAAGACAAAACCTCCAACATTTTTGGGTAATTGAATTGCAATACCCAATTTGACCAGTTCAACACTATTTGGTTTGATTACATACTCACCATCTGAATATAGGTCATATCCAATATCATCTTGATGACTTTTGCTAGGTATTTTTGCAAAGTCATTAAGAATCTTTATTTTTATATTAAAATTATTTTGCAGTGGTACCCTTTCAATGATGAATATTAGAGATTATTTTTCAATAAATAAAACAAAAAAAATTAATAAAATAAAAATTTTAGATATTTTAGGATTTGAAAGCGACACTTTAATTGAATCATCATCTTTTTCAGAAAAAACACAAGAAGGAATTGATGATTTTAGTCAAGAGACGTTTGAAACATTATTGAATGATACTGAAGAAATTTACGTCCAGCAAAGCAGTATAGAATCATACATTGCAAACAATACTGAACAAACAGATATGGTTCAATTAACACCGACTGATACTTTCAATCCTTTAAACATTACAGAGCAAATACAAAGAGTTTGGTCTGATCTCGAAAGTAGAAGAAAATGGGTAATGCCAGCATTTATTTCACTATCAATGATTCTTGTATTAACAATTGCAATTAATACTTATTTAGATTTTAGAACAAGTCAAGATGCTGTATTAGAAGAAGCAGTTGTTGTAACAAATAACTCTAATGAATTAATTGAGCTTCTTCCTGATTTAATAGAAATATCTACAAATACCTTCTATTCCAGATATGATGTTTCAAATGCGAGTGCAAACCTTCAACAAATTGAATCTTCCTTACTTCAGTACCGAAATAATTTAGTAAACAGAAGTGATATCTCAGATAAAAATGCTGTTGAGGAAAATCTAGAAAATATATTTACGTTAGTTAATGAACTCGACTTGGTTCTTTCGTACAGAATCTCCATATCTGAAGTTCTAATTTATGATAATCTCCCAACTGTTGAAGAAAATGTCAATATTGAGGAAATAACTGATAATTTATCTAATGTAATTGCAAAGAGTAAAGTAAATATAGCAACATTACCTGAGATTGCAGAGTTTGAAAAACACAAAAATCTAGTAAACGATGCAGTAGTAACAGCTGAAAATTTACACGGTAGATACCTAGGCGCTTTGAGAAATAATGAATATGAAGTTGCAAAGTCAATTTCTCAAGCAATTGTTTTAAATAAAGAGACTGAAACTCGTGCTTTTGAAAAGTCTTTGTCAGAATTTAAAGAAAAATCAGTAATAAATTTTGAAAATTTTAAGAATTTACCTTAACTTATAACTCCGCAGCTTCTTTTTCGAAGTCTGAAGCGTCGGAAAACTCTTTATATACAGAAGCAAATCGTAAATAAGCTACTTCATTCATTTCTTTCAAGTATTTAAGAACAGTTTCACCTATCATTTCAGACTTTATTTTATTTCCTTGAGTTTTTATTTCATTGTGAATATTGTCTACGAGTGTTTTAAGTTTTTTATCATTAATATCTAGTCCACCAAAAGCATTTTCTATACCTTTGTATAGCTTTTCATAGTTAAAATCTTGAACTTCACCATTTCTTTTTTGAATCATTAAACCAATATCAGCTTTTTCATAAGTAGTAAAGCGTAAATCACACTTAGGACACTCTCTTCTTCTTCTTATAGAGTTGCCTTCGTTATTTTTTCGTGAATCAATAACGTTAGTTTCTTCTTTATTGCAATAGGGACATACCATATATAGTGTCATTATAGTTATCTCTAAATCTTGTATCAAATATTTTCCGGCAATAACAAAATCTGGTTCTCAAAAAGAAGGGAATTTTCCAAATTATTTAACTTTTTAATCAAATAAATGAATTCTTCATGATTTTTATTTGTAAATTTATGAGAAATACCCCAAAGAGTATCTCCTTTTTGAATTTTATACTCAATTGTTGATATATTTTGATATTCGGATGATTCATTTAAAGGTTTTTTAACAAACAAAATCATAAAACTACTTAAAAAGTACAAATAAATTATAAATTTAATTTTTAATTTCATACTACAAATATAGAGATAGAGTGTGACACAAATTTTTCGAACATTTGTTCTAATTTATGCTATAATTAAAACTATATGAATAAACAAACTGAAATTTTAGAGTACATTAATAAAAAAATATCATCTGAGGGCTACTCACCTTCAGTCAGAGAAATAGGAAAAGCAGTAAATCTCAAATCCACCAGCTCTGTTCAGTACCACCTAGATAATTTAATTAAAAAAGGCTTATTGTCGAAAAAAGCAAATTTGTCTAGATCATTATCAAACAATAAAAGAAATAAAACTTTTTTATCAGTCCCGATTATTGGAGAAATATCTGCTGGCTCACCTCTTTTGGCTGAAGAAAACAAAATTGGCGAAATTCCTGTTGTTGAAGAAAGATACAATAAAGATTTGTTTGCTTTAAAAGTAAAAGGTGATTCAATGATTGATGCAGGAATATATGATGACGACATAGTAGTAGTTGATAAAAACATAGAGCCCAAAAATGGAGATATCGGAGCATTTATGATCAACGACACGGAAGCTACGGTTAAATATTTAGACACAATTTCTGGAAAAAAATATTTAATCCCTGCAAACAAAAATTATGAAAATTTTGAAGTTAATGAAAATACACAACCAGTAGGAAAAGTAGTTAGTTTATTCAGAGATATATAACTTCACCTGATAAATATAAATTATTGTTTTCAAATCTTAAATATAAATCACCACCTGGGTAAATAACAAAAGACTTATTATTTATTTGATCTGTTTTATTAAGGTAATTGAACATACATAAAGCACCTGAACCGCAAGCATCTGTTTCCCCTACACCCCGTTCGTAGACTCTGGCTTTAATATAATTTCTGTTAATTATTTGATATATTTCAAGATTTACACCATCTGGGAAAATATTTTTATTATAAACTTCAGAATTTAAATTTTCTAAATCAAATCCATCTACATCATCCACTTCTATCATAAAGTGAGGATTTCCTACTGTAGATTTAGTACCTTCAAAATTATTTATTTTTATCTTTGCATCTTCAAAAGTTGGAATAGGTGTTGAGACTTCCACTGTGTTGTCATCTACAGTTACTTCTAAATCGCCAACTGGTGCTTTGACAATAAATCTATTTACCTCTACAAAATTATTATCTATGGAATATTTAGCCACACATCGAACACCGTTTACACATAATTCTGCATCAGAACCATCATTATTGTAGTAATGCATTTTTACAGAATTAGAATCAACTGGTTCGATAAATATAACACCATCTACATCGTATTCAGCGTCGCTAACAAGAGCAATAATCTGAATCTCAGATACACCACCCTCATACTTACCAACTAAAAAATTATTCCCTGTACCTGACATATATGCAAAGTTAGACATTGATAATCTCCATCAAAGAATTGTATACCCTATCTTCATCTTCAGTTTCAATCATTTGTAATTTTGACTCTTTTTTAAACCAAGTAATTTGCTTTTTAGCTAATCTTTTTGTTTTCATATTAATATTTTCTTCAAGACTATCAGATAAATTCATTCCAATAGCTTGAAGAACAGTTTTTGAAGGATTGTTAATTCTATTGATTTCTTCAACCAATCCATTATCAATCATATTTTTGGTTCTATTTTCTATATTATTTTTATGATTAGGATGATTCCAGAAAACTCCAACTAAATCAGTTGGAAGATTTACTTCTGGAAAAACATACTTTGACTCCTCTAATATGAAACTTTCAATGTTTCTCATTAGCCTTCGTTTATTAAGTTCAATATCAGGAATAGGTATGTCGTTAAGTTCGTGAAATTTTATTAATTGATCGAAATTTAATTGCTCTAATTCTGACCTTATTGTTGGATCAGTAGGTTTAAATTCATATTTATCAATTATTGCCTTTACATATAAACCTGATCCCCCAACAGCTAATATATCTTCTGTAAAAGTTTTTTCAGGAATATCTTGATCAATAAGATAATTTAAATAATCAATAATAGAAAAATTTTGATCACAATCAGCAATATCTAAACCATAATACTTTACTTGAGCTTGCATAACATCTGATGGTTTAGCAGTTAATATATCAAGGCCTCTATAAACAGCCATAGAGTCAACTGAAAGAATTGACATGTTATTTTCTATCGCAATCTTATGTGCTAAATCAGACTTTCCAGATGCAGTTATGCCTGTAAGAAAATATAACAAATTAAATTAATTCTGCTTTCAAGTAAAAAGGTGTTGAATCAGTGATTTTCACTGGAACCATATCCCCAATAGAAACATCTTTGTTGTCAATATGTGTAATCTGACCACTATCAATTTTTCCAGTTAACACTTCAACGTTTTTCTTTGATTCTTTTTCTATTAATAATTTTTGATATGTTCCAACAAATCTCTTTAATCTCTTTTCACTAATATCAGTTTGTACATCTTTTAAATATTGAAACCTTTGTTTGATAATATCCTTACTAATAAAATTATCTTCCATGTCTTGTGCTTTTGTTCCTGGTCTTGGAGAAAACTGAAACATATACACTGAGTCAAATTCTACATATTTTACAATGTCCATAGTGTCATTGAAATCATCATCCGTTTCACCTGGAAATCCGACAATAATATCGGTGGTTAATGAAACATCTGGAATAATATTTTTAATCATATCAACTTTCTGAATAAATCTTTGTTTATTGTATCCACGATGCATTTTTGCAAGTATTTGACTGCTTCCACTTTGTAAAGGTATGTGTATTTGATTACATACTTTGCTTAATGTATTGACTGCATATATAGTCTCTTCTTTAAAATCTTTTGGGTGCGGAGATGTAAAACGTATTCTCTCAAGTCCTTCAATTTCATTAAGTTTGTGTAGTAATTGAGCAAAGTAAGGTCTGCTTTTATTATCGATCCTTAAATCTCTACCATAAGAATTTACATTTTGACCCAATAAAGTTATTTCTTTAATACCCGATTCTACTAATTCACTGGCTTCATTAATGATGTCACTTGGTCTTCTGCTAATCTCTGGACCTCTAACCGATGGGACAATACAAAAAGTACATGAATTATTGCAACCTATTTGTATTGTTAACCATGCAGAATGTTCAGACTCTCTGATGGATGGAGCATCTGTTGGAAGTTCTTCAATTTCGTCTATTACTTCGGTAATTGGACCCCAATCCTCAGATTGATTTAATAAATTTATAATATTTGTTAAATTATGAGTTCCAATTACAACATCTACCCATGGTGCTCGTTCTCTTACTAATTGTTTATCTTTTTGAGCAGCACATCCACCAACAAGTAATTTTCTATTAATGCCTTCATTCTTCCATTTTTTTAACTGACCAAGTGTTCCATATAATCTATCATCAGCATTTTCTCGAATAGTACAAGTATTTATAAACATGACATCTGCTGACTCTTCAGCATTTGCTCTAGTCATACCATCTAATTCGAATATACCAGCTATTTTTTCAGAATCATGTTCGTTCATTTGGCAACCAAATGTTTTGACATAGTACTTTTTACCCTGTCGAGAAGGGGCAAATTCTAATTTTGGTTTAATTACAACTGTTTGTACCACAATTGAATTATAAATTTGTTTTTTAAATAATCTTTAGATTATTTTTCTGGTGTTGAATCTTCTGACTCATCTACAGTTTCTTCATCAGTAGCTTCATCAGAATCAATAATACCTACGGCTTTATACACATCAGTCTCTAACTGCAGAGCAATGTCCGCATTTTCCCGCAAAAATCTTTTAGAATTTTCTTTACCTTGACCTAATTGGATTTCATCGTATGTAAACCATGCACCAGCTTTTCTAACTATTCCATGATCTACTCCTACATCAAGCAAACTTCCTTCTCGAGATATGCCTTGACCAAACATGATATCAAATTGAGCTTCTTTAAATGGTGGTGCAACTTTGTTTTTCACTATTTTTGCTCGAACACGATTACCAATCATTTCAGCTCCAACTTTAAGTGTTTCAATTCTTCTAATATCAATTCTTACTGAAGCATAAAATTTTAAAGCCCTGCCACCACTAGTGGTTTCTGGGGATCCCCACATTACACCAATTTTTTCTCGTATTTGGTTAATAAAAATAACTGTAGTTTGTGTTTTATTAATAGAGGATGTAAGTTTTCTTAATGCTTGAGACATTAATCTTGCTTGTAAACCAACGTGGGACTGTCCCATCTCTCCATCAATCTCTGCTTGAGGAACTAAAGCAGCTACAGAATCAATAACTACTACGTCTACACCTTCAGAATCAATCAACATATTAGCTATCTCTAAAGCTTGCTCTCCTGTATCTGGCTGTGAAACGAGTAGTTCGTCTACATCTACTCCAAGAGCACTTGCATATATTGGATCTAATGCGTGTTCAGCGTCAATAAATGCTGCAACTCCTCCAGCTTTTTGAGCTTCAGCAGCAATGTGTAATGATAAGGTTGTTTTACCTGAACTTTCGGGACCGTAGATTTCTATAACTCTACCTTTAGGTACACCGCCTATACCTAATGCTAAGTCTATAGATAGTGCCCCTGTTGATATTGAAGGAATTTTTCTAACTTGATCTGAACCAAGTTTCATTAGTGAGCCTTCACCAAATTGTTTTTCTATTTGTGAAAAAACTGTATCAAGTTTTTTTGCCCTGTCTTTATCCATTATTTTCTCCTATTTATTAACAATAATTAATATCTATTAAAACATCTCTATATGACATATTTTAATCGAACATTTGTTCGAATACAACTATTTAATTAATTTTATTAAATCCCAAATACAGTTATTTACTGCTCTATTTATGATATCTTCCCTATTACCACTAAGTTTATGGGTAAAATTAGAAACCTCACCGTTTAGACATACTGAGATAAATATTTCACCAATCTTATAATTACTTGATGGAACAGGACCAGCTTCTCCTAATACAGCTAAACCAATTGTTGAATTGTATTTTTTCATTGATGCAATGGCTAATTCCTCAGTTAATAATGGCCAATTCTCATTTGGATCAGAATTCAATAATTCTTTTTTTGAATCCATAGAATACAAAACATTTGATGCAACTAATGTAGAACTTGCCCCTGCATGGCTAACAAGTTCTCTCGAAAATGCTCCCCCTGTAATACTCTCAACTAATGATATTGTATAACTTTTTGCTTTTAGTTCATTTAACAATACTTTGGAAGCAGGAATATTTTTATAACTTAAAATATTGTGACTTAATGATTCATCAATTTGATTTTTAAAATCTTTTAATGCATTGTTACTCACTGAATTCTTATCAATTCGTAATTTAATGATTCCTTTGCTTGCTAAGTAAGCTATATCTAAACCTTCAGGCTTGAATTTATCTATTTTTTCAGCCAATGCAGACTCTGCTTCATTAAAAAATAATATAAATTCATAATCTTTTTCTACTTTTGAAAAATTATCTTTTAAAAATGGTACTAACTCATCTGTCACCAATGGTATAAACTCTCTTGGTGGGCCTGGGAGAATAAATATATGTTTATTTTTATATTCAATATAGATTCCAGGAGATGTTCCCATTGTATTTAATAATTTAGATGCACCTTCTGGAATTTTTGCTTGTTTGACATTTGATGCAGGCATAGTCATTCCTCTACTCTCCCATCTTGATTTCATCCAGGTAAGATGATCTTCATCAGTGATAAGTTTTAAATTTAGCATTTCTGAAATGACTTCTTTAGTAAAGTCATCTTCAGTTGGTCCAATTCCACCACAAGTAATAATGACATCATTATTTTCAAGCATTTCACTTACAGCATCTTGAATTAGTTTCTCATTATCAGGAACAGTTTTTTCTGATGAGAGTATGAATCCATTACTGTATAGAACTTGTCCTAGTGATGCCAGATTAGTATTAACAGTATCACCTAATAAAATTTCTGTTCCGACGCTTAAAAGTGCAATATCCACATATTTAGAATAGCAAGGTTATTCATCAATAAGATTATCATTAAAGTATGAAAAGATTCTTGCCATTATTTATAATATTTTTTATATCTTGTTCGTATGGGGCAAGTGAGCAACTAGAAGATGAATCATCAAAAGTAGTAGCTGATTCTATAAATGTTATCTCTGAAACAACTTTTAATTATATTGATACATCTGAAGCTGTTGTAGCTGAAAATTTTACTGATAAAAAAACAATCATAATTTTCTGGGCAGACTACTGAGGTGTATGTAGGCGGGAGTTACCTGTCGTAGAGAAAGAACTAGCTAACATTTCTGATGAATATGATGTGATTGCATTAGCCCATAGTCAGTACGATCCAACCATGGAATGGGTCAAGGAAAATCTGAATGGTGAACTAAGAATTGGTTTCTCTACTCCAGAGTTAAGAGATTATTTTAAAATTGTTGGTCAGCCAATATCTATAGTCCTTGACACAAATGGCGAAATAATTTCTCGTACATATGGTGAAATTGATTTAACAAATTTTTAATTTAAAAACAAGAACCTTCAAGTTTAAACATGTATGATGAGCTTATAAACTAGCGGAGGAAGAATGACTAAAAAATCATTTATACTTCTACTCGTTTTATCTTTGGCTTTTGCTGCATGCGGTAGTGCTGAAGAAGAAACTGTAGAAGAACCTGCAGTTGTTGAAGAGGCCGAATCTCTAGATGCTCCAGCTACTACTGTTGCTGAGACACTAGATAAAATTACTTTCGGTTTCATTCCAAGTGCAGAGCAAGCTGATCTTCAAGACAATATCAAACCATTAATGAAAGTTTTAACAGATGGTCTTGGAATTGAAGTTGAAGGATTTGTAACTAGTGACTTTTCAGGATTATTAGTTGCAATGGGATCTGGTCAAGCAGACATTGGAGCATTCAACACATTAGGTTATGTTAATGCTTTAAATGTATTCCCTACAAGAATTGAAGCAATAGCAAAAGTTGTAAGATATGGCTCTGGTTCATACCATGCTAATTTCTGGACAACTGATGCAAGTGTATGCGATTCACCACCTGTAATTGGGGCATTTGAAAATATTGATGGTGTTCCACAACTCATTCTAGGTTCTGAAACAGAATCTCCTGATGTGAAAGCATTACAAGTTGGTTGGACCTTTGGTGATGACGGAAAGATTCCAGAAGTTAGAAATATTGATGGAGTTGACGTAACAGTCAGTCCGGGATATGCATGTGAAGCTGATTTAAATGTACTTAGAGGTGAAAAAGTATTATTTGTTGAAGAAGGTTCAACATCTGGATACCTTTATCCTTCTTTACAGCTTAAAAATATGGGTATTGATTATCGAAATGACATTACTCAAGTATTTGCTGGTTCACATGATGGAGTAATTTCAGGTCTATATAACGGTGATGCTAAATTTGGTGTTACTTATGACGATGCAAGAAGAACTTTAAGAAAAACCAATCCTGATGTTGGTGAAAAAGTTATAGCTATCGGTATTTCAGCTGAAATTCCAAATGACGTTGTTGCTGTAAGAACTGATCTTCCAGAAGATATAAAATCTAAGATATATCAAATATTATCTGATTACATGGCTACCGAAGAAGGTGCTGCTGTGATGGATGAAATTTATGGCTGGACAGATGTTGTTCCTGCAGATAATTCAGAATTCGATGTAGTTAAACAAGCTGCTGAAGAATTCGGTCTTTACGACGAATAAAACATTATTTTTTAACCGGGTTGTTTTTACAGCCCGGTTAAAATTTATCTAAAATGATTAAATTTGAAAATGTAAGTGTCACTTATCCAGGTGGAGTTGAGGCCCTAAAAGATTTGGATCTCGAAATAAATGAGGGTGATTTTATTATTATCGTGGGACTCTCGGGAGCTGGTAAATCCACTTTGCTAAGAACGATTAATAATCTTGTTAAGCCTACAAATGGAACTGTTTTTCTTGAAGGTAAAGATGTAACTAATGCAAAGAAAAGAGACTTAAAGAACATACGTTCACAAATAGGAATGATTTTTCAAACGTTTAATCTCGTAAACAGATCAACAGTTTTAAAAAATGTATTAACTGGTAGATTAAGCACCGTATCTACTTTTAGATCTATATTTGGATTATGGCCAAAAGATCAAAAACAACTTGCTTTTGAAGCACTCGATCAAGTAGAGATATTAGAAAAAGCCTATGTACGGGCATCTAACCTTTCTGGAGGTCAACAACAAAGAGTTGGTATTGCAAGAGCATTGTCACAAAAACCTAAAGTTATGCTTGCAGATGAACCTGTCGCTTCACTTGATCCTATTACATCAAGAGTTGTTATGAATTACTTAAAAAAGATAAATACAGAATTAGGTATAACTACAATTGTGAATTTGCATTTTCTCGATTTAGCAAAAGAGTTTGGAGATAGACTAATTGGCCTCAGAGATGGAAAGTTAGTTTTTGATGGAAATGTTGATGGTGTTTCTGATGAAGATTTTGAAAATATCTATGGACGATCTATTAAATCTTCAGATTTAATTGGTAATGATTAATATACCTAAAAAACCACCTCCATCGTATTTAGTTACAATTGGAATTCCTTTTTCGATACTTTTTACAGTTTTCTCATTTCAACGAGTAGGTTTTAACCTGCAAGACTTTAGAGAAAATCTAGCAAATAGAGCCATAGTTACTGACCCTTTATTTAATCCCAAATGGAGTTGGGCCTGGGAAAATACTGCTGATGCTATGGTAGAAACTGTTCAGATTGCAATACTTGCGAGTATTGTTGGGTGTGCTGTAGCATTACCTCTATCTTTTTATGCGTCAAGAGCAACAAACTTAAATAAGTATTCCTATTTTTTATACAAATCATTTTTAAACTTAGTGAGGACAATTCCTGATTTATTTTGGGCAATGCTTTTTACTGTTGCAGTAGGTATTGGACCGTTCGCAGGAGTTTTGGCACTAATTATGTTTTCCCTCGCAATTATGGGTAAGTTACTTTCAGAAACTATTGATAGTATAGATCCTGGACCCATGGAGGCAGCAAAAGCAACTGGGTCTAGTCATAATCAAACAGTATTTACTTCAGCTTTGCCTCAAGTGCTTCCAAACTTCACAGCATACTTTTTATATATTTTTGAATTATGCATAAGAGCGAGTGTAATTCTTGGCTTAGTTGGTGCTGGTGGAGTTGGTAGAATTATCGAAACTCAGAGAATATTTTTGAGGTTTGATAGAATTTCACCAATAATAGTGATCATTCTTGTTGTTGTTATATTAATTGAACAGTTCAGTGTATGGATTAGAAGAAAAATTTTATGAACATACCTAAGCAACCAATCAGTCAAAGAATTTTAAAATATACCTTAACTACCGCCATTGTTTTTGCTTCATTATGGTCAGCAGCTGGACTTGAAATAACAATAGAAAGAATTATAGACGCACCTAGACAAATTGGAATACTAGTAGGAGCAATGTTTCCATTAGACACTAGTCAAGAAGCAATAGATAGAATCATTCCAAAAGTGTTTGAATCTCTATTTATCGCATGGGCTGGAACAGTAATAGGAGCTATTTTTAGCTTTCCTGTTTCATTCTTAGCAGCGCAAAATGTAGCTGTTGGAGCTGTGAGTAAAATTACTAAACAAATATTAAATGCTATTCGTGCTTTTCCTGAACTAATATTAGCTTTTGTATTTTTACCTATAACTGGCCTTGGAGCATTTACAGGTACATTAGCTTTGGGAATTCACTCTATTGGAACTCTAGGAAAATTATCATCAGAAGTAATAGAAGGAATTGACGAAGGTCCTCTTGAAGCTATAAAGTCTTCCGGTGGATCAAAAATAAATGAACTTATTTTTGGTGTAATTCCCCAAGTTATGCCAACAATTACTTCATACTGGCTATACAGATTTGAAATTAATTTAAGAGCATCAGCAGTTCTAGGTGTAATTGGTGCTGGTGGTGTAGGACAAGAATTAATAAATCAATTAAGATTTAGAGATTTTCCCAGAGCAGGAACAGTTTTAATTTGCACAATTGCTTTAGTTTTGATTGCAGATGCAATATCAGCTTCGATTAGAAACAGAATTATTCAAGGAAAAGTAGTAAAGAGTTAGTTACTCTTCAAACCAGTTTTCTTCTGAAGAATCATCTTGAGTCTCTTCGATAGAAGATTGATTTTCTTGTACATCTTCATCAGGATGGTCATCTACAGTACTAAGAAGACTAGTTTCAAATTCTTCCACTGTAATTAAAACTTCTCTGGCTTTAGATCCCTCAGATGGGCCGACAATGCCTTGTGCTTCTAAAATGTCCATTAATCTACCAGCTCTAGCAAAACCAACACGTAACTTACGTTGAAGCATTGATGTTGAACCAAGTTGTGATCGAATCACAAGCTCTTTAGCAGTTGCTAATAGTTCTTCGTCTTCACCAAAATCTTCATTAGATGATGTGGAACTAGTCTTTTGCTCTTCAGTAACTGCTGGATTGTACACTGCTTCTTTTTGATCTTTCACCCATGAAACAACATCTTTAATTTCGCCTTCAGTTACCCAAGCACCTTGAATACGTTCTAATCGTGGATTTGAAGCGGTAACAACTAACATGTCACCTAATCCAATTAATTTTTCTGCACCAGATTGATCGAGAATAACTCTAGAGTCTGTTGTTGACGCTACAGAAAAAGCAAGTCTTGAAGGAATATTTGCTTTCATCACTCCAGTGATTACATCTACTGATGGTCTCTGTGTTGCTACTACTAAATGTATACCAATTGCTCTTGCCATTTGAGCAAGTCTTACTATTGCAGATTCCACTTCCCTGCCAGCAACCATCATTAAGTCATTTAACTCATCTATGAATACAACTATGTAGGGAAATCTATCAAACTTATCTTCATCTAAGAGTCCTGCATCATATTTTTCATGATATCCATTAATATCTCTGACTTGTCCGTCCGCTAATAAATCGTACCTTCTGTCCATTTCTGCAACTGCCCAACCAAGTGCATCCACAGCTTTTTTAGGATTTGTAATAACTTTTGTTAACAAGTGAGGAACATTATTGTATTGTCCCAACTCTACTCTTTTTGGATCAACCATAACCATTTTTACATCATCTGGATGAGTTCTTACAAGGAGAGATGTAACAATGGAATTGATACATGAAGATTTACCAGCTCCAGTTTGTCCGGCAATTAAAACATGAGGAAGTTCAGACAAATTTAATAGTCTTGGTTTTCCTGATATGTCCAACCCAAGTCCTACATTCAATGGGTGCTCAGAAATTTCTGCCTCTTTTGAGGAAAGAACATCTCCAAGTGAGACAAGCTTTCTTTGCCTATTAGGTATCTCTATGCCAATAGCACTTCTTCCAGGAATTGGAGCAAGCAATCTAACATCTGGAGTAGCCAATGCATAAGCAATATCATGAGAAAGAGAAGTAACTTTTGAAACTTTGACACCGGGTGCTAACTCAATTTCATATCGAGTCACTGTTGGGCCTGGTACAACATTCGTAAGTTCAGCTTCTACTCCATGCTCTTTTAATAATTGAGTTAAATCATTTGCAGTTTCTTGTAATAATTTTTTGGATGTAGATATAGAAGATCCGTTCTTTAATAATTTAACTGGAGGTAAGGTATATGCTTCAGATTTACTCTGCTTCTTAGCTTTTGTTTTAGAGGGTTGGGTTTTCTTATCTTTAAAGTCTTTTATGTCTGATACATTCGATACTTTTTCTTTAATTTTTGTTGCTGATTTTGAAACAGTATTTAGTTTTTCTTCTTCAGTAACTTGATCCTTATAAATGTCATCTAAATAAATATTTCTGGCTTCTTTTCTAGCTAATACAAATGCATAGATAAATTTATAGATATACTTCAAAATAGCTTGGATACCCCCAATTAAATCTTTTAACTCTATGTCGGTCATGTACAGTACCGACATAATTAATCCCAATAAGAGAATTGTATGAGTCATTTGAAGACCAACACTGTTTGTTAATGGATAAACAATAAAAGCTGAAATATGACCGCCAGACTTTAACAATAACTCTGAACCAGCACTTAACGACAAAGGTTGTGTATGAATTAAAGAATGAAAGATAGAAGCTGAAAATATTTGTACCCAAAATGTTCCGACTAGTACTCTCTGTGCTTTTACTGTTTCACGATCTCTTACAAGTATTGCTGATCCATAAAAAAAGAATACGGGTAGCGCAAATACCCCGTAACCAAATGCCCATTGTAAGACATTGAAAACAACTTCTCCAACAGGTCCTCCTTGTGAAAATATTGACAATACAGTAAGTATGCCGAAAGAAAACATAAAAACTGCTACAGCTTGATAAGATTGAACGAATCTAGATAAAGTATTAGATGTTGTAGATTTTAGTGTATTTACTGCCCTGTCTACATTTATTAACTTGTTTTGTTTAGACACCCGCTTACGCCCATTCACCCTTTTGCGAGTGGATGTCTTTACAGCCACGAAGACATTATACCATAAATAAGGGGAGAAAAAGTTTAATTATTCTTAATTTTTTGGAAATTAACCAATAATTTATTGGCTAATTTACTAGAAATGTCAGTAATAGGCATTAAAGGTGATCCAACATCTTCCCATGTTTGAGTGAGCAAATACTTAACTGGACCAGGGCTAGGCTCTTCAAATAATAAATTAAAAAGAGGTAATAGTTGATTTTGCAAGTGTTCAGCTGATTCAATCTCATCATTAAGAACATGATTTATTAAATCGAAAATTTCATTTCCAATAAGATGTGAAGCAACTGAGACTACACCTTTACCGCCCATCTTCATAAATTCTATAGTCTCAGCATCATTGCCTGAATAAATATCAACTTTACCCCTAAGTACATCTAATTCATTTTTAGAGAATTCCAAATCTCCTACCGCATCTTTGATGGAGTGAATTCCAATATCATCAACAAGTTTTTCTAAAGTATCAATTTCAATTAAAGTAGCTGTTCGTCCAGGAATATTGTAGGCCATAATAGGTAAGTCAGTATTTTTTGAAATCTGTTCAAAATGCTGCAAAATTCCAAATTGTGAAGGTTTTGAATAATACGGTGTCACAATCATTATGCCGTCGACACCTATGTCATTAGCCATTTTTGTATACTCTATAGATTCTTTTGTAGAATACGTACCGGTACCAGCAATTATCTTTGCTTTATCTCCAACAGAATCTTTAGCTGTTGAATAAATAATTTTTCTATCTTCTTTTGTCAAGTTTGGTGATTCTCCAGTAGTTCCTGATAAAACTACGCCGTCAGATTTTTCGTGAACTAATTTTTTACATAGTCTCCACAAAGTATCGGTATTTAGCACACCATTGTTATCAAAAGGGGTTATGACTGCAGTTAGTAGCTTGCCAAAATCGCTCATACTTAGATATTAATCTTCTTAGCTATTAAATTTTCTAAACCAAGATTAAAACCTTCCAAATCGTTATAAAGATCGAGAACAACTTTTACTCCATAAAGGTATGCTTTTCTATCATATACTTTGTGATCTAAATTAAAAGATTCATATTCATTAACGAAATCAACTTCTTGCTCAGCTAGAAATTTATCATCTCTTAAGGAGAATATATTTTTGTTGTTCACATTATTAATTTGATAAAAATCTCCATCTTTTTCGTGAGAGTTTAATTCTGATGGTAAAGAATTTACTAAATCTATTGCAGTACCAGATGGAGCATCTTGTTTCTTACTATGATGTTTTTCGAAAATATTTACTGAATTAAATTTATCAGAAAGAGCTATTGCAAAAAGCTTTTGATAAGCAGCACCTATAGAAAAGTTTGGTATGACTATTACTTTTCTATCTGTGATTGTTTTTAATTTTGATAACATCTCTGAACTAACACCAGATGATCCAATAATTATATTTGCATCCGATTTAAGTAGTGCCTCTATATTTTCATTTACTACCGAAGCAGGAGAAAACTCAAAGACAACATCTTCTTCTATACTCGTTAAATCTTTATAAATTTTATATTCTTGGCCTTGGTAATTCGGATCATGAATTGCTGATTGCGTAAAATCGTCTCTTGAGTTTATGTAACTTGAAACAAGTTGTCCCATTGAGCCTGCTCCACCAGATATCAAAACAGTATTTTGTGCAATTTCGTTCATCTTTGATAATTCCTTATACTTATAGTTGTTAATAATAATGATAATAAGATGAATTCAAAGAAAAAAAACATCGAAGCTCAAATAGTTGAAGATTTTGAAAAAATTAGACCTGCTATTACCAGGCTTTTGCAAACTCAAATGAAAAATGATGATTTATCACTTCGTTATGGAAGGTCGAAATCAAACAGTAAAAATGATATTGTAATAAATCCATCAATACTTGTTAATAAAATCTCAAATACAAATCTTGATAGAGATGAGGTTATGATTGGCACAGTTGTCCACGAAGCTATACATGCAACAAATAACTATATTCTAGATTCTGAATCTTTAAACAAACTATTCCCTGATGAACTTGATGATGTAGAAGATATTGATGATGTTCTTGAAATACTCACAGGTCCTTTTGGAAAATATGTTTTTGACATCCTAATTCATTCAATCGAGGAAAAGATCTTTGTGAAACAATATGAAGGCTTAAATTCGATTCTTGAAGATATGTATAGTGAATCATTTTCTGAAATAAAAAAGCTAGGCAATTTTAGTCAATATCTTTCATTATTATTTCACTCAATAACTTCTTATATAGAACCTGAATTTGAAAACTACAAAAAGCCAGTAATAAGTTCGTTGAATGAATCCTTACACATTTTAAAAACGTTGAGCTATGAAGATGTAAATGTATCTGAATTAATAGAGGCTACAGTTCAGATGGTTGATATATGTAAACGATACAATATTCTTCCAGACTTAGACAGCTACACACTTGGAGAACAAAAAGAAATTGAAGAATCACTTGATGAAAGTGTAGTGAATGATTTGAGTAAAGTGCTTATCCCCTCCTCTAATAATGTGACAACTGGTAATACTTTGCAGAAATTTCTTGGCCAGACAGAGTCTAGATCAACTGATGACAAATTAAATCTAATGGACGACCATATATCCAAAGTAGGTGCGTCAACCACAATCTATTTTCCATCAGGAAATACAGCAAAAGTCGTTGAAAATAAAATTCCAAACAATTATAAAAATTTATACAAAAATGGTCTTGAAACATATGAATCATTATTACAGCAATGGAATTTGCCTATTTATAAAGTTACAAACAAGGTAAAACCCTACTTTATACACAACCAAAAAAGACAAAGAATAAGCGGATTTGATCAAGGGGATTTATCCCCACACGTTCCCATCATGCTTGCTTCTGGGAGATACGAAAGAATGTTTGAACAGAAACAAAGACTGTCCAATAAATCATATGCAATATCCCTTTTAATTGATGGAAGTGGTTCGATGATTGAAAAAAATAAAGATGAACTTCAGCCTTGGTCTTTAGCCTCAGCATTGATAGGTGCTAGTTATCTATCCCAAATATGTTTTGAACTTGATATCGATTTTGAAGTTTCTATTTTCAATAGAGCCTTTGCTTCAGAACATACTGAAAATGAAGAAACTTATAATAAAAGAAAATTTGCTGTTTCATCAATGCTAAATAGAACCTACGGGTCTGCAGCGCAAGATCTATACAATACGGCAAATCATTATTTTGTTAAAGAATTTAAAGATTCGTGGAGAGAGAACTATCAGCAATTTATAGGACTAATCGAATTTTCAAGAAACTTAAGAGATTCGATTGATATAGGAGTAAGTGAAGATTCAATTCCACCAGTAAGTATGTTTGAAAAAGGTACTAACATTGATGAGATAAATATTATGCATGCAACAAAAAGATTGCTTAACCATCCATCAAATACAAAGATGTTGGTTGTACTGTCTGATGGGATGACTAGAGGGTCATTGAGTGAACTTCAAAATAGTATAAACTTTGCGACCAAAAATGGTGTTGATGTAATAGGCATAGGAATTGGTAATAGAGGTTCTTGGAGAGAATATATTAATAATGTACAAATTGAAAAACCCGAACAGTTAATTCATTCCATAGTAAACATCACAAAAGATATACTTATTAAAAACATTAAATTAACATCTGGAGTTGCCTAATGGGTTCACAAAAATTTATAAATCCTGATAATGAAAAACAATCTGTTGAAATAGAAGAATGTAAATTAGATAAAAAAATAGAAGATTTTGACTCACGTAATAACCGAATTCCTGAAGTCGATGAATTTTATGTAGACCTAGGAATGCAGTACAGACTTGCACAAGTTATGAATTCAAAAAGTAAATCTTTTAAAAATGAGATTCCAATACACATTGCGTTGATGGGACATATGGGTACAGGAAAAGATCATGATATAGAGCAATTTGCAGCAAAACTAAGATACCCATATTACAGAATTCCTTTATCAGGTGAAGTTAGAGACGTTACACTCTTGGGCTCTGTTCAGTTGTATGGAGATGGTAAGGGTGGAACTGAAAGTAGATGGCAAGATGGCGAATTAACAAGGGCTTTGAGAGGACCAGCAATTGTTAATCTGTCTGAGCTTAATGCAGCAGGTCCCGAGGTTTTGTTTGCCTTACATTCATTACTTGATAGACATAAAAAATTAGAACTACCAAATGGAGAAGTTCTTTCATTAAGAGAAGATACATATATTTTTGGAACTATGAATCCAACAAGCTTAAGAGATTATGCAGGTACCCAATCATTAAATAAGGCTTTTGCTGATAGGTGGGTCATATGGGATAAACCTTTCCCTAATAAAGTACAACTAGATGCTATTTTTGAAAAAAGATATCCAAAACTTCAAAAAGAATATAAAGAACTAATTATTAAACTAGCAACAGAGATTAACAATTCTTTTATGTCAGATGATATAAGTATCAATATAGAAACCCCTATGAGCTTACGAACAATTGTAGAAAGAATCCCTATTGGCTTGGATGTTTATACTGACTCAGCAGATCCTCTTAAAGATACTTGGGAAAATTTTGTATTACCTCATGTTAACAAAGAGGACTTAGACCATTACAAAACCCTATGGAACACAATTGTAAGAAAAGGACCTTCAATAAAACCTAAGCTTTAGAAAATTTAATTAAAGGTATATCTCTATCAGTTCTCTTTCTATACATCTGAAATGTTGGATAGACTTCATCTAGCAAACTCCAAAAATATTCTTTTTCTGAAGATTGAATTAATTCATAAGTAGCTTCAAATCTTTCATTATTAATTGTTATAAATGGATTGTCGGACGAAAGATTATAAAACCAGTCTGGAGTTTTATCATTACCACTATAGGAAGCTGCAACAATGAAGTCATTATTATGATTTGCATAGGTCAATGGAGTCTTTCTAAGTTGCTTTGATTTACTTCCTATAGTCTCAAGTAAGAGTATATGATCCCCTATTATTTTTTCGCCTAAAAAAGTATGATTAAATCTCATAATTTTTGAGTGGATTTTCGAGATTATTTTATAAAACCATTCTGGCCAGAGATGGGCTGATTTTCCAAGTAATCTCCACATTGATTATTTGATTTAAAAATCTTCCTGATTTTCTTCTTGATCTTTAAATTTTGGATCATATTTTTTGAAAAAATCTTTTAATTTATTTTCTAAGTCTTCAGTTTCCAAATTAGCTAATTCGTTTCTAAGTTTCTTAATTTGAATCTTAATATCGACGTTTTCATCCATAAGTCTTAAAACGTATCTAAACCCAAGTATTACGACAACAAATTTAAAGATTTTCTTCATAAATGCATCATAAATACAAACTTGATTTAAAAAAAGTTTTTTTTGATGAAATTGCAACTGGAGTTAATTCTGGTCCTCAAGTAAACTTAATATAGTGCAAGATATATTAAGTAATCTCGTTGCAGAACAGCAGTTATTAGACCAATACCTACAAAGTATTCCTGTTAGAAATTGGAATACAAAAACCACATACAAAAATTGGGATATTACTGCACATGTAAGTTATCTTGCTGCCCTTGAAGATCTTGCCAACAATGCACTAAAGAAAAAAGGTACTGACTTTAATAAATATAAAGGGCCTAAAGGTTTAGAAAAATTTGAAAAAGAAGCAATTAAAAAAGGTAGTGACATGAGGCCTCAAGATGTTATCGAATGGTGGAGAATGTCTAGAGCATCTGTTATCGAAACACTGGCTAAATCATCTCCAGGAAAAAAAATTACTTGGTGGAAAAATGAAATCGATTGTAAAACATTCGCAGTTACAAAATTAGCTGAAACATGGGCTCATAGTCTAGATGTTTATGATGCAATGAAAAAAGATTATGAAGATACTGTAAGAGTTGAACACATTGCACTTTTTGGTTGGTTAAATGCTGAACAAGCAAGTAAGGTCAACAAAACTAAATATCAAGATTTAAGAATAGAACTAATAGGCCCTGAATATAAAGCTTGGCAATTTGGAGATGAGCAAAGTGAAAACAGTATAAAGGGAAATGCGAGTGACTGGTGTAGAGTTGTCACTGGAAGGGTCCCTAAAGGTCATAAACTTACACTTTCTACTGAAGGAGATTTTGCAAAAAAATTCGTTAAATTTAATCACGTAAAAATATAATGCAAGTTTACGGCGTTGTTCACTTAAAAAGCCTTCCTGGCTCCCCTTCTAACAGATTGTCTATTGATGAAATTATTGACTCAGCGCAAGAAGATGTAAACAGCTTAATTTATGGTGGAGTTGATGGAATTATAATTGAAAATTTTGGTGATACTCCGTTTGTGAAAGATGACATTTCCAAACGTACACTTGCTAGCTTCACTACAGTAGTAGAAAATTTATCTATAGAGCGAGATATAAAGGTTGGAATAAATGTTTTAAGAAATGATGGCATCGCAGCTCTTGCAATAGCTGAAGCAACTAAGTCACATTTTGTAAGGATTAATGTCCTAAACAACACTATGTTCACCGATCAGGGCCTAATAGAAGGTGATGCTCACGGTGTTAACCAGTTTAAATCAACTCTTAATAGTTATGTAGAAATCTATGCAGATGTATTTGTAAAACATGCTGTACCACCTCCTGGTTCAAAAATAGAAAATCATGCAGAAGAATTAATTCATAGAGCTGGTGCAGATGTAGTCATTGTCACAGGAGATGGTACTGGACACGAAATAAATATTGACGATTTACAGAAAGTAAGGAACATCGTACCTGAGGGAAAACTAGCTATCGGTTCTGGAGTAACTTCAACAAATGTTGACGCTTATCAAAATTTGGCAGACATACTAATTATTGGTACGAGTTTTAAATTTGACAACGATGTTGCTAAAAAGGTTGACATCAATAGAGTCGAAGAGTTAGTAAGAAAAATAAAATAATTTTTATTAAGACAATAAAAATCTATTACCTAACTATCATTTCTACTTAAGTGGAAGCCATACTTAATCCAGCACTTTTATTATTCCTTGCAGGAATCCTGGTTGGTATATCACTTAAATTAATACTTCCTAACTCTATTTCTAAATATTTAGGATATTATTTACTACTTTCATTAGGTCTCAAAGGTGGTTTAAGCCTTCAAGAAAATGGTTTTATAAATGAAGTTATAAGTGCTTTAACACTTGGTGTACTCTTTGCTCTTTTAATTCCACTTATTGCTTATTTCTATCTTAAAAATTTACTCAATAACGATGATGCTGCAGCACTCTCTGGTACATATGGATCAGTCAGTGCTGTTACTTTTGTTACAGCTATTGCATATCTATCAACTACCAGTCAAGAATTTGATAACTATATGTCTGCTGTACTAGTTGTAATGGAGTTTCCGGCAATTTTTATGGCACTTTATTTAGTTACACGTAACAAGCAAAATGAAAGTAAGAATTTGGATACTATTAAGACAGCCTTTTTGGAAATACCGAATATTATTTTGATCTCATCATTGTTGATTGGGTATTTTGTAAATAAAGCATTTTTATCTAATTTAGATTTCATTATTGTTGAAATATTTGATTACATTTTGTATGTATTTTTATTTGTTATGGGAACTAGAGTTGCTAAAAGAATCGGAGAACTTCAGGGTAAAGGGGCAAACTTAATTGCATTTGCTTTATGTACTCCACTGATAGGTTCATTAATTGCCTTAATAGCATCTATAAACTTTAATATTTCTGTCGGCAACGCAACATTACTTATGGTACTAACGGCAAGCGCAAGTTATATAGCAGTGCCAGCAGTTGTAAAAGATGCTATTCCAAATGCTAATCCTGCAATCTATCTAGGACTAAGTTTAGGTGTCACTTTCCCATTTAATATTATTTTTGGAATACCTTTGTATAATGAATTAGCTAAATACTTTATTGGCTAATTAAAGAAGGAAGCCCCCATCAATGGTTACGACTTCGCCTGTAATCCATGATGCATCATCACTTGATAGAAAATAGATTAGACTTGCAATATCTTGAGGTTCTCCTAGTTTTTTAAGAGCGTGGAGATCCGCGCTTCCCTCCTCATTACCTGCCCAAAGCATTTCTGATAACTTAGTTTTTACTACTGCTGGAGCTATACCATTTACCCGTACATCAGGTGCAAGTTCCATTGCTAATTGTTTTGTCATATAAATTAATCCAGCTTTTGAGATATTGTAAGCACCCATGTAGTGCGATGGTTTAATTCCTCCAACAGAACATACATTTAATACTGACTCTTTTAATCCTGCTTTTACTGCTTCTCTTGTCCACATCAAAGGCCCCATTAAGTTTACATCCCATGTTTTTTGGACGGCTGATAAATCAACGTCAAGCAAGCTGCCTCCAGAAGGATTTGTACCAGCATTGTTGATTAAGACATCTAAAGAACCTGTTTCATCGATAATTTTTTTACATGTTTCAGTTGCAGCAGCAAGATCATCAGCCCTTGCAACAAAACCTTTTAATTGTGAATTGTCAGAAATTACTGCCTCTAAATTCTCTTCTTTTCTTGATGTAATATAAACATTCCATCCTTGATCGATAAATTTTTGAGCTGTGGAAAGTCCTATTCCCCTTGTTCCACCAGTTACAAGTGCAGTTTTCATTATTGTTAAAGTATACTAGTTATTTCTTATTTCAGTTACAGTTGAACTGCAAATGGAAAATTTTCAAAAATATAAAGTATTACTCACGCAAAATCAAAATTTTCGTAAACTTTTTGCAGCACGTTTAATCACTCTTGGAGGTGACTGGTTATTAACCGTGCCTTTATTAGGTATAATTTATGAGTTAACTGAGAATCCGTTTATTACATCTCTAGTATTAGTAGTTCAAAGTGCACCGTTATTTATGCTTGGAAGTTTTGGTGGCTACTTAGCAGATAGATTCGATAGAAAAAAAATAATAGCAATTTCAGAGTTCTTGTCAGGGATGACTGTTTTGTTAATACTTTATGCTGTCACAACGGAAAATGTGGCATTTATATTGTTTTCATTTGGATTACTTTCAGTAGCGGGTTCTCCTTACATGCCTACTTCTGATGCAGCGCTACCAAATGTTGTAAAAAAGGAAAATTTAGCAGAAGCAAATGTTATATTTTTTTCAAGTTGGGGTGTGATGGCTGGTCTAGGTGCAGGACTTGGTGGGTATTTAACAACAGTCATAAGTAGAAATATGTTATTTGCAATAGATAGTTTAACTTTTGTTCTTTCTGCTTTAATTGTCTTTTCTATAAAGAAAAATTTGAGTGAAAAAACTGAGGATAAAAATCAAGAAGAAGATATAAGTTATAAAGAAGGTCTTAAATATGCTGCATCTAAAAAAGAAATATTTTCACTAATTATTACAAAAGCAACTTTTAGTATCTCAGCTAGCGGTTTACTGTCTTTGTTTACTGTTCTTTCATATGATATTTACAAAACCGGTGATTTTGGTACTGGGCTTATGTTTGGTGCAAGAGGTGTTGGTGCTCTGATTGGCCCAATTGCGATTAGATATTTTTTTGGAAGCACAGATGGAAAGCTGCTGAATACAATTGGCATAACTATTATGGCCTGGGGATTATTTTATTTTTTTATACCGTTCTCAGTATCTCTATACCTTACAGTGTTGTTATTAATTCTTGGACACTCTGGTGGTGGATCTCAGTGGGCATTTTCTACATATGGTTTACAAGTACTCACGCCAGATAGGCTCAGGGGAAGAATTGCTGGGATTGATTACTCACTTTATTTTCTAATGAATACAATTTCAACTCTCATGATTGGATACCTTGCAACCGTGTATGGTGTGCTTTTTGTCTTTAAACTATTCCCCGTATTAGGTTTTATATTTGGGTTTGTGTGGTATTTATTTACAAGAAAAATTTGGAAGGATTTAGATAGAGCTTAAGGTACTAATTCAGAAAATATGTAAAAATCTTTCTGATTGCTAGACCCATCTTCAACATCAGTTGTAGAATTCCATGAAGGAGCAGTTATTGCTTGTCCAATAAACTGAACGAAACCTTTTTGATATGCGAAGTAAGCCCCTGGAACGACTCCACATGTAAATTGAGAATAATCAAAATAGTCTTCTACATCCACGCTACTGTCACCATTGTCATAATCACCAGTTAATGCAATTAACGCAAACATATAATCTTTGGCTAAATTATAATTACCCCACCATGGATTTGCCTGAAACCTAACTTTTGTAGTGTTATTCCATTTTTTGCATTCTACATTCAAAGCATATGTATTTGAACCATCGACATTCACGTAGTAGCCATCAGGACAGTCCACAGTATCACTTGTGCTCAATGTTACATAACTTGCATTAGAGAAATCATTTGATGTTCTTGAGTCTTTATATCTCCATATGATTGACCCACCATCTGAAACAACAACAGTATTAGTTGTGTTTGTAGCGCCACCAGAAATGGATTGATTTGTTTGTGCAGTTGTGTAACTACTACCGCTATTTGTAGAGTACTCAACTAGATAATAAGCTGTATAGCTTTCATTATTTGTAATGCTTAAAGTGGAAGTTCTAGTACCTGACGGCCCAGAACATGATCCAAGAGATTGTGAGACTGTCGAAGACGGATCAGGAATAGTAGTAGTTGTAGTAGA
>CACNQV010000009.1 GCA_902622665.1 uncultured Candidatus Actinomarina sp.
ATGCAGTTGCTGCTGCTGTTTTTGGCGATTACAGTAAAGTTGAATTTAAGCAACTTACTGCAGCTGAAAGATTTACAGCACTTAGCGCTGGAGAAATCGATGTGTTAATAAGAAACACAACTTGGACTCAAAGCCGAGACACAGAACTTGGTAATGATTTTGGACCAACAACTTACTTTGATGGTCAACAATTAATGGGAAGAGTTTCTGATGGACTTTCATCATCTTCAACTCTTGCTGACATTGATGGACTAAGAGTATGTACAAATGCTGGTACAACCACTGAAAAGAATATTACAGAAGGTGCTGGACTTGTAGGAGCTTCAATTGAGCTTGTTACAGTTGAAGCATTCTCAGAAGCAATTGACAAGTTTATTGCAGGTGAGTGTGATATTGTAACAACAGACGGTTCAGGATTAGTTGGTAGAAGAGCAGTTAATGATGCTCTTAATGACTGGGCAATTTTCCCACAATCACCAATTTCAAAAGAACCATTAGGTCCAACATACAGATCAAACGATAGCCAATGGGCTGACATCGTTAACTGGACTGTTTATGCAACAATCATTGCAGACGAGTATGGAGTTACAAGAGCTAACATCGACTCATTTGACTATGATGCTGCACCAGAAATGGGTAGATTATTTGGTAAGAATGACGGAGAGCTTCAAACCAAGATGGGTCTTAGTGCTGATGCGTATTACAACGTTGTAAAGCAAATCGGTAACTACGACGAAATCTTCTCACGAAACCTAAATCCATTAGGTCTCTACAGAGAAGGTGGAGCTAACGCTCGCTGGACAGAAGGCGGATTAGTTTACGCACCACCAGCAAGGTAATTTTTACCTATTTATAATTAGTAAAAGGGGCTTTTAGCCCCTTTTACTTTGAATATAAAAACTTAATCTGATAGGATTTATTTATGAAAAATGGACTAAAGGCATTATCTTTTTTTAGGAATGTTGTTTTTCTTAAGTGGGCATCACAAATCATTTTCCTCGTTGGTCTTTTGTACATAATTTGGAGTTATATCCAGAATGCAGTTGTAAATCTTGAACAAACAAATATAGCTTTTTCATGGGGATGGTTAGGAGAAACGCCGGGTGTTTCTATAGCAGAGGGCATGTATACCCTTCCTAATTCAGGTCGCCAGATGATTCAGGTCGGAATGTTAAATATGTTACGAGTCACTGTTACAGGTATATTTGCGGCAACATTTTTGGGTACATTTCTTGGTATTGCTCGCTTGTCAAAAAACTATATTGTAGAAAAAACCTCAACAGGTCTTTTAGAGGTTGTACGTAATGTTCCTCTACTTGTTCAAATTTTCTTTTTTCAAGCTTTTGTTTTAACATTTCCTAGACTAGAAGTCTTTGATGTAGGTACATACAATCTTCATGTAAGCGCAAAAGGTATTGCTTTCCCTTGGCTAAACAGACAACCTACAGCTTATTTATTTTGGGTATATCTATTAGCCATTTTTCTTTTGGCTAACAGAATTTATAAATGGAGAGTACAAATTCTTGAAAAAGAAGGTAGAGAAACAAGGCCTTTTCTCTGGTCAATTGGAATCTTTTTTGGATTACTAGTTGCTGGTTGGTACGGAGGATATCGAGTTATGGGTGTTATTGGATTCTTAGCTGGATATATTTCAACTGGAGTTGACCTTTTACCCGCAATCTTTTATCAGATACTCTTCTCTTCAATTGCAGTATTTATTGGTTTCAGATCTACAAAGAAATTTATTGATAGCAAAAAATCAGAAGAAGCGCAGGGAATTTATAGTGATGATGATTATTTTAAAATAATATTAAATGTCATAGTTGTATTGCTAGTAGTTGTTTTAATGTTTTCTTCTGTAGGATTAGGTCTTTCTAATTTCTTAGTTGGTGATGAAATTGTTTTTAAAGCCGACTGGGGGGTTCCACAGTTTTTTGATGGTGTTAATAATAAACTTTATTGGAATCCTGAAGCAAAAATCGTATTAGACGCTCAATTAGATGGTATGAAAAAAGCAGAAATCATTGATTGGATTGCTGTTCCAGGTACGGAAGTTACAAAGGGTGATGTGATAGCAATAGTTATTGCAAAAGATTTGAAAGGTGATTTAAATCAAGAGATTTCCATTAATGCAAAATATACAGGTGTAATTGAAGAGGTTTTTGTTTCTAAGGGAGACACTATAAAAATTAATGATAAAACATACGACATTCGTGTAACAGACAGCAAGCCATTAGAGCTATCAAGACCAAAGATCGAACAAATCGGTACTACCAAGTTTAAAAAATATGCTGATGGATTTGGCAAGAGTCTTTCTGTGGGATATTTTGCTATTTGGCTTGGCGTTGTGCTCTATACTGCAATTTTTATATCTGAAGTAGTAAGAGCTGGAATAATGGCAGTTTCAAAAGGACAGTCTGAAGCAGGCCTTTCCCTTGGATTAGGACGAGGTGCTTTATTAAGGTTGGTAGTACTACCACAGGCAATCAGGGTAATGCTTCCACCAATGGGTAATCAGTATCTAAACCTTGCAAAAAACACGTCTTTAGGTATAGCTGTTGCATATCCAGAAATTGTTGCAGTTGGACAAACCTTATATAACCAGGAAGGGCAGACATTACCTGTATTTTTAATCTGGATGGCGTTTTATAGTACAGTAAGCTTGACTATTTCAACAATAATCAATTATTACAATAGAAAAATGAAAATAGTGGAGAGATAATGGTTGATTTAATTAAAAAGAACATAAAGTCATTACAGGAGAGCTTGTTCTCATCAATAGGATCTGCAGCTTTAACTATTGCTACAACTTATCTTGTAATTAATTTTTTTAGAGGCATGCTTGGTTTTGCACTAACTTCAGATAAAGATTGGCTTGCGGTATTAAACAATATGCAGCTGTATATGGTTCAAGCATATCCAGAAGAGGACTTTATTAGAGTTTGGCTTTCAGTTGGACTTACTTTTGTCCTTGCGGGATTATCAATTGGCATTTGGAGAAGTGATGATAGGGTAAAAAGTTCACAGGTATTTAATTCATTTTTTAAAGGCGGCCTAGGTGTACTGTTCTTTACAATTATTGCTCCAACAAATGCAAGCTATATGGGAAATGATGGATCGGTTATAACAGAAGAAGTCTTTTCTATGGACACAAGGTTAGGAATACTAATTCCCGTCGCTGTTTTCTGTGTAATATTTTTCAGTGTTCGATTTACAAATATCAACTTTACTGTAAATAGTTCCGACATGGTTTTCTTTTATTTATTTATTCCTGTTGCACTTCTTTGGTTTATAAAACTTCCTACTATTCAACTGGATCAAAATAATGAAAGAATTATTCCCGAGCCCTTAATGCCAATAGCTGATACTACAAAAATTCCATGGACTATCATTTTTGTAGCATTCTTAGTTAGCTATTTTATTGGGATGTATCTTAAAAATATAAAAAGTATTAAGTCAACAATGTCTTTATCTTGGTTTTTATTACCTCTTTTGATTTTTTCTTGGATTTTCAAAAAACCACAAATTGATATGTCAGTTGTGCTTGGTAGTGATCTTCCTATATTTGGCGTATTCTTACTTTGGGGCTTTCTAGTAATTACTTTTGTAAACAACTCTATATTTAAAAAATACTACTCCACTTACTTAGGAGCAACTTTCCTATTAACACTTGTTGGAGTGTTTTCTGGTCTACCAATGTTGGCCAAAACTTGCTTACTCTTAATTGCATTATTTTCAGTAGTGGTTCCAGCTGTATCAACCTCTTCACAGGGTAAAAGAAGCCTTTTGATCGTGTGGGCTGTTGCATTGGTTACTCTTACCTTTTTGCTTAGAGGAGGAGCATCAGATACTGGAATAGTTGTTCCTGGTTCAAGTATTTTTGGAGGTTTTTCTTTAACATGGCTACTGGCAATATTTGGAACCTATGTCTCATTTCCGCTTGGGGTATTATTGGCACTTGGAAGAAACTCAAAACTACCAATAATTAGAATTGTTTGTACTGGAATTATTGAATTAACTAGATCTGTGCCATATATAACTTGGCTATTTTTTGCAAGCGTTACGTTAGCAGTATTTTTACCTGCAGGTGTTGAATTCAACTTAATAGTAAGAGTCTTAATGGTGACAGCTTTCTTCAGTGGTGCATACTTCGCAGAAAATATCAGAGGAGGACTACAGTCCATTCCAAAAGGACAATATGAAGCTGCTGACGCAATAGGAATGAGTCCTTTCCAAAAAATTTCTTTAATTATCATGCCTCAGGCCTTGAGAGCAGTTATACCTACTCTTGTTAGCAGTGCTATAACAGCTTTTAAGGACTCTAGCCTTGTAACAATTATTGGATTATTTGACTTCCTTACTATAGGAAAAACTGTTATCGGAAACCAATCTATACCTGTAAACTTTGTGGGTCACGATAGAGAGAATTTAATTTTTGTTGCAATTGTGTATTGGATATTTACATTTACACTTTCTAGACGAAGCATGAAAGTTGAAAAGAAGTTAGGATTAGGAGAAAGGTAATCACTTATGAGCATAATTCAAACAAAAGATGTTAAAAAATGGTTTGGAGACTTCCAAGCATTAAAAGGCATCACGATGGATGTAGCAGAAGGAGAAGTCCTTGTTGTCTGTGGACCATCAGGTTCTGGTAAATCTACATTTATTAGATGTATTAATAGACTTGAGCAACACCAAGAAGGCCAAATAATTGTTGACGGAATTGAGCTTACAAATGATTTAAAGAACATTGAAGCAATTAGGTCTGAAGTTGGAATGGTTTTCCAAAGCTTTAATCTTTTTCCACATTTAACTGTCATGCAAAACATTACCCTTGCACAGATATGGGTAAGAAAGAAGAATAGAGCGGAATCTGAAGAAAAAGCAATGGAACTTCTTGAGAGAGTTGGAATACCTGAGCAAGCACAAAAATTCCCTGGACAATTATCTGGTGGTCAGCAACAAAGAGTTGCTATAGCGCGAGCCCTTGCAATGGAACCAAAAATTATGCTTTTTGATGAGCCTACTTCAGCATTAGATCCCGAAATGATTAAAGAAGTATTAGATGTTATGAAAGAGCTAGCTAAGTCCGGAATGACTATGATTGTTGTAACTCACGAAATGGGCTTTGCTAAAGAAGTTGCAGATAGAGTTATGTTATTTGATGAGGGTATGTTGGTTGAAGAAAATACTCCAGAAGAGTTCTTCAACAATCCTAAGAGCGATAGAACTAAACTGTTTTTAAGTCAGATACTTTAAAGTTTGTCCCAAAGGCTTTTTTCGGCTAAATCAATTATTGAAGCACCCATAGCGTATGCTCCATCATAGATAGCTTTGTGCCCGCCCTCTGTTAATGTAGCAGCTGCATATTCTGGTTGATGATTGACAGCTTCTTTTTCCCCAATTCCTAGCATTGGATGTATAGATGGGAATATTTGTGATACATTCCCCATATCAGTAGAGCCTAAACCTGGGTTGGTAGCATCTGCTTGTAAAATCATTTCTCTACCTACATCTTTAGCATTTTCCATAAAAAGTTTGTAAAGAGTTTCATTGTTATTAATTTCTTCGTATCTGTAATCAGGAGAAGTAATTTTTATTTCACACTTTGTTGATAATGCAGCGGCATTAGCAAAATTATAAAAATCTTTTTCTAATTGATTAAGACCATCTGCATTTAACGACCTTAAATACCATTCAGATTTTGTGTATGATGGAATTATATTTGGTTTAAATCCCCCATCTGTGATTACACCGTGCATTCTATTGCTCTGCACCATTTGCTGTCGATAGGTTGATGCATTAACAAACAGTTGTATTTGTGCATCTAGAGCATTGATTCCTTGGTCAGGTGCTCCAGCAGCATGAGCATCTTTACCAAAGTATTCGACAAAATATTGTTCAATTGTAGTAAATGTAGGGTTTACTACATCCTCATACCCAGGATGAATCATCATTGAGCATGAAGCGTCCTCAAATGCTCCTTCGTTAATAAGAATAATTTTTCCACCCCCACCTTCCTCAGCAGGAGTTCCTAGAAGTTTTACTCTAATCCCTAATTTTGAAGCTATGTCCTTTAAACCCAATCCTGCACCTATAGACGCTGTTGCAATAATGTTATGTCCACATGCATGGCCAATTTCAGGCAAGGCATCATATTCAACACATATAACTGTAAGAGGACCCTTTTCACCAAATGTTATATCAAATGCTGTTTCGAGACCATGAGATGGATAATTTACAGATTCTGAATTTTTTTCAATATAGTCAACTAGGTACTTTGATGTTTTGAATTCTTGAAAACCTAATTCTGGATTTTCATACATCCAATCACTAACATCACATAAGCTTTCAAATAAACCATCCAAGCAATTTTTAAATTCATTTTTATAGCTCATGAATTGATTCTACTAAAGTAATCTTCATCATACACACTGGAATTGTTCCAAATTATCCAATCTAGGCCTTTATCTTCTGCTGCTTTAATATTCAATCTTACATCTTTTGAAGAGTGCCAAAACCCCTGAAGAAAAGGTCGCAAACTTTTTTCCTGTACCCCTCTAGAAAGCCCATCATTTAATGCCGCCGTAACAACTTCATAAGGGAAATTATTGGGATAACTGTATCCAAATGATCCTTTAGAATAATGAGATGGATAGACCATAGGAGAAATAAAATCTACAGTATTAACGATTGTTTCTAAATATTGCCCTATACCGTTATCATTTTTTGCATTTAGGACATATCCAAATATATCAGCAGAAGCTAGACATCCATTGTCATGCAATAGCTTCGTAGCATTTTGAAGAAATGAATTAATATTTTTTGTCCTATTTTCAGAATTGTTTTCATCATCGTAAACTAAGCCCTGATAGTTTGTATCAGGGTATCTTATATAATCAAATTGAATCTCATCAAAACCTAGCAAACATGCTTCAAGAGCAACATTTAGAATATATTCTCTGCTTACACTATCACCTGGATCGAGAAAGTATTGACCATCCTGGGAGTAGGGCTTGCTTGTTAAAACGTCAGTGATTGCTGATTCAGGGTAGGTTCTTGAAAAGATAGGATCTTGAAAAGCAACGACTCGACCAATTAAATAAATATTAGATTCCTCTTTAAAGGACTTTAAAGTTTGGGTATCGTATTTAATTCTTTTATTTTTTAATTCTTCAACATCTGGGATTTGACTGTCATAGAGTAAGTGACCATTATCTGTTTTAACATCGAGGACTATTGTGTTTACAACAGTGTTTGACAAAATATTTTTAATTGAGTCTATTTTTTCTTCTTCTAAAAAATGATAACCACTTAGATATATTCCTTTAATACCATTATTAGTATCGCTGAATTCCTGCCACCTGTTTATAGCGATATATTCGTTAATTTCTTTCAAATTTTCGTTCTGAATTTCTTCAAAATTATTAAGTAAGTAATTATTACTGTTTGTTAAAACCTGAAATTTTTCGCTTATTAATTGCTTTTGATCTTCTGTAAGAGAAATGATTTCTTTCTGTTCAATTTTTGTGTTTTCAAATAAGTTTTCACTAATTTCAACCACTAAATCAAAATAGCTTATTCCATCATCGTTTACGTTATTGATGCTTAAGGGAATAACTAAAAATGCAAAAATTAAAATTATGAAAAAGACCCTGTTCATACTCATATTTTAGATTACTTATACTAATCTTTCATAGCTAGTTTTATAATACCTATATGAACAATCAGAATTATTTGAGAGCTGAAAAGTTTTTTGAAATACCAGTAATGATTTCTGTGCTTATGCTCATACCGGTATTAATTATCGAATACACACAACAAACACTTAGCTCTGTAGCTTTATATTTAAATTGGGGTATTTGGATAGTTTTTTTACTCGAATATGTGATTTTATTTTACTTTGCAGATGACAAATTAAAGTTTGTTAAAAGTCATAAGATCGAATTGGTAATTGTTATATTCTCATTTCCAATCGTTCCAGAGGGTTTACAATCTTCTGGATTTTTGAGGTTTGCAAGGCTCCCAAGATTATTGAACGCATTAAGATTTTTCAGGCTTGCTGCTTTGCTTGGAAGATTTGGGACAACCGTAAAGTCTATTTTTAATTCAAAGGGACTCAGATTTATCGTGTATGCAACTATTGGCATAGTGTTGTTCTTTGGCTTTCTTTTTTACATTTCTGAACCTGGCGTCACATCATACAGTGATGGTTTGTGGTGGGCACTTGTTACAATTACCACAGTAGGTTACGGCGATATCACCCCTCTTACAAATCTTGGTCGCATAATCGCCAGCTCTTTGATGGTTATGGGTATTGGTTTTATTGCAACGATTACAGCTGCAGTTTCTTCTTATTTTATTTCTAGCTTTAGTGACAAAGAAGTTACTATAAATGAACTAGGTGAAAAGCTAGATAAACTTGAAGAAGAAATAAAAAGCTTAAAAAAGGAAATAAATGATAGATAAACAACTACTTCAGCTTTCTGATGATTTTTTTCAAAATTCTCTAGCTTCATCTCCTACATCAGCAATTATGCGAGGATACAACGAGTATTTTGATCAAATAGAAGATCTTTCTGAGGAAACCTTTGATAAAGAAGAACAACTAGTAAATAAATTTATTTCCAGACTAGAAAAAATAGACCTAAACACCCTATCTCATAGAGAAAAAATAACACATGGGATGCTTGAATTTGCCTTGAGCTCTAATAAAGACGCTCTGCTCGATAAGAATTGGGAATTTGGTGCAGGTGTATCTGGATTCACGGGTTATCTGATTGATTACAATCAGCGATTATTTATTCCCGATGTTGAGTCTGCTGACCTGTTATTAAAAAGATTAGAACTATACGATAGACTTTTTACACAAATTGCTCAAGTTCAAAAAGAGGGTCTTTTAAATAATAGAGTTGCTACAAAACGAAACCTATTGCGAACAATCGATCAATTAGAGAACTATCTCAACACCCCTTTAGAAAAGGACACTTTATTGTTGGTTAACTTTTCGACTGATGTAGGAGAGTTAGAAATATCCAATTGGAAAGAAAAAGCAAAGAAAATTATTGAAACAAATGTAAGGCCTGCTGTTTTAGCTTATTTAGACCAGCTAAAGGAAGAGCACCTCCCTAAAGGTCGTACAGATGAAAAGTCAGGAATTTTATGGATTGAAGGTGGAGAAGAGACTTATCTCAGAGCTTTAAGAAGATATACAGGTCATAAAAATACAACTGTTAAGGAGGTTCATAATATAGGAATTTCTGAGATAGAAAGGCTAAAGACTGAGTTTTTTGAGATTGGAAAAAATGTCTTTTCTGATGCAAATTCACCTGAAGAGGTAATCTATAAAATGCAGACGGAACCGGCAATGCGGTATGAAAGCAAAGAACAGATGCTTAAGATAGCTGAAGATACTATTGAAAGATCTTACAAACCTCTTAATAAGTGGTTCACTGTATTTCCAAAATCTCCGTGTAAAGTTTTACCTGCACCTCCTGAATCTGAACAACATGCTCCTCCAGCTTATTATGTAGCGCCACTACCTGATGGTTCAAGAGATGGAACATATTTTCTTAATACTTATAAGCCTGAAACTAAAAGTATTTTTGAGGCAGAGTCTGTTGCATTTCATGAAGCTATTCCAGGTCACCATCTAGATAGAACTATTGCAGTTGAATTACAAGATGTTCCAGATTTTCAACGCTATGTGGCATCAACAGCATTTGTAGAGGGCTGGGGACTTTACGCTGAGCAGCTCGCAAATGAAATGGGGCTTTATTCTAACGATGTTCAGCAACTTGGAAGATTGGGAAATGATGCATGGAGAGGATGTCGGCTTGTGCTTGACACAGGCATGCATGGTATGGGATGGTCTCGAGAAAAAGCAATTGAATTTTTTAGGGCCAATTCTCCAATAGAAGAAATTAATGCAAATATTGAAACAGACAGATATATTGCTTGGCCAGGACAAGCATGTTCATATAAAATGGGTCAGTTAAAAATTGAAGAACTGCGAAGAAAAGCTGAAAATGAACTTGGTAAAAATTTTGATATTAGATATTTTCATGATGAAGTTTTGTGTGATGGGGGAATAACACTTCCGATCCTAGAAAATAAAATTAAGGAATTTATAAAAAAATATGAAAATTAAATTTTTTTGTTTGGATATTACACAAAATAATATGTTAGTTTTCTTAAAAGCCATTCTAAAGGGCCATACTTAAATTTATCTATTATAGGTTTTGACCAGTAAATTTGCAGAGCCCATACAGCAAATACGTACATAATTAATTGCGATCTTGAGAAAGTGCCTATTTCAAATAATCCTCTAAGTACGACGACACCAATAAGTGTTTGAGTTATATAGTTTGTAAAAGCCATCTTTCCACATGCACGTAATTTTGTTGTAATACTTTTTCTAAGTTTTATATTCATGATTGTTAGCAGTCCAACATATCCAAGTACCATTGGGATTACTGAGAGTGTAAGCCAGAGCCGACTTGTAATTGCAATTGCAGCACTATATTCAGATGAAATAAGTAAGTAAATACTATAGATTGAAAAAGGCAAGCCTATGCTAAATCCATAAAACATCAATTTTTTGTAAAAGTCTATGCCTTTAGTTCCTTGAATTATGTTTAGTCTGTACAGTAAAATTCCAACAACCATTAAAGTCATTGCTCTATTACTTGCATCTAAAACAAGTAAAAGACCACTTATATTTCCCCAGTTAGGTTCTTCTGGAAACCAAAATTTTCCAAAATTCAGAGAACCGCCTTCACTTGCAGCAACTACCCAGGCCTCTTCTAAAATTAAATTACCAGAAGCATCATATAAAGAATCAATATAATTTATAAATAAAAGATCTATAAAAACTAATAATGTGATTAAAAATATTGTTATTTTATTATTTTGAATCTGAGAAAACAAAATTATACAAAAAGCACAAAGAGCATATATTATTAGAATATCTCCTTCCCAAATTGAGATATGGATTACGCCAAATAGAAGTAATAAAAAATTCCTCCAAAAAGAGAGTAACTTTGGTTTTTTAAATTTTTGTTTTGCATTATCAATAAAAATCATAAGCCCAACACCAAAAAGCATTGAGAATAAGCCCATCATTTTATATTCAAAAAATACTGAGGAGATCACAATAACAACCCAATCTAATAAGTTACCCCTACCAAATGTTGAATGATTAAATAGGGCTGTAATTGGTAAGCCAAATGATATTACATTTATTACAAGTATTCCAAGAAGAGCACAACCTCGAATGAAATCAAGGTTTGTAATTCTTTTTGATGAGTTCACTAATTATATTTTTTATTCTTCTTCTTCAGTGTAACTTTTATTAAACATCCAAAGTATCGTGTAAGATAATGCGAGAGCAAAGATATATAAATTAAAATTTGGAAGCTCGTTGATTTCTAGATTAAAAATACCGTCAACTATACCGATTAGAACTCTAAGAACAATCCCAGTACCAATTAATCTAACAAAGCTGAATTTTTTTAAAAAAGCTATTATGTTTCCAGTGTCCATTAATTTTATTCTAAATGTTTTTCTTCAGGGAGTTGTTTGATTTTTTAACAATTTCATTTTTATAACTTTGGTGAATTTTTTTCTCTTTATTTTTTGAATCTATTTTCTGATTTGAAATCTCATTTTCTAAATTAATAATTTTGTTTTGTAATTCTTCAATTTTATCTTTCATTTCATAAATAATTTTTATTCCATCTAAGTTGATTCCTCTTTGAGATAAATTTTGAATCTGGATTAATTTGTCTATATCTTCCTGAGAGTATCGTCTAGTTCCACCCCCAGTTCTAAATGGCTTAATTAAACCTTTTTGTTCATAGGTTCGTATTGTTTGTTGGTGAATACCTGAAAGGGTAGAGGCTACAGAAATAAAATAAATAGCCTTGGAGTCTTCATTATTCATATAAATAATCCCTTGGATTGTTCCCAGATTCAAATTGATCACGATAATTTTCAAGATGCTTTTTTGCAGATCTTGATAAATTTGATGGTGGAGATATGAATACTTTTACGTATAAATCTCCAGGTCTCCTACCTTGGGGAGCTATGCCTTCACCTTTAATTTTAAAAGTCTTCCCACTTGGAGTACCAGCAGGGATTTTTAGAGTTACAGATTTTTCTAGAGTTGGAATTTTTATACTTGAACCTAGTGCTGCTTCTGTAAACAGTAAAGGAACTTCAAGAATAAGATCACTATTGTTTCTTTTGAAGAACTTGTGTGATTCAACAGCTACTTGAACTAAAAGATCTCCATCAGGTGCTCCTGTATCACCTGGACCACCTCTTCCACGTAATCTAATAACTGTTCCGTTGTCTACTCCAGCTGGAACTTTAACTTTTATAGATTCATTTTCAATAACAGCACCGGAACTCCTACAGGTTTTACATGCTTTATCAATGACATTCCCTTGACCTTTACAAGCAGAACAAGTTTGTGCAAAAGAAAAGAAGCCTTGATTAGATGCAGTTTGTCCGCTCCCATTGCAGATGTTGCATCTGTGAAATGCTTCTCCTTTATCGGCTCCAGTTCCTTTGCAAGCGGAACATTGGACTTCTTTGCGAAGAGGTATTACAGTTTCTACACCCTTAGCAGCATCATCAAAAGATATATTTATGTTTGTTTGATAAGTTTGACCTTTCCGTCTCCCACCGGAGCCACCAAAGCCAAAAATATCACCTAAATTACCAAATAAGTCACCAAAGTCATCAACGTTAAATCCTTGACCCCCAAAGCCACCAAAACCAGAAGCGCCCATGGCCCTTACTTGATCATATTCCTGTCTTTTTCTTTCATCTCCCAGAACTGAGCTAGCTTCTGAAATCTCTTTGAATTTTTTCTCAGCTTCTGTATCTCCGGGATTTAAATCCGGATGGTTTTCTCTTGCAAGCTTCTTATATGCTTTTTTTATTTCCTCAGTGCTAGCTTCTTTTGAGACACCAAGCGTGGCGTAAAAATCTTTATCAAGCCAGTCTCTACTCACTTTTAACTTTTACCATCGCAGGTCGAATTAAGTTACCTTGAAAAAGATATCCTTTTCTAAGGACTACTTCAATCTTTTGAGTATCTCCTTCACCAGAATGCTCTACAGCCTCATGTACTGAAGGATCAAAAATTTCCCCATCAGCTCCAACTTCTTCGACTTGCAATCCTTCTAGAACTGAAGAAAGAAGGCTACTAAAAGTTTCAATTTCTTTGGATACTTCACTTTGACTTAAAGCCATTTCAAAATTATCAATAAGTGGGAAAAGAGAATTTACAAAATATGCTATTGAAGCCGCACCTATATTGTCTCTCTCTTTCTCAGATCTCTTTTTATAGTTATCAAAATCTGCTGCAAGTCTCAGATAATCATCTTTTATTTTTTCATATTCTGAAAGTAGTACTGTTGACTCTTCTGTTACTTCTTCGACATCTGAAGTTTCTTTGGAAGTGTCTTCTACTTCCTCAACTGAAGATTCCTCTTCCTTACTCATCCTCTATAACTTCACCTTCAACAACGTCATCAGACTCATCTGAAGATGGGTTACTTGCATCATCTTGAGATTCTGCATATAATTTTTCAGCAAAAGATTGACTTGCTTTAGCAAGTTCATCGATTCCGTTTTTTAAATCATCAATTGATAATTCTTCATTTTCTAAAAGGCTTTTCAATTTATCGTTTGCCTCATTGATTGCTGTTACTTCATCTTCGGTTGCTTTTTCTTTGTTATCTTCCAACATTTTCTCAGTCGAAGTAACCATGCCTTCTGCCATATTTCTAGTTTCTATTAAATCTTTCTTTTTGGCGTCTTCATTGGCATGCTGTTCAGCGTCTTTTATCATTCGCTCAATCTCGTCATCTTCAAGAGCAGTACCTCCTGTAATTGTTATAGCTTGCTCTTTACCTGTTCCAAGATCTTTAGCATTTACATTTACTATACCGTTTGCATCTATGTCAAAAGTAACTTCTATTTGGGGTGTTCCAGCCATTGCAGCAGGGATGTCTGTTAAGGTGAATCTTCCCAGAGACTTGTTACCAGATGCCATTTCTCTTTCCCCTTGCAAGATATGAATTTCAACCTGAGTTTGATTGTTATCGGCAGTGCTAAATACTTCAGATCTTTTTGTAGGAATAGTAGTATTTCTTTCAATCATTTTCGTCATGATACCACCCTTAGTCTCAACACCGAGTGTAAGAGGAGTAACATCTAGTAAGAGAACATCTTTTACGTCACCTTTTAGTACTCCAGCTTGTATAGCTGCTCCAGAAGCAACAACTTCATCAGGATTTACTCCTTTGTGTGGATCTTTACCAGTTAAAGATTTAACTACTTGTTGTACTGAGGGCATTCGTGTTGATCCACCAACTAATATTATGTGGTCAATATCTGAAAACTGCATTCCAGCATCTTTTAATGCATTTTCTACAGGTGATTTTGTTCTGTCAACCAAATCTGCTGTAATTTTTTCAAATTCAGAACGGCTTAATTTTTCGAGTAAATGTTGTGGTCCTGCATCGTTTGCAGTTATAAACGGTAAATTAATTTCTGTTTCGCTAGTTGATGATAGTTCAATTTTTGCTTTTTCTGCACCTTCCTGAATTCTTTGAATAGCCATTTTATCTTTTGATAAATCAATACCAGTAGAAGATTTAAATTTATCTATTAACCAATCCATTACTCTTTGGTCCCAATCATCCCCACCAAGTTTTGAATCTCCAGATGTTGATTTAACTTCAAACACTCCTTCAGAAATTTCTAAAATAGAAACATCAAAAGTACCACCGCCAAGGTCGAATACAAGAATTTTTTGATCTTCATTATTTTCTAGACCATAAGCAAGAGATGCAGCTGTAGGTTCATTTATGATTCTTAATACATTTAATCCAGCAATTTGACCAGCTTCTTTTGTAGCTTGTCTTTCAGCATCATTGAAATACGCAGGAACTGTTATGACAGCATCTGTTACATCATCACCAAGGTAAGATTCAGCGTCTCTTTTTAGTTTTTGTAAAATTCTTGCTGAAATTTCTTGCGGGGTATATTCTTTATTTTCAAAAGATTCTTTCCAATTAGTACCAATCTGTCGCTTGATTGATCTTACAGTGTTGTCAGGATTTGTGATTGCTTGTCTTTTGGCAAGTTCACCAACTAGGACCTCATCAGACTTAAATGCTACAATTGATGGTGTTGTTCTATTTCCTTCAGCATTTGCAATTACTGTAGGTTCGCCACCTTCTAATACAGCAACTACACTATTTGTTGTACCCAAATCAATTCCTACTGCTTTTCCCACCTTTGATTTGTCCTTTCTTAAAATATTAATAATTACATAGGCTCTTGCTCTCGTGGCAAGTGTCCTCTTACTCTTGGATAGGAGACAGGCGCATGAAGAAAACAAAACTTCTTTTTGTTATATACGCTAATTACTGTTTCACAAGTATCAAATCCACAGACTCTTCCAGTGGTGTATGTTTTAGATCTCCTTACACCAGGTTTAACTTGTGATGCAGTCAAAGTTCCGCTCATTGTTTACCATCCTTATCTATATCTTTTTATACATAAAATCTAAGTGAATTTACTTAGATATTTATTAAATATAACACATAATGTGATTTAAGCGAAAAAAAATAAAAAAAATTTAAAAAACAGCTTTTTTCAAAATCTGGTGACATAACTGATATGATTAAAAGATGGAAAAATACGACATTCATATTGTTGGTATGGGCAATTTAGGCACCGCTTTTTTATCCGGATTAGAGAGATTAGATTTAAATATTGAATTATTTTTGTATGATGATTCCTCTGATGTTAGAGAAATTATTAAAAATAATTATTTAAAAGACACATACGATTCCATACCTTCAATCGAAGATGGAGTATTAATTTTATGTATGAAGCCCCAAAATATAATTAGTTTTTTTGATAATAATAAAGAAAATATTGGTAATAATGTTTTAGTTTGTTCTCCGGTAGCAGGTTTGGAAATTGGGACAATTGAACAATATTTAAAAAATCCAATACTGAGAATTATGCCTAATTTGCTAATTCGAAATAACAGTGGATTTATTCCTTTTTCATCAAATTATGAAGAAGATTACATCTCATTTATTAAAAATATTCTTAACAAACTCGGCACAGTTAAAGAATTTGATGAATCAATGTTTCCAATAATTACCGCAATATCCGGTAGTGGACCTGCCTGGTTCTACGAACTTTCGAAACAAATTGTCAACTCTGGTTTCGAACTCGGTTTAAGTGAGGAAGAATCAGAGATGATTATAAAAAACCTTGTAAATGCACTTCCTTCACTTTTAAATGATGACGAAACGTTTAATGATTTAATTAATAAAGTTAAGTCACCTGGGGGAACAACTGAGGCCGGACTTAATTCACTTGATAATAATTCATTTGATAAAGTTATTTTCGAAGCGATGCAGAAAGCTACGCAAAGATCTATTGAAATTTCTAAAGAATTAAGTAATGAATAAATTTTTAAATAAATATAAAGCTAATGATTATGTTTTATTATTTTCTGCTGGTGCTTCTGTAGGTACTCTTTTTTTATGGGCAGCAAGTTACATATTTCCTGAAGGTGAAATAGTTGGAGGAAGAAGAGTTTTTGAAAACATTCCAAAAGTACTTCAGTATATTTTCTATGTACTTAGCGCTGCAACTATTTATATTTCTGGCTATTTATTTTCCCTACGAGTAAAAAATTGGACTAGAGGCAAAGAAGAAAAAAGGGATGTAAAACTATCACAAAGGATGTTCAGTCTTTTTGATGGAATTACAATGAGGACGGTTCTTCGATTCAAAGCTGCAGGGTTAATGCATTCACTAATCTATATTGGCTTCCTTGGTTTATTTGCAGGTACAATAACTTTAGAAATTCACCATCTCATGCCTCCTCCTTTAAAGTTTTTGCAGGGCACAACTTATATTGTTTATTCGTTCACACTTGAGTTAGCAACTATAGCCTATTTAACTGGTCTTTTTTGGGCTCTAGCAAGACGTTTAATTGGAACTGAGTACAGAATAAAAACGAAAACTTCAATGGATGATTATTTGACACTATCTTTATTAATTTTCATTGGAATATCTGGAATTACAACTGAAGCGGGCAGAATCGCATTAGAAAATTTTCCTGATTATGAAAGATGGTCATTCATTGGATATATTGTTGCGGATTTTTTAAATCTTACAGATCCTGGGCTTTTTCACAGAATCTCATGGGTTTTGCATGTGGTTTCTTTTTTCGTATTCTTAATAGCAATTCCATTATCAAAACTTAGACACATTTTTACCTCACCAATGAATATGTTCATGTCTCCTAAAGAAAGACCCAAAGGTGCAATGAAATTTATTGGTAATCTTCTTGAAGCAGAAGATATTGATAATGTAGGTACAGAAGTCATAGATCATTTTACATGGAAACAATTAATGGATTTGGATGCATGTACTGTTTGCGGGAGGTGTACATCTGTATGTCCTGCAAACCAAACAGGTAAGTCTTTAGACCCAAGAGAAATTATATTAAAAGTCGGGCAGGTAATGTCTGAGTCGGGTCAACCTGCAGTGCCTGCAACTGTTTCTACACCAGGTCCATTGCGTATAAATTCTGATAATGTTTTTGAAAGGGTCACTTCTGAAGAACTCTGGGCTTGTACTTCTTGTAAAGCCTGTGATGAGATTTGTCCAGTTAATATAGAAATTTTAGACAAAATACTTGATATGAGAAGACACCTTGCTTTGATGGAGTCAGACTTTCCTGCAGAGTTAGGTAAAGCATATGTCGCAATGGAGAATTCATCAAACCCTTGGGGAGCCTCTCAAAATGACAGATTAAAATGGACTGAAGATCTTGACTTTGATGTTCCATTAATTGATGAAAGCAATCATGAAGAATATGACTATCTGTATTGGATTGGTTGTGCAGGAGCTTTTGATGATAGGAATGTGCCTGTTACAAAAGCTGTAGCAACTTTATTAAAAAGAGCTGGAGTTTCATTTGCTGTTCTTGGGCCAAAAGAAGTTTGTACAGGAGATTCTGCAAGAAGAACAGGAAATGAATTTGTTTTTCAACAACTTGCAATTCAAAATATTGAGAATATGAATAATCTGAAAGTTGAAAAAATTATTACTCAGTGCCCACACTGCTTTAATACTATAGCAAATGAGTATCCGCAACTTGGTGGAAACTATCAAGTAATACATCACAGTCAGCTTTTGACAGAGTTAGTTCAATCCGGAAAAATTGAAGTAGGAACTAGTGATAAGCCTTATAAAATTACATACCATGATTCATGTTATCTAGGCAGACATAATGACATTTATACCGCACCTCGTGAGATTGTAGGGTCTATAGGTGGAATTGAGATTAGAGAAATGAAAAGACAGGGAACCAAGAGCTTCTGTTGTGGTGCAGGTGGTGGAAGAATGTGGATGGAGGAATCTACAGGTAAAAAAGTGAATATTGAGCGCTCACAAGAAGCCATTGATACTGGAGCTGACGAAGTTGCTGTTGCATGTCCCTTTTGCTATATAATGATGGACGACGGTGTAAAAGAGCTGGGTTATGGAGACAATGTTAAAGTAAGAGACGTATCTCTTATATTGTTAGATAATCTAAAAAAAGATTAGTAGTTATCTCCCATAAAAAATTTTTGAATATCTCCATCAGACCTTTTGATACTGTAAATAACATATAAAGCTATTGTAAAGCTTCCTAATGTCATGACAAAAAATGTCCAAGCTATAGCATGTGCAACTTTCTCCTTATAGAAAATCCATAGACTGAATAAAGTAAAGCCAGAATAAAGATCAACTAGTGAAACAACACCCCAAGGTAAATCAGGAATTGGTGAGTCAAAAATTGTAACCTTTCCTTGTGCCCAAAAAATTACTCCTGCCATAGAAAGAGTTATAAAGTATGAAATAATTTTTGTTATAGTCATAAGATAGATTTTAAATAAGGAAATATTAAAAATGAGTGAAAGACAAATATTCTCAAAAATTTTACGTCTTGATAAATATATATACAATGAGCTTCTTAATTTAAACGGTTCGCTCCAAAAGGGAATTGCAATTTATATTGCTGTCGCAACATTAACTACTCTAAGCACATTTAGATTTTTTAATGGAATGATTGAATTTCTTGAGAGTAATCTTATTATTTTTAAAGGTGAAATGTCAGACGAAGAGTTCCAAATGTTCAGGTCTCTTATTGATGAATTGTCTATTATTTTTGCTCAGCAAGATTCAACAACGTCAGTATTAATTTCATCAATTGTATCAACAAGTATGACAACAATAGTTGGTCTTTTGATATGTTTTTTACTTCTTAAATTTTTGTTTAGAAAAGATGTAAAACCAGTTGATCTAATTATAATTTCATTCTTTTCAAGCGTGCCAGGCTTACTTGTGTTTCCTGTTTTGTTTATACAAGATCCACTTGTGCAAGCATTAATAGTTTTACTAACTTCAATTTATGCACTTATTGCGTTTGGATCCGGAATAAAGCAGGTTTACCTACTCAGAAACATTGAAGTTATTCTTGTTGTTATCGCACTTACTTTTGGTGGTTCAATTATAGGTTCAGCATAGTTTTGAATGCAGCAGTGATTTTAGCCGCAGGTAGCTCAAGCAGAATGGGCTTTCCTAAACAGTTAGCTGAAGTCAAGGAAAAACCATTGCTACAGTCAATAATTGACAAAGTTAATATTAATTTTGATAATTCTTCTGTTGTATTAGGATCCGAGAACGAAATAATTTCAGAAAAAATAGATTTTAAAAATTCAAATATCTTAATTAATGAAAATTGGTCAGAGGGTATCACATCTTCAATTAGGACAGCTTTGTTTTTCTATCAAAATCAAAAAGAGATAAATAATATAATACTTTTTCTTGGAGACCAACCAGAAGTTGAAGTTGAAGTTATAGATACTTTAAAAAATGATGTACATGACAGTAGTAAGGTTTTGGTACCCCAATATAGATATAAGTTAGGATTTCCAATCTTAATTCCGAGAATGTTTTGGCCAAAATTAGAGTTGATAACTGAGGATGATGAAATTGATGAAGAAAAGTCAGTATTTCAAGATTTTGATTTAGTAGATTTTCTTATCTCTTCAGAAATTGAAATTAAAAAACTAAATTTTAATTTCTTGGAACCCATTGATTATGATGAGGAAAAAGATTTTTGAGAGTGGGAAAAACTCTTGAAAAAAATCGTTTCTTATTGTAATTTATTTTGTAAAATTTAAAACATGAATTCAATTGACTCTATAAATGGTATGACACACACCGAAGCAACAAAGTTAAGAAGAGCTAGAGTCAGAACAACAACAACTTTTTTACAAATTGCTTCTTCAAGGTCAGGTAGAGCTCTTTTAACAAAAGAAACAGGAATTAGTTCACCCAAATTATTGCACTGGGCAAGACGTGCTGAATTAATGAAAATAAAAAACCTAGGTAGAGATTATGCAGATCTGCTTGAAGCAGCTGGAGTAGAAAGTGTATCTGAATTAAAGAGAAGAAACCCCGAATCACTCCATGAAGTTATGGCAAAAATCAACTTAAAAAGAAACATAGTTGATAGAATGCCTTCTCTCAAAAGAGTCACCAACTGGATCGAAGACTCTAAAGATATAGAAATTAAGGTTTCTTCATAACCAAGTTTCCCATCTATCATTAAATTGTGAATATAAAAACTATAAGAATAGCTGGTGCCCAAATGTCGTTTCCAGTAGGTGCTATACAAAAAAATAAGCAGACTATTTTAGATTGTTTTGAGGATGCGGAAGAAAAAGAAGCAGATATCTTAATTTTTCCAGAGCTTGCAATGACAGGATATCCACCAGAAGATTTGCTCTTAAGAGAGAGTTTTGTTGGAAAAAATTTTGCTGTTCTTGAAGAATTAGCTGAATTTTCAGCCACAACTAGTGGCGTTATTGGCTTTGTTGACAGAAATTTGGATGATAACCATACTGACAAACAAACAAGAGACATTGCTAATGCAGCGGCAATAATCCAAAATGGTGATGTAAAAGGAATCTATCACAAGTGTTTTCTTCCAAATTACTCTGTTTTTGATGAAGCAAGGTATTTTGCTAAAGGTAATAATCCAGGAAATGTATTTTGGTATGAAGATGTGGGTATTGGTATAAGTATTTGTGAAGACATATGGATTGAAGAAGGACCTTCATTACAGCAAGTAGAAAATGGAGCATCTTTAATAATTAATATAAATGCTTCTCCTTATGACCAAAACAAAAATAATCTAAGAAAAGAGCTTGTTGTCAACCAAGCTAAAAAATTAGGTGTGCCAATCATTTACTTAAACATGGTTGGCGGACAAGATGAATTAGTTTTTGACGGCGGTTCATTTGTCATTAATGGCGAGGGAGAGATACTCTACCAAGCACAACAGTTTGAAGAGGAGTTGTTCTATATTGATCTAGATTTGGAAGTTAAAGAACATCCCAAACAATCAAATTTAGAGATTAGACAAAAAAGTTTTGAGCTCGAACCTTTGAAGTCTGCTTTACCTTTATCAAAAAATGAATCTTTGTACGCAGCATTGAAATTAGGATTGTTCGATTACGTTAGTAAAAATAATTTTGAAAAAGTACTCGTAGGACTTTCTGGAGGAATAGATTCTGCTTTGACTGCAACTATTGCTGTTGATGCTCTTGGTTCAAATAATGTTATAGGTGTTGCTTTGCCATCAAAATATAACACGGAAGAGTCTCTTGTCGACGCAAAATCACTTGCTAAGAATCTGGATATAGAGTTTAAAGTTATAGAAATCGAAGAAATGGTAAATATTTTTAGGAACACTTTAAGTGAAAGCGTTAATGAAGAACTCGGACAAACAACAGATGAAAACATACAGTCACGCGTAAGAGGCAATATTTTAATGGCTTTATCCAATCAAACCGGGGCTATGGTTGTTTCTACAGGTAATAAGTCTGAAATGGCGGTAGGTTATTCAACTCTTTATGGTGATTTAGCAGGTGGTTTTGCATTATTAAAAGATTTATATAAAACTGAAGTTTATAACTTGGCAAATTTTAGAAATTCAATTTCAAGCGTAATCCCTCAAAATACAATCGATAAGGAGCCAAGTGCAGAATTAAGACCAGATCAGTTTGATAAGGATTCTTTGCCAGAATATGAACTTCTTGATGACATATTACGTATGTATATTGAAGAAGATAGTTCCTCAGAGAAGATTATTTCTATGGGAATTGATGAAAATATAGTATATGATGTTCTGTCCAAAGTCGATAGAAATGAATATAAGAGAAAACAAGTTGCACCAGGAGTAAAATTGACAGAAAAGGCATTTGGTAAAGATAGAAGAATGCCGATTACTAATACATATACTCGAGAAAGAAGATAATCGTTTTGTATTTAATAAATGATTTGGAAGTTGCAAAAGATGAATTTACTTTGCCTGTTGAAAATTTAGCAGTCTGGAGAGGAGACGGGGTCTTTGAAGCTTTAAAAATTCATGACCACTATCCTTTTGGTTTAGATAAACATATTGACAGGTTGAAACAGTCTTGTAAAAAACAATTATTTGATAATGTTGACTTTAATTTGGTCAGAAATAATATTTTAAACATAGCATCAAATCATAAAAGTGGCTATGTGAGAGTTTTGATCTTGAGAAATGAGTCAGATGACGATTTTACAATTTATTCTTTTTATCAACCATTATTAAACTTACCCGAAGAATTTACATTGCAATCTCAACCCGCACCATGGCATGCTGGTGGAGATTATGAAGTTGATAGTAAAAATATAGTTGGTTCAAAATCTACTTCGTATGCTTATAACATAAAGCAAACCAGAGAAGCAGTTAGAGATGGATTTACAGATGCCTTGCTTATCAATAATAAAGGCATAGTTTTAGAAGGTCCAACTTTTTGTGTTGGCTGGATTCAGGATGAAGTTGTTTATGTACCAGATCTTGATTTGGGAATTTTAGACTCAATAACTCGACAGTATTTATTGAAGTTTGGTGAGGAAGACAAAATTCAAGTATCTGTTTCTAGAGTGACAATAGATGAACTGTATAAAGTTGATACAGTTTTTGTAATGTCTACAGCTAAACACGGAGTATTTGTCTCAAAGATTGATAACCAGTTGTTTGAGCAGGCACCTTTGTTAAACACTATACAAGATTTATTTGCGAAAGAAGTACTTAAGGAAAAGCAAGAAAGTTAAAGGAGGGGGGGGGTAAAGTGAGACTCACAGAGTATTCTCATGGCTCAGGTTGAGCATGTAAACTCTCCCAAGGAGAGCTTGCTCAGGTTCTGAAGCAATCAAAACAAAATAATTCAAACAATTCTGAAGTCTTAGTTGGGTTAGAAAATCCAGATGATGGTGCAGTTATTGATCTAGGAAACAGTATGAAAATTGTGCAATCAGTTGATTTTTTTACCCCTATACTAGATAACCCTTATGACTGGGGTAGGGTTGCCGCAGCAAATGCATTATCTGATATTTATGCAATGGGAGGTGTTCCTATTTCATCTTTACAGTTAGTTAGTTGGCCAAGAGAAGGTATAGGTTTTGACGTTTTATCAGATGTTATTAAGGGAGGTGCAGATGTAATGAAATCTGCAAGTTGCAATATTGTTGGAGGGCACAGTATTGATGACAAGGAACCAAAATACGGTTTTGCTGTAACAGGTATCGTTAATGAAACAATCTATACAAAAACGAATATTAAAAATGGAGATAAACTCTTTCTAACCAAGCCTCTAGGTTCTGGAATTATTGCAACCGCAATAAAAAAAGGTGTCGCGGACGAAGAAGCAATAAATCAGGTAACAAATGTAATGACAACATTAAATGATGTAAGCCTTGAAGTCGCAAAGCACCTCAATGCAAATGCAATCACAGACGTTACTGGTTTTGGACTTCTTGGCCACCTCAGTGAGATGTTGACTGATGAAAAATTATCAGCAAATTTGATATTCGATAAAGTTCCAATCATTGAGTTTGCAAAAAATTATTTTCATAGAGGCATATATCCATCAGGAAGCCAGAGAAATTTTGATTCAGTAAAAGATTTTACCTCATACGAGGTTCAAGACGAGGCACTTTTATTAGCAGATGCTCAAACTAGTGGAGGTTTGTTAATTTCTGCACCTACTGAAACAGATATAGATTTGATAGAAATTGAAAAAATATATGGGGTTTCCATAAAAGAAATTGGAAATATAACTGATAGATATAATCAAAAAATAAATATTATTAGTAGTTGATGATTAAAACACTAACTAAAATTTTTGCTTTTACTGCAGTAACAAAAAGCCTACTTGAGACCAAAAAGAGTCAATCTGAAGGAACTACACAAATTCACCCAAGTAAAATTCCAGGCAGGACTGTATTCATAAGAGAAAAAGAATACTTTATCAGAGAAAATATTGTAGACGGCACAACCCCCATAGTATTTCTCCACAGTTGGGGGTCAGATTCCTTAGGAAGCTGGTTTAAAATATTGCCTAAAATTAAAAATGAAACTTCTTTTGTTGCTATAGATATGCGTAATCATGGAAAGTCTGATGCTAGTTGGGACAGGTGGGACGTTGATGAAAATGCCGATATTGTCATTAGTATTCTAAAAGAGCTCGGCATTTCTAGTTGCAATATTGTTGGTTGGTCAATGGGAAGTGCAGTTGCAATGTCAATTGCTAAAAAAAATAAGCCATTAGTAAATAAATTAGTTTTAATCACACCTTTTAGCTGGCTTGGCGGTGCTGTGTATAGCGATAGAGTAGCATTTAAAATATTTGTCAGTTTTGTAAGAATAAGAGAAAGGTTATTCCCAAATTTGAATCCAAAATCTAAGTTCTCATTTTTAAAAAAATCAAATTCTATTAACGATGAATATACAGAGTGGGCTTGGAATAATCTGCATAAGTCAAAAGATGACTTCATTTACGCAGATGGAGGAAGATTTGTTGTTCCTTATGATGCAAGGTCTTGGATCCAGGAAATTGAAGCTGAGACCCTCGTCATTACTGGTGGAAAAGATAAACTTGTACCAGAAGAAACTTCAAATGATGTTGTTAAGAGATTAAACGAAGTAAAAGTGAAAACTTTTCCTGATGCTGGTCACTCAGTTCCATGGACACATGAAGAAGATCTATTAACAGAGCTTAGAGAATTTTTTAGTTTATGAAAAAAAATGTACTATTTTTCTCACCAACTTATTATGAATTACCTTTAAATGAAAACATAAAAAAAAAGTACGATAATTTAAGTGAAGTTGCAAATGTTACAGTTCTTGCTTTCTCAAGCCAAAAAAAAATACACACTGAATCTAAAACAACTTTTTATTTAAATAAAAAAAACAAATCAAGAATTTTTAACTATTTGAAAATATTTTTTGTGTCTTATTTTCAAATGTCCAAATTAATCTCTCAACATGAAATAGAAATCGTTACATTTCAAGATCCAGTAACTAGTTTTTTAGGTGTTTATAAAATTAAAAAAAAGCACAAAGATGTAAAAATAGTCATCGAATCACACGGAGATTTTATAAATACTTTGGAGCTAGAAAAAAATCTTTCATTACCAAATTTATATAAAAATTTATTTTTTAGGATGGCATCTTACACAATAAATTGTGCTGATATGTTGAGAGCTGTCTCTTCTTCTACAGAGAAACAAGCATTGTCTTTTGATCCATCCAAGCGTGTTGTAAGGTTTCCAGCATGGATTGATTTTGAAATTTTTAGCAATATTGAGCCACTAAGAAATAATGACGGAAAATTTAAAATACTTTTTATCGGAAGTGTAACTGATAGAAAAAAACCTCACATGATCGTTGACGCCTTACCTGAATTAATAAATGATGAAGTTGAATTAAATATAGTTGGACCTACTCCTAATCAAAATTATTTAGAAAGTCTCCAAAACAAAATAAAATCTCAAAATGTTGAAGATAGAGTTTTTATTCACGGAAATAAAAACAGAGATGAAGTAAAAAAGTTTTATTCTGAAAATAACTTAATGATTCTTCCTTCGGTATCAGAAGGTCTAGCAAGAGTAATATTTGAGTCCCAAGTAACAGCATGCCCAGTACTTGTAACAGATGCTCCAGGAATGCAAGACATAGTTATAGATGGACAAACTGGTTATGTATTTGAGAGTAATAATTTAGATTCAATGATTAAAAAAATAAATCATGTAATTCAAAATTATAACGAAGCAACTTCTGTTGGGATAAATGCAAAAGAATTTATTTTATCTAATTATTCCTCTGATAATTTTAAATTTAGTTTTCAAAAAATCTTCGACACTGTATAACTAAATACTTATTCAACAAAAACTGTCTTGCCATATTGGTATTCTTGAATTATGGAAAATATAATTTATGGATTAATAGTTGTTCTTTTACTTGCCAATCTTTATTTTGTAACAAGAAAAGACGTTGAAGAAGACAATAAAGATGACGAGTATTTAATTAAAGGAATTGTAAGTGAAATAATTGAAAATGAAGAATCTCAAATATATAAATTACTCAATAGATCCGATCAGACAGTAAAAGATTTTTTGGAAAAGACTGGTGAAATTAAGTCTTCTATAACTGGAGTTGATCAGCAAACTAGAAATTTGATATCTGTATTAAATAACAATCAAAGTAGAGGACAGTGGGCGGAGTTTCAGGTCGAAGACCTACTAGAAATCATGGAGTACAAAGATGGAATTCATTATCAAACGCAAAAAAGAATGTCTAGTGGCACGATTCCTGACTTTACTTTTTATCTTCCCGAAAATAAAACCATTAATATGGATTCCAAATTTCCGTTAACCAACTACATGGAAATAGCCAAGCTAAATAGAGATCTCGAAGACGAAACTCTTGATGAGTTAGCAAGAAGAGAAATAACTGAATCCATTAAAAATAAGAATAAGGAGTTTTTAGACAAAGCAATCAAAACCAAAATTGATGATACATCTTCTAGGGAAGGGTACATATCTGCTGAGGAGGGTACTGTTGATTTTGTTTTAATGTACATACCGCTCGAAAATTTGTATCATTTTTTATTAACTTCGGAAATTGGCGCAAACAGAACACCTGTTATTCAATATGCATTCTCTAAAAAAGTAATACTAGTTAGTCCTCAGACACTAATGGCTTATCTCGAGACTATAAGGCACTCAATGAAACTATTTAGTTTACAAACTGATACGAAAAATATTTTAGCAACACATGAAAAAATAAAAGTTGAAATCAGAAAGTTTATTGAATCTTTTGACGATGTAACTAAAAGATTAGATCAAACTGTAAAATCTTTTGAGGCATTAAAAATTACTAGAGTAAATAAGCTTGAGAAATCATTCGAAGAATTAGATAGTGTAAACAAAGAGTTAGAGGATTAGTAATTATTGGCTAGTCTTGTGACAACCATTATGCATTTATCATCTATAAAATTTTTATTGTTTGATTCTAGATACGATGAAATTTCTTCACTCTCTGCACCTGGCTGATACCAGAAATTATCAAAATCCGATTCAACCAGATCTTTAGTTAATTCAAATCCAACATTGGGTGGCACTACAAAATTTATTATTGATGGCTTTTCAGTAAGTTCAGAAACATTGCTGTAAGATTTTAAACCAGCAATAATATTTTCTTTAGGGTTGATTGGAACTACATTATGACCTTTTGATATTAAATCTAATAAAATCTTGTTTCCATATTTATTTTTATCATTACTTGCTCCTATGAGAGCAATTAAATTATTTTTATTTTTTAAGCAATCAATCAATTAAAAGTTTTCAGCCTTCATTGCATACAGGTCGTCTTTACCCGCAGTTACAGAAGCTGCATATCCTGAAGCTAGAGGTAATAGTTGCTCAATGTAAAATTTTGATAATGTTATTTTGTCTTTGTAGAAATCATCACCAGTTTCTTTAAACTTTTTATTTGCAAGAATTGCAGCTTTACCCATGTAATAACCGCCTAAAACTTGACCAAACATTTTTAGGTATGGTGTGGCGCCTGCGCTTGCATCAACTAGCTCACCTTCAAGCATTCTAGACCCAAGCCATAAAGTTATTTCAGATAGTGTGTTTACTTCTTTTTCAAGCTTTTTAGCCATTGATACAATTTCTTCATCATCTTGCTTCATTTCATCAATAACTTTATTTACATCTGTCAACAGTCTTTGCATTGCTTGACCATTATCAAGAGGTAACTTTCTAAACATTAAATCTAATGCCTGAATTCCATTTGTTCCTTCATAAATTGGAGCTATTCTTGCATCACGTAAGTACTGAGCAACACCAGTTTCTTCTACATAACCCATGCCACCGTAGACTTGGATTGCAATATTAGATAATTCAACTCCAAGATCAGATATCCAAGCTTTGGTTATGGGAGTTAATATTCCACATCGCTCTTCTCCAAATGCTTTCATTTCTTCATCTTCAGCAAAATACTCAACATCTAACATTAACTGATTGTCA
>CACNQV010000010.1 GCA_902622665.1 uncultured Candidatus Actinomarina sp.
ATAAGAATTGGGTTTTACCTAATGCTTTAGTAAAAGAAATGTTTGGAGATTTTCAAATAAAAGAAAGAGATGGTACATGGATTACTACAGAGCCCACTTGGCGTAAAGAAAACATCCAAGTTAAAAGAATGCCTATTCTTGGCAACACAAGATGTCACAGATTAATGTGGGAGCCACTGGAAGGAGCTTTAAATCAAGTTTTAGACGAGGGCTTGGCTGACACGCTATCTATCCAAGAATTTAAGAAATCAGGAGGATGTTATGCTCCAAGGCGAATAAATCGTTTTGATGCCGGGGGGAGTATTTCAAGACATGCTTGGGGTATTGCTATTGACATAAACACTAAGTCAAGTTATCACCCTAGAGTTGTAGAAATTTTTAATTCTTGGGGATTCGCTTGGGGAGGAACATGGACATCTCCAGATGAAATGCATTTTGAGCTTAGAGACTTATCAGCCAGTATTTCTAAGACCAGCAGCTAACCCATTTACTGATAACAGTAATGAATTGTTCTCTATTAAATTAAGGGTGCGGCATTTCATTTTTTTCATAAGCGTTATTTGAATTAAAGACAATGGGTCCAAATATGCATTTCTAATATTTAATGTATTTTTTAAAATTGTGTTATCTTCAAGCAATTCGTCGATCTTTTTAATTTTTTTTATAGACATGTAAGCTAATTGTGACTCTTTAAGAATTTTTTTATAAATTTTTAATGCATCCTCATCTAGAAGTTCATCAACGTATCTTCTAGCTATCTTAAGGTCAGATTTTGAGAGCGTCATCTCAATATTGCTAATTAAATTCTGCATAAAGTTTGAATTTTTGTATATTTTTCTTACATAATTAATTCCATATTTCTCAATCATGTAATTTAAGGCTGTTCCAGATCCATACCAACCTGTTAATGTATTCCTGGTTTGCGCCCATCCAAATACCCATGGAATAGCTCTATAATTTTCTAAGTTTTTCAGATTTTTAGTGCGTTTAGTGGGCCTTGATCCAATATTAAGAGTAGAAAGAAGCTTTACTGGGGTTCCTTTTTCAAAGTAATCTGTAAGATTTGGATTAGTAAAAAAAGACCTATATTCTTCGTAAGATTTATCTGATAGTTCTTGTAAAAATTTTTGATTTGGTATTTTTACTTTTAATTTATTTCCTGATTCATTAATAAAAGCAACAGAACCAAGTTTAATGTTTTCAAAACCAAGATATGCTGTAGAATACTTATCGGATACTACCTCTCCTTGCTCGGTATATCTAATTTGAGATGATACAGTCCCTTTTGGCTGCGCAGAAATTGAATTGTAAGTAGGCCCTCCTCCTCTACTGATTGTGCCTCCTCTACCATGAAAAAATGTAACATTTATATTATTAATTAAACCCTCTTTAAATAAATTAATTTGTGCTTTGTAAACATTCCATTGTGAGGATATTATTCCACCATCTTTATTTGAATCGGAATAACCAAGCATGACTTCTTGGTTGTTATTTTTAATTTTTTCTAAAAATGATCTGTACTGCTTATGTAAAAATAGCTTTTGCAATATTATATGAGATTTTTGTAATTCCTCAATTTCCTCGATTAAAGGTGTTATTGAAGGAATATTTTCTTCTGGAATATACTTTTTACATATATTGAAAAGATTTAGGATATCATCTTCAGAACTTGTCATCGATAGAATTATTGAATTAAATACTTTATTACCATAAATTTTTTGAAGTTCAGGTATTGCTTTTACTAATTCTACAAAATCAGAATACTCCCTCCCACTTTTAGCATTAGTTACTGAAGAGTTCTGTCTTATATCCAAAGACACACCATGAAATTCAAATTGATATATCATTTCAATAAAATTATCTAACTTTGTATTTTTAATTTTTGTACCAAATATTTGAAGAACACTTTGTTGGAAAAGTAAAATATCATTCATAAACTCATAAAAATATTTGTAACCTTTATTGTTTTTTTGAAAATTATCTAGTCTGTGAAAAACTAATGAAAGAAATATACGGAAAGGTTCATCGAAATTTACACGCTTATAATGCTTATAATCTTTAGGAAGAATTTTTTTATATTCCTCAATTTTTTTTGTTAACTTTTTAGGACTTTCAACAAAATCTGTTGATATACTGAATTCTTCTGAAAATTGAACAATCTGCTCTTTATAAATAGTCAAGATTTGATTTGAATATATTTTCAATGACTCTTTGGTAATATTTGTAGTTACATAAGGATTACCATCCTTATCAGCGCCAACCCATGATCCAAATTTAAGTTCGAAATTTTTGGCATTTTCAAGTATTTCATCATCTTTATTAATTTTTTTATAAACGTCTTTATATAAAATATCTAGATAATAAATTAGTGATTTAACCTCATCTATTGGATTCGGCTTAGTTGACCTAACTTCTCTTGTGTACCAAAGTTGGGTAATAAGAGAATTTATTTCATTCATACTATTTGATTTGTTTACTTCAATAATCTCTGCAATTTTATAGATTTTTTTAAGAGTTGATTGCCTTGAGCTCTCTGTAGGATGAGCAGTAAATACCGGCATAAAAACAAGTTCTTTATTTGTTTTTTTATTAATTGAAATATTTGAATTTTTTAATGTATGTTCTCTAAAAACTTGTTCAGCAATATTTGAAAGGTAAAAAAATATCGTAAATGCTTTAGTGATAATATATATCTCATTTGGTTCCAGAGATTGAAGAGTTGTAAAAATAGAATCTAAGTATTTGTTGTTGTTTGTTTGTCGATATTTTTTAGAATTAAGTCGTATATCTTCAACAATTTTGAAGTATTTGGTTCCAGCTTGATCTTTTATCACATTACCAAGTTCACTACCAAGTAAGCTAATGGTTTTTGATAAGGTATCAAAATTGGGACTAATTTTATATCCTCTCGGCATTCGAAATTGTGAAACTTCCTGTCGTGTCGAATATCAATGGTTTGATATTTTCAAAATCTATATCGTTAAACGATGTGTGTGGGGTATGGATAATGACCATATCAAAATTTGATATGTTTTCTAAATCATGTTCCTTTGATATACTTTCGTTGTTTACTTTCAGTTCATCTACAAATGGATCATAAAATGATACTTCTGCACTTTTATCTATTAAAGATTCCAAAATATTTATTGCCGGTGATTCTCTAGTGTCACCAATATCTTTTTTATAAGCTACACCTAATATTAGTATTTTGGAATTTTTCAAAAGTATTTCTTTTTTATTCATTATTTCACTAATTCTGGAAATGACATAACTAGGCATTGAATTGTTTATCTCTTGAGCCAATTCAACAAAGCGAACAGGCTGTCCGATTTGTCGGGTTTTAAATGATAAATATTTTGGATCAATTGGAATACAATGGCCCCCTACACCTGGTCCAGGCCTGAATGATTGAAATCCAAAAGGTTTTGTTTTTGCAGCGTCAACTACTTCCCAAATATCTATATCTAACATGTTTGATAATATTGCTAGTTCATTAACCATTGCAATATTTACTTGCCTGTATGTATTCTCAATTAATTTAACCATTTCTGCTTCTCTAGTGCCGGAGACTTGTACAACTTCATCAATTATCGAATCATAAAATTTTGAAATTGCTTTAAGTGATTTTTGATTTATACCGCTAACTATTTTTGGTGTATTTTTAAAAGTCCACTCTTTGTTTCCAGGATCTATTCGTTCAGGTGAGTATCCAAGTAAGAAATCTTCTCCTGCTTCCATACTTGAATTTTTTTCAAGTATTGGCTTCACTATCTCCAATGTAGTTCCAGGGTAAGTAGTAGATTCAAGAATTATTATTTGATCTCTTTTTAAATTTTCGGCAATACTTTTTGTTGCAGCTTTAACATAGCTAAGGTCAGGTTGATAATCGGTTAATGGAGTTGGAACACTAATTACTATGTACTCTGAATCTCCCAAAATATTTTCATCTGTAGTAATTAAAAGATCTTTTGAAAGTGCATCTTGAAGTACTTTATCTGAAATGTCTTCAACGTGAGACATGGACTTATTGAGACTATCAACTACAGACTCATTGATGTCATATCCAGCGACTTTGAGCTTACAATTTGCTGCTTCAATAGCTAAAGGTAAACCAACATAGCCTAATCCAATGACTGCTAAATTATATTTAAATTTACTCATATCTAACCATATAAAATTTTAAAAATTCTATCTGAAGTTTCACCATCCCAATATTTAATTTTTGCTTCATTTGAAATTTTACTGCCTAAAACATTATTTATTTCATTAATTATATTTTCCTTATTAGTACCAATAACTTTATTAGTCCCTTCCAGAACTGTTATTGGTCTTTCTGTTTCTTCCCTAAGTGTTAAACAATGGATGCCTAAATACGTTGTTTCTTCTTGTATTCCTCCAGAATCAGTGAGCACTAAGTTACATCCGTAAACAAGTGACATAAAGTCAATATAAGATAATGGTTCAATTAAAGAAACATTTTTAAGCTCAATATTGTTATTTTCAATGTAATCTTTAAGCCTCGGATGAGCAGGGAGAATAACTTGATAGTCATCTGTAAAGTTACTGATTGCATCAAAAACATTATTTAAAATGTTGTCATTTAAATTTGCTGGTCTGTGCAAAGTAACTACAAAATATGGTTTATTTATATTTAAATAATTCTTAATACCTTCAGAATAATTTATGATTTTTGATTTATTTTTAGCTAAAGTGTCAATCATAATATTTCCAACATTATGAATTTTGTCTGACGATACTTTTTCTTTTAATAAGTTTTCTATTGCATCTTCAGATGGTGTTAATAATAGGTCACTGATTGCATCTACCATAATTCTGTTACGTTCCTCTGGCATACCTAAATTATTTGATCGTAGACCTGATTCAACATGAAATAAATAAAGGTCTGATTGTTTTGCAGCTATGGAAGCAGCTAAGGTTGAAGTTACATCACCAAAAACTCCTACTTTATCAATTTCACAGTTAGTGAAAATTTTTTGCAACTCTTGAACAATGAATTGAAACTGTTTACTTTGCAAATCAGATGGGGTATTTAAGTTTATATCAGGTGTTCTAATGCTCAGATCATCAAAGATATCTTTAGACATATTTTTGTCGAAATGTTGCCCAGTATGAATAAATAAGACCTTTTTGTCTTGTTCCTCTAACTTATTTAAAAGTGGTGCTGCCTTTACAAAATTTGGCCTTGTACCTACTACTAAAGCTATATCATATTTATCAGTCACTACTTTATGATTTTAGTGATTAAATAGTTATTAATGTACAACTATCATTGAAATGGTGAGAAAAAAGCTTGTTTTGAATGCTTGTGGAGTAAAGTCTCTAGGTGGTGTAAAACTATTTGTAGAAGCTTTTGAATTGTTAGTTGAATCGGGAGCAGAAGTAATTGTCCTATATTCAGAAGAAGAATTTTATAATGAACTCAAAAATCAATCATTAGAAAATGAATTAATTACTTTTATAAAACTTACTGATAAAAGATACCTGCACCCATTTTTAGTGCTAATTACGAATATTAAGCAAAGAAAACTAATTGAAAGCTATGATGCAGTTATTCATTTCGGTAATTTTGGATTCAAAACAAAAAATAAATCATTAGTATTACTCCAAAATGTATTGCCTTTTGTTCAGCAAAACTTAAAAAATAATCTTTTAAAATATTTTATAAATAGAAGTATTAAATTTTCAGAATATGTAATAGTTCAACTTAAACATATGAATGAATTTATAGAAAAAAAATACAAAGACAAAATTATAGAGATTGGTGAAATTGAGGAAGTAATCGTCGATGCAAGTAATAAGTCAGGAAAAATAGTTTTTTTTGGTAGTGAAATTCCTAATAAAAATTATGACTTTATGGTGAAAACATTACAAACCATATCTCAAAACTATACAATAACAGTTATAAATCCTCCAAAAAATATAAAAGAATTTAATTGTGTTTATACGGAAACACAAGACCAAACATTGAGTGTGATATCAGAAAATGAAATTTACATTCATGCAAGTGAACATGAAACAGTTGGTCTTCCGATTTATGAAGCTCAAAACTTAGGACTAAAAATAATAATTCCTAAAAGACCATACTCTGATTACTTTAAGTATGAAAATGTATTTTTCTATGAATATAAAAATATAGACAGTGCTGTACAAAAAATTGAAGAGGCTAAAAACTTAAAATTGAAACACTCAAAAGCACTTCTTTATAACGAAAATTGGTCAAAAATCTTAGAATATATTTAATTTTTTTGTTACTGCTTCTGCAGAATAAATATTATTAAAGTGCTCTATATCAAATTTATCTATATTTTTAAAAACATTAGTCAACTGTTCATTCAAAATCAATGGATCTGATTTTTTTGTAACGATTATAAGATTTTCAAATTTTTCAGATATCTTAATAACAGGGTCGTTAGCAATTTCTGCAAAATGAATTACTGGTTTTCCTGTAGAAATATACTCTATAACTTTACTTGGCAGTTGTGATGGATTTAAATTACCAATAGAAAGAAGGCAGTGAAATGAGGTACCCATTATTTCTAGGGCTTCATCACGAGACACTATGTCAAAAAATAAGTGCTTATTTTGATCTATATTGTTTTGTAAGATCATGTTCTTGGAATCAGGATTTGTATACCAATAAAATACATAATCTAAATTTTGAAAATATTTTAAAACTTCATCGGGTGATCTAACCCCTTTTGTCAAAATTCCGAAATAACCAATTTTTATTGGTTCTATATTGTAATTATATGTTTTTGAATTTTGAAAAACATTTTTACTAAATGCACTTATTGGGTTTCCAATTTCAATTTTTTCATTATTAATATTAAAAAATTCTTTATGCTCAAGTGAAGCGTCTTTATGAGTGAAAACTATTTGATCTGCCATTTTAAAAAATTTGTTTTCAAAATAATAATTTAAAGATTTGTAGAAATATTTATTATTTTCAAATGCGTTACTTTTTAAACTGAATGGATCTCCTATATCCATAATCCATTTTTTTCTTTTTTCTTTATTGATAATATAAGCTGCAACATGTGATGAAAAAGGTAAACTAACAGATATTATTGCGTCATAATCATAATCTATTTTTTTACGATTTTTCCATATAGAAAATACCCAGAACATGGTGTAATCTGGCCAAGCAAAAAATTTGTAAAAAAATCTATACATTTTTTTTAAAAATTTTAATGCTAGATTTTTATAGAATGAATCTTGATCTGTGTTGGATTGTTTTCTTAAGCTACTAACTACTCCACTTGCTGCTTTATTTCCTATATATTGAATATTTGTATCTGAACCATCTTGTCTTGTTCCAGTAATAACACGTATGTTAAAACCTTTTTTTACTAATTCATCATATATTAATTTCCATCGAGTTGTTCTTGGACTTTGATGTGGAACAAATTGATGAGTGACAATTAAAATGTTTTTAACTTTATTATTCATTTATTTTTTCATGGTTACTAAACCAAAGTATATTGCAAGTTGTGAACTTAATTCTTCTGCCTGAAAGAAAAACATCAATAATATTGTTAAAAGTCCACATAACAAGTAAGCGTCTAATATCCCGTAATTCATTAATATCTTGCTGAATATATTTTTTAAAATAATTAAAAATATAATTACACCAATAATCCCACCAGAAAAATATAAATTTGCATATAAATTATTGAAGGAGACTATTTGTCCTGGATTTCTATATATTAAACTTCCATCTTTAACCTGTTTAGTGATTTCACTAAATTGAGGCGAATACTGGATATTTGAAATTCCTAAGCCTTCACCGAAAATTTTAAATTTTTGAGTAGAGATATACTCCCCTAATATATCAATGTTTTCAAATCCTCCAATACCACCTGAAGAAATTATAGAAAATCTTTCAAAAACACTTTGATAAATATTACTTGAATTTTTAGCTAAATCTTGATCGTCATCATATATTGAACAATCGCATTTATCAGCTGATTCTGGTGGACACATAGATGGATCTAAAGCTGGAAACTTATAACCAAAATTATTACCAAAAATACTTATTAAAAAAATAAATATTATTGGTATTACTAATAAAACATTTAAAGATTTGTTTTTATATAATTCGATGAAAACAACAACAGAGAAAACTAATACAATACTAATAATACCAGTAAGACTTCTTGTTAAAACTAATGATGTTAGGGGTATGATCGAAATTAAATACCAAGCTTTAGATTTTCTAGCCAAATAAAAAATAAGTGGAATTATTGGAGCTACCCAAACTGCTAAAAAACTTGGTTCTCGAAATGTACCGTAATTTCTCAAAACAGCACACGCTCTTCTGATTGGTTGAGACCAACCACCTGTGCCGGCCCTCGATCTTGAAAAATCTGCAAAATCAAATATATATGAAAAATAAGAATATAGAGATAAAATTGATATTAAAACACCAACATATGCAACCAATGTTATGACATAGTCCACATTCTTTTTCTTTATGAAATGGATAATCAAAGAAATAATAGAATAAAAACTTATTATTTTTAATATCCTGAGGGATATAAACTCAATAAAACTAGTTGTAGCATATTCAGGCATATTGGCTTCAAAAGTAAAAGCTCTAATTATTGTTACCAAAGTTAAGTAATAAAGGAAGTACTTAATCAGAGTTAAGTCAAAAACATACCCCCTAGTACCACTAATTTTTAGATAAACAAAAATTAATACATAAATTACCACTCCTATCCAAGACAAAGGAATATTAAAAATTGAAAACGCATCTAGTCCTTCTAAGAAGAAAGCAATTGTAAATAAAAGTATCGGTAAGTTAAGTTTGTCTATTTTCATGAAAACCTTTTATACCCCTCGGAAAATTTTACTTTCACTCCACTATTTTGTTCTCCCCATAAAGTATATTCTTCTAATTCAACATCCTTGGATAAATCTTCTATCGTAATAAATCCGTTGGCAATAGAGACTTTTCTATAAATTCTTTTTCCATTGAATTCTGCGAGCCCTAAAAAATTATTGTTATCAAATGTTATAACTTCTCCATCACCCATGTAATTTAGCTTAAAACAATCAAACTCATCCTCTTTTGGAAATTTTAATTTAACATTAGGCCCCCAATGAAAATCAAGGGATCTAAAACTATTCCTAAGTTGAATGTCATCTGTATAAGTTCCTGTTCCTGGATCTCTCGCAATCCAATTATCATTTGTGAAACATTCGATTGAAAGTTGATCATAGTGTGAATGACCACCAATTCCATTCTGACCGACAGGACCACATCTTAAGCTGAAGTATTCATCTTCATTTCTCCATACATATAAACCGAAATCCTTAAAACAAAATGTTTGATATTCCTTTGTAAATACCTTTATAGGTTTATGACTCGCTCTGTTGTAGTTATCAAATGCAGGAGGAGGATTATTTATTTGCTTCCTAAATTTTGATTCTATTTTGCTAAAGTCTTCTTCCTTATAAAGATTCCCAATTAAATCTATTAACCAGGTCATTTTTAAAGGCATGCTTTCACTAAATCCAAAATAAAATAATCTACCAGAATCATTGTCTCCAATTTGAGACAACTCACCCTTGTTCATTAATTTTGATAAAAATACTCGATTTGATTTAATGATCTCATCTAGCCTTTGAATTATGATTGAATTTTTGTCAACTTCCTCAATTGAAAGCTTACAAATTATCAATGCCTCTGTGACGAATGCAGCATAATGAGATGAACCTTCAAAACTAGTTCCGTCTTCATAAAATTGATTTTGTAACTCTGACATTAACTCATCATGATAAAATTTATATTCTTCATCACCTTTATCGAATGAAAATGTTGCAATTGTTAACAAAATTGATGTAAGTTCAATCAAATAATGATTTCCAACAACATTCCCCTCGTTTTCTAAATTTCCTTTTATGAATTCATAATGTTGACTTATATAAGCAGATAATAAATCTTTATTATTTCCCAAAATTTCAGGAATTTGATTATTTTTCTCTATTGATAGATAGTGGAATATTAAATTGATATTTCTAATGGCGACATCCATAGGACTATTCCAGTAAATTTTTGGAAACTCATTGACATCAATTTTTCCATTTTTTAGTTTTTGTAAATACTGTAGTCTTGAAGCTTCATAGGGAACCTTAACATCTGCTTTATTAAAAAAAGCTGGTTTTAATTTTCTATTGGAAAAATCAAAATTTGTAAATATGTCTTCAGATAACTCATATTTATCTGTGACCATACCAAAAATTTTTAGATTTTTATTGAGGTCAATTTCTTCTTCTGCATCAGATTTGCAATGGTCATATATAAAGTTTTGATATGTTGTATTTTTTCTAGTAAATATTTTAAAATCAGATGGCAATTGAATATCTGATGTGAACAGATATTTTAAGTTGTATTTAATTTTTCTTAAAAATGTTTTGAAACTACTCATGAGATCTTTTAAAGCTGTAAGTAGTTAAGATTGAAATAAGAATTTGCGAAAATACTATAGACAAAATAGCTGGATTAAAACCAATATAATGCATCAAATAATAAATAGCTATAGAAGTGCAGGATCCAAACAATACTGATTTTGTTAATCTAATTTCAAAATTTAATGCTCTTGAGAATATGATATTTATGCGTGACCAAACCATTACTGGCAGTGCAAACATAATCCATGAAGTGTAGCTTGATACGTCAACAAACTCTAAACCAAGTAATGAAGTAAATATATCCCCGGCAAATCCTCTAAAAATAAAAAATAGTATTGGTATAGAAAAAGAAAATAGAAATACTTTCCTTAACTTAGACCTAACATCATTAACATCTTTGCTGCTTTGTGCTTTTGCTAATTCAGGAAATAAAATATCTAGACTTGCTGCTAAAAGCTGAAAAATAATTTCTAAAATCCTTCTGGACCATGCTAAAACTCCAAGAGTTGGGCCTGCATAAAATAATCCAAGCAAAACAATATCTAATTCTGATATAAGAGCACTTGAAAAAGTAGTTAGTACCATTTTTTTACCAGAACTTTGTATTTCATCTTTAACATGTTTTTCAGATTCAAAAGTAAAATTATTGTCTTTTTTTGGAATAGATACATGTGCAACTATAAAAAAAGTAAATAGTATTAAAACTTGGAATATGATTATTGAATATATAGAAAAATCTTGTAAAACAAGTACAGATGCGCCTACACCATAAATAATTGTTCGCAAAATTATCTGCTTAGAACTTGTAACAAAATCACCCTTTGCTTGATAATATGCCAAAGCTATATGAATCATTTCGTTAAATATAAATCCTAATAAAAATAGAGCCGTCATTGAAAGGTTTCTGTTAAAAAGTAGTGAAATAGGAACTAGGATTAATAGAGCTAATAATAAATTTCTAATTATTAACAAATAAGCATTTTTAAACAATTCTTTTGAATTTGGATTATTTTGTGCCAACATTTTTGTAACTACAAGCGCTATAGACAGTGCTGCTGCTGTCCCAATTAAGACTGAAAGGCTTTTAGATGAAGCATACTCTCCATATATTTCAGCACCATATACTCGGCTAATAATTGTGATTAAAAAGAAATTAACAATTAAAAGAGCAAGTTGCATTATGGAAATATAAACTGTGTTTTTCTTCCAGTTTTTAATCATCTAGAACTCCTACTTAAGTGCCAATTGGAAAGATTTGATAAATACCATTTCTTTTGATAGTCAGATTCAGAAAATACTTTTCTTAAATACTTAGGATCAAAAAGATGAGTAGAAGCATTGAAGTTTCTTGCAGACTCATAAAATACATCTTCATCTTTCTTTATCCACTCCCCTACGGGAGCTCTAAAACCTTGTTTTTTTCTATGTATAATTTCAGAAGGTAGATAGTTTTTAGCAACTTGTTTTAATATTGGTTTTCCAGAGTTATTTGGTAATAAAAGATCTTCAGGTATTGATAAAATAAACTCTACTAAATTATGATCTAGAAAAGGAACCCTAGTCTCGACCCCCGACTGCATAACAAGCTTATCCATTCTCATTAAGAGCAACTCTGGTAGTCTTATCTTTAAATCTATAAGAGTCATCCATTTAGATAATTTTGCATCTGATTTATTGAAATATTCTTGCCATTTATTATCAACAATCCTTACTGGCCCATTTTCAAGTAATCCTTTATCAGAAATCAAACTACTAATTTCACCTAGATTAAAACCTAGAGCACCACCTGCAAATGTAGTCTTTCCAAAAAACATATTTGATAAAAGATTCATTCTGTGATTTCTAAACTTAGAAAATTTATTATTTGAGGATGAATAAGGTTTCATAAATTCTGACAATTTTAATAACCTATTCCAATGATCGTATCCATAAAAAAGCTCGTCTGAACCTTCACCAACCTGTACAACCTTTATTCCGGAGGATGTAGCAGCTCTTCCAAGGAAATAAAGTGGAATACCAACCTCATCACCTACTAAATCATCTTGGTAGAAAGAGTAGTTATCAAGTATTTGTTTGAAATTTTCAAAATTTAATTTTTCTTCTGAAAGATCTATTCCGATCTCGGTAGATGCAAATCTAGCTTCTTCGAGTTCTCCACTATACCCTTCAAAACTCTCTTCGTAGTCTACATTGAAAGCCTTCAGGGTAGAGTTAGCATTTTGATTCATTAGTTTGCCTAAGAGTGAGGAATCTAATCCTCCAGAAAGAAATAAGCCAACCTCTACATCACTAACCTTTCTATACTCTACTGACTCATTAAGCAACCTATCCAATTCAGTAAAAACTGTTTCTTGGTCTAAATTATTATTTACTGAAATTTTAAATGGATCCCAATAAGTTGTTTTTTCAATTTTTCCGTTATTACTGAATTTAATAAATTGACCAGGCTCTAATTTTTTTATGTTTTTATTTCCAGTTCTATCAGCAGGCACACAAAGATGCCTTAAGTAAGCTATGTATGATTCAATATCAGGTTCAAATGATATTATATTTGATAATTCGATTGCTTTTATCTCTGAAGCAAAAATGATCCAATTCTTATATGTTGAATAATATAAAGGCTTTATTCCGATTCTATCTCTAGCAATAAATAGACTCTTAGCCTCATTGTCATAAACTGCAAAAGCAAACTGACCTCGTAATTTATCTAATACTTTTTCACCATATTCTATAAACCCTTGGAGAAGAACTTCAGTGTCACCACTTGTTTTAAATTTATAACCTTTTGATTCTAAGTTTTTTCTAATTTCTTTATAGTTGTAGATTTCACCATTAAAAACTAGTGAGAACCTTTGGTCTAATGATTCAAATGGTTGGTTTGATCGATCATTTAAATCAATTATTGACAATCGAGTATGTATTAAACATGTTGATTTGTTGATAAATTTTGAGGAAGAGTGGTCAGGACCTCTATGTTCTAGAGATCGCTTTACATTATCAACAATTGTTGAGTCAATTTTGGAATTATCTAAGCTTATAATTCCAGCTATTCCACACATTTATCTAACTTTAATGTAATATTTTTTATTTAAAGAACATTAATTATTTTTGTTTAAAGTAAATAGTATGAAATATTTCATAGATTATTTTCTTATAGTTATTATTTTTCCAATTTTTGTAATTATATTTCCATTAATTTCTTTAATGATTTTAATTTTTGATTCAAGTCCAATCATTTATTCACAAAAAAGAGTGGGTCTAGATGGAAAAGAGTTTTCATTATATAAATTTAGAACAATGTCAGTATCTTCAGATGAGTCTGTACACAAAGAACACTACAAAGATCTTTCAAGTAACAAAAAAATAGAGCCTTCATTAACTCCTGATGATCCAATCAGAATAGAGAATGATGATAGAATCACAAAAATTGGATCAATTTTAAGAAAGACATCACTAGATGAGTTGCCTAATTTGCTAAATGTATTGCTGGGGCAAATGTCTTTTGTAGGGCCAAGACCACTTGTAAAATATGAATCAGATTTGTATGGCGAGTATAGTAAAAAAAGAAATTCAGTTAAACCTGGTATTACTGGATTAGCCCAAATTCAAGGAAGACTCGATTTAAGTTTACAGGAGAGACTCTATTGGGATATTGAATATGTTGAGAAGAAATCTTTTTATTATGATTTGTTTATTATCTTTAAAACAGTTATTTCAGTTCTTTCAAGAAGAGGTGCTAATTAAAGTTATATACTTTTTATAAACAATTTCTTTATTTGAAATATTGTTTTGAAAGTTTTTTATATTTTCTAAAATAGTTTCAATTTTTTCAGGTTTTTTCATTTGCTCCAGTTTAGAAATAACATCTTCAGGAGTATTCACATCTATATTGAATCCTAAACCATACTTATTAATTAATTCTGAAACTGCGGATTTAGGATTAGAAAAATTTACTAAAATCTTATTCATATTTAAATAATCAAAAGTTTTTCCTGGAAAGCCCTCAATTGTTATTTCATAATCTAAACAAATAAGAGCAAATGGTATTTCTTTGGTAACAAGTTCCAATTGATCTCTTGGGAGATAATTATTTATTAGAATTTTATCATTTGAATAATCAGACAGTGATTCAAATTCCTGACCTGCACCATACAAATGAAACTCCCAGGAATTTGGAAAGTGTTCATTGAAGAATCTTAAAAATGAAGCTACATTTTGTGGCCTACCTGTATTTCCTGCATAAAAAATTTTATTTAATTCGTACGAAGGCTGTGAGTCACTCTTGCTATAAGGCGAAAAGTGATAAATTGTATCAATTTTTTCGGAAATAATTTTTCTTTCTTTTATTAAATAATTTTTTAATAGTTCTGAATTAACAACAACTTTGCTTACACTCTTCAATGAATAATTATCAATAGATTTAAAAATTTTATTTAAAATTTTTCCTGGTTGTTGATTAAGCCTTTCAGCTATTTCAGGATATAACTCCCAAAGTGAATAAATAGTGTTAATTTTTAAAATTTTAGATGTAAATATACAAACCAAATTCATAGTTGGGGGATAACTAAAAATTAATACATTATCATAATTTTTTCTATTTCTAAAAATAAAAATCATAGATTTAAAATTGAAAATCAACCATTGCATAAATCTTAATGAATTAGCAAACTGTCTTGGACTAGATTTAATGTAATGTACTTTTATATCTTTATAAACTTCTGATTTTAGATTTTTATTATTCTGAATAAATGAATCAGCACTTTTTAAATTGTATTGTGGTGAGCTAGCTAATACTTCTATATTCTGATACTCACTATTAATTCCATCAGCTATTTCTGACACAATCATGCCGGTTGAAATAGTGTCAGGTGGGAAAGTTAAGGAATGAATTAAAGTTTTTTTCATTTTAAAAATGATCTCGATATATCAAAATCATAATCTTCTTTTTTATGCATATTAAATTCATTATTTCTAGCCAAATCAATCAAATCATTAACTATGATTTCTGATGATTTACCATCGCCAAAAGGATGTGACCATTCAGTTTTATTTAACTCACTTGCTTTTGAATGAACTTGATATAAATCAAGGACTTCATCAGTAGGATCAAATTTGATTGATGAACCTACTTCATAAACTTCTGGTCTTTCGGTGCTATATCTCATTTGAATTGATGGAATTCCAAGAATACATGCTTCTTCTATTACTGTACCTGAATCAGAAATGCAGTAGGATGAATTTTTTAGCAAATAGATAAACTCTAAATATCCTATAGGGTCTATAACTAAAACGTTATCATTTAGTTTTAATCCCCACTCTTTTAATTTTCTTTGAGTGGCATATCCCATTGGAAATACAACTTTTTTACTTGAAGAATTAATCAAATTTACTATTCTTTCAAAACTTTTTTGGTTTAGAATATTTTCTCTTCTGTGACAAGTCACCAAAACATATTCTTGATTATTTGTAAATTTATTTACATCATCATTAAGGTAATCTATTCCGGAGTCAAACAAGTCTTTATACTCATCAAGAACATCTACTATAGGATTACCAGTTACTTTTATTATACTGTCAGATATACCTTCATTTAGCCCTTGTTGCTTGTAAGAAGGAAGGTAAGAATATATTCTATCAGATAAATGATCGATAGTTTTTCTGTATTTTTCTTCTGGCATTCTCCAGTCGTATGACCTCATACATCCCTCAATATGAATTATTGGAATATTGTGCTGTGCTACACCAATCGAACCCATAACTGTGTTGGTATCACCTAAGAACATTACTGCTTTGTACTTATTATTTTCTAGATGAGAATATGTTTCCTTAATTATTGAAGCAACAGTAGTTGAATCATTTGTGACATCAATATTAAATTCAAAGTCTGGAAATGGTGTGTTAAGTTGATTAAAAAAAACATCTTTCATGTTCTCTGAATAATGTTGTCCAGACCATATAAAATCAAAATCAATTTCACTTGAATTGTTTAAAAGCTTAATAATCTTACTGGCCCTGATAACATCCGGCCTTATACCCAAAATTAATCCAATGTCTTTCATACTTTATTCAGAATACCTTTAGTTATATTGCTTTCTGATAATTCTTTAATATTTTCTTCAACCGTTGGTACATCGCTATAGCCTGCATCCATCCACAAATTAATATTTCCTTCTTCATTATCAGTCATTAAAGTTCTGTTAACCGATTTTGTTGAATTAGTTTTTTCAACCTCTGCATCCACATCAAAATATTTTTTAAAATATTTTAGGAGATTATATTTTGAAACTTGATCCTTAGGAACAATATGTTGGGTGTGAAATTTAAAATTGTTATTTTTAATCATTCCATGAGCTATTTTTGCAAAATTCAGAGTTGTAATACCATTCCACATATGGTCATCAAATCCATTTACTTTGGGTTCTTCTTGATTCAAGAACCAATTCAATAGAGATTTACCTTTTCCAATTTCTGGACCAACAATACTCCCCCTAATCAAATACTTCGTAATGTTTTCCGCTTCTCCTCCAATTTTTGTTTTTCCATAAACATCTTCAGCATCCTGAAAAGATGACTCTTTGTAATTGCCTTCATTACCCGAATAAACGCAATCAGTACCAATTTGAATAAATTTAAATTTATAAACCTCTGCAAGTTTTGATAAGCTCAGAGGAAAATAAGTATTAATTTTTATCGCTCTTTCAATAGAGTCTTTGTTGTTCTCATTTATTTCGGGTTTTATAACCCCTATACAATTAATTATATAATTAGGCTTAATATCTTGAATTAAATCTTCAAGATCATCATCTAAAACATCATATTTGTATGTATTGTTATTTAGGTCGGTTGATTCAATATCTCTATTTGTAAGAAATATCTCATACTCTTTAAGATTTAAAAAATATTCAGCAACCATAGTTCCCAGCATTCCGTTTGAGCCTAATATTAAAATTTTATTCATAAAGATTAGGATTAAATTTGCTCCAAGGATCCCAAAATTTTGATTCGAATCGATAATCATCTTTAATCGACTCTTCTAAGGGAAGTGATGATAAATACCTAATCGAGTTATTTTCTGAAAGATTCATCGCCCCATTTGCATAATTTTTTGGAATAAAAAGAATTCCATCATTTGGAGTCATATTAAATTCGAAAATTTTCTGTTCTTTACTTGGATTTTTAAAATTATCTATTTTAACAGCACAAACAAGAAACTCTCCTTCTTCTACTATTATCCACTTTTCTTCTATTTTGTGGCCATGCCATGCTCTTACAGTTTTGATTTGTTTATTTGTTACTTTGTACGTTCTAACAGCCTTATTTAAGTCCAATTCATTTGTGAAGGAAACTGTACCTCTGTGATCAGAATTAGAGCTTCTTTGGTACAGTATTGGTTCCATGGACTAACTTATCCCAAAAGTTTGTAAAAAAGACTGATTGGAGTACCTGGGGTCATTTATGTCTTTAATTCTATTTGATGATATCAAATCATATACTTCATTTATTCCACGTTCTAGTTCAATTGAAGCTTCAAAACCTGTCTCAGTTTTAAGTTTTGCACTAGATACTTGGTAGTTCCTTGCATCCTGAAAAGGAAGGGGTGTTGTTTCAATTGTAACTTCAGGAATTTTTTCTTTAATTTTTTCAGCCAGTTCTATAATTTTATAATTTTTATGATGTAAATTGAATATACCGTTAACACTTCCCTCAATAGTGTTGTCGATTGCATTAGCTACGTCCTTTACATGAAGCAATGGTCTCCACTGATCTCCACCAAACACACTCATTTTATTTTCTAGAAACGCTTTAGTGGTTAAGATATTGACAACTAAATCAAGTCGTATTCTAGAAAATTGATCTCCAATTCCAAATAATGTACCGAGCCTAAAAATTATTGCATTTGAATCTTGAAGATAATTTTCGGCAACTAGTTTTGAAGATGCATATTCTGAAAGTGGGTTGACTGAAGAATCTTCATTTAGAATTCCTTCCTGAGCGCCATACACTGAACATGTTGACAAGAAGATTATTTTACCCTTAAAGTTTTTTGTTAAGTTTTTAACTGTTTCGGCGTTTATTTCATGTGTTAGAGCTGGGTTAATTGCACAAGCTCCATCCCCTACTAAAGCAGCAAGCCATATTACAGCATCAAACTTTTTAAAAATTGGATTTAATTTTTTATAATCTCGAATATCGCCATAAATAAAATCAACATCTTTTCTATAAGAATTTTCATAAATTAGAGAATCATAAACTGTTACATTGTGTTTATTAGAGAGTAAATCAACAATGCCTCCACCTACGTAGCCAGCACCGCCTACTACTAATACATTCATAGCTTTTAATAGTATATGCGTATTTAAAGTAATTTATAAAAAATTATTTTTCAGTTTTTATATAAGAAAAGTAAGCAAAATATAATAACCAAGCGACTGAGTGATTATGCAATAAATCAGTCGCCATTGACAATACAAAAAAAACTATAATTGTTATGAAATTGGCGTTAAAGTTAAAACCTCTTTTAAATAATGAGGTAAAAATGAGAATAAATAGTAAAACACCAAATAAGCCATAATTTATCAAATAAAAGATAAATGAATTATGAGGTCCGTAGCTATAGGGATTATTATCAAAATCATCATAGAGATACACGTTTTCAGATTGAAAAATTAGCTGATTTGAGCCATTTCCAAATAATTTAGATTCAATCGAACTTTCAGAATAATATTCAGTTGAAGCTTGCAGCATGAGTAACCTATCACTAATTCCATTATTATCATCATTTACAAATCTCTCATAAACACCCAAAGTATTTGCAGAAATAAGAAGAATCAATACAGAACCAAGTAGCTGTATATATAGTTTTTCTTTGATGAGTTTTAAAAATATAAATGATATTAAAACTATTAGTGAAAACCTTGAATAAGTAACAATTACTCCAATTAAAGAAAGAGGAATAACAAATAATGCATAAGAATTTTTATACTTGAACAAACTATAAATTGCAGTAATTGTTATTAAATCTGCAAAACTATTTGGACCACCCGCTTGAAATCCATTTGTTCTTCCTTTCAGATAATCAAGTTCACTTGGATTAAATCCAATACTCCATGTTTGATAATCGTCAACACCTAAATTGATTTCTAACAAATATGAAATTATTGAAAAAGTAGAAAGAAAAATAAATAGAATCATTGGAAAGTTTAAGTCTTTTAACTCTTTTTTGCTATTTGTAATAAAAACATATAAAACAAAATAAAATAAAAATCTATAAATATCTGAAGATAAGACACTTTGATTAATATAAATATTTTGTAATAAAAGAAAAATTATAAAAGCCAACAAATATTTACCAGTTAAGTCTAAATAGAACATTTTTTCTTTGATTATGTAAATTAAAGCCAAAGTCATAAAAATTATTACAGGAAGATCGTCTGTGTGTAAGTATGGTCCAAAAATCTCAATGTGTGGAATTATTGGAATAAAAAATAAGATTGACGGAAAAATGTTTTTAAAATTAATATTTAACACCTATAAATAAAATATCATCCTATTCATTTTATTCTTAGTATTTATTTTTTTTGTTTAATAGATTTTTTCTTTGTTAGCATTATATAAATGACTAAAAATGTACTTGTTACTGGTTGCGCTGGTTTCATAGGCTATAACCTATCAAAAAAATTAATCAATCAAGAATTTAGTGTTACAGGAATAGATTCACTAAATACGGCCTATGACAAGAAATTTAAAGAACTACGATTAAAAGATCTTGGAAATGAAAAAAATTTTCAATTTGTAAATAATAACTTATCGGATGAAGACTCTTTAAATGGGCTTAATAATTTTGATGTTGTTTACCATATGGGGGCAAGAGCAGGAGTACGACAAAGCTTTAAAGATCCACTAAGTTACATCAAAGACAATACTATCGCTACAACAAATGTAGCTAACTTTTGCAAAAACAATAATATTCAAAAAATGATTTTGGCTTCAACTTCATCTATTTATGGCAATAGTGGTGATAAAGAAATGGTTGAAGATTTAGATGAAAAAATCAATCCCCCATCAATTTATGCATCTACAAAATTATCTGGAGAGACTTTAGCTAAGACTATCCTCTCATCGCACAATACTAATCTAATAATCACAAGATTTTTTACAGTGTATGGCCCATATGGAAGACCTGATATGTCAATACTTAGATTTATTCATTGGATCATGGAAAACAAAGAAGTAATAATATTTGGTGATGGTGAACAAAGAAGATCCTTCACATACATTGACGATGTAGTTGAATTACTACTTAAAGTTCAAAATTGTGATAGTAGTGAAACTTTTAATGTTGGAAATAATAAAACTTCTTCTTTGAATGAGGTAATTAAAATAATTGAAAATTTTTCTAATAAAGAAGCTCAAGTTAATAATCAGCCAAGAGCATTCAGAGATCCTGATGTTGTTCTCCCAAGTTTATCTAAATCAAAGCAGATACTTAATTGGGAACCATCAACAAATATTGAAGACGGTATCAAATCAACTATTGAATGGTATTCTTCATTTCAAGATAAGATAAAAGACTACACATATATTGAGTAAAATGAAAAAAGTAATTGTAACTGGCGGAGCAGGATTTATAGGGTCTAACCTTGTAAAAAAGCTCTTAGATCTAAATGTTGAAAAATTATTAATAATTGATGACTTATCTACCGGAAATGAATCTAATATATCATCAATTCTTAGTGATGAGAGGGTCCATTTTTTAAATTCAAAAATCGAAGATATTGAGAGTCTTAATGAGTTGTTTAAAGATTATGACTTTTGCCACCATCTAGCCGCAGGTGTAGGTGTTCAGTACATCATGGACAATCTAAGTGATTCACTTTTGACTAATATTTTAGCTACACATAAAGTTCTTCAAGCTTGTCAGGCTAATGAGCTTCCTGTACTTCTGACTTCAACTTCTGAAGTTTACGGGGTAGCCGAAAATGATGTGTGGACTGAAGAAACAAAAAGTTTAATTGGCCCTACTACCAAATTGAGGTGGTCATATGCCGCGTCTAAAATGATTGATGAATTTATTGCATTATCATTATTTGAAGAAGGAAAAGTTTCCCCAATAATTGTTCGATTATTTAATATCATCGGACCTAACCAACTTTCAAAGTACGGAATGGTAGTACCTAGGTTTATTGAAGCAGCTCTTGAAGATAAAGATATTTTAATTCATGGTGATGGTTCACAATCAAGATCATTTACCTGGGTTGATGATGTTGTTAATTATTTAATAAAATTAGCAGAAGTAAAAGCATACGGAGAAGTATTTAATATTGGACAAACAGAAGAAATCTCAATTAAAAATTTAGCTGAACTAATTATCGAAAAAACTAACTCTAATTCTCAAATAATTTTTAAAAGTCATGAAGAAGTCTTTGGAAAAGCATTTGAAGATCCAAAAAGAAGAACTCCTAGTATTGATAAGATAATTGAGTTTACTGGTATGAAACCAACAAAAAATATCGAATTTATGATTGAAAATATAATCGAATTTAAAAAAAATAATTAAACAGTGAATATTCTTGTAACAACTGGAATCTTTCCTCCAGATGTTGGAGGGCCTGCTAAATTTGTTCCTTTAATAGCAGATAAATTATCAGAAAAAAATAATCTTAAAGTAATTACCTTAAGCAAAAAAACTGTTGAGGATAATCATAATGATTATGAAGTATTTAGGATTATCAGAAATCAAAATAAAGTTTCTAGATTTATTAAAACACTTATTTTGATCATTAAAAATGGAAAAAATGCTGATGTAATATTCGTAAATGGTTTATGGCTTGAGGTGTATATATCAAACTGGTTCATCAGAAAAAAAACAATAAGAAAAATAGTTGGAGATCCTGTATGGGAGAAGTTTTATATACAATACAAAACTGATGATGATTTTGATACTTTTCAAGAAAAAAAATATAACACAAAAGTTCAATTTCTTAAGTTCATAAGAAATACTGCTTTAAAATCTTCAGATACTATTGTTGTGCCTTCTTATCATCTTTTAGATTTTGTAAAAAACCAAGGGTATAACGGAAGGTTAATTCAAGTTAATAATGGGACTGAAAAAACACAACCAATTAAGAAAAATAAAGCGGATAATAAATTTTTAATTGTTAGCCGCCTTGTAAGACATAAAAATATTGATCTTGTTTTAAAATCTCTAGTAATTCTTAAAAATGAATACCAAATTGATTTTACGTTGAACATTGTTGGTGAAGGTCCGGAACATAAAAGTTTGATTAATCTAATAAATAAACTTGGTTTACAAGATTCAGTCAATATTGTTGGTGCAAAGTATGGTGAAGAGCTTAAATCTTTTTACCAATTTTCAAATTATTTTCTTCAATTATCATCTTATGAGGGAATGCCTCATTCAATTCTTGAAGCAATGAATTACGAACTTACTATTATTGCATCAAATTTTGGAGGAAACTTTGAACTCCTTGGAGATAATGATTTTGGCTTTACATCTCCTTCATTAGATATTGAAACAGTAGCAAAAACAATTTACACAGCTATTGAAGATAGTTCCGACATTACTACAAAGAGTAAGGAATTTGTGAATAGACATTACAATATTGAAAACACAATAAACAAGTTTTCAGAGATAATTTTAGATAATGAATAATAAAAATCTTTTATATCTAAATCTAGCGTTAGATGATGAAGATGTATCTCTGGGATTTGCAAACACATGGATTAAACAATTTTCTAATAAATTTGAAAATGTTGACATAATCACTTTAAATAAATCTAACGAAAATATAGGTACAAATAATAAAGTTAATATCTATGGTTTACTCAAAGGTGATAATACATCGAGAATAAGTAAGTTTTTATTAATAAGAGAAACAATAAAGAAACTGACATCAACAACTAGTTATGATTTATGTTTTTCACATATGTCACCACTTCTTTTGTTAATGACAAAATTTTACAGCTTAAAAAAGTTTCCTACAATACTCTGGTACACCCATCCAAAACCAAAAGAATTCTCAAAAAAAATCATACTTATCATGAGTTTATTTTTTTGCGACAAAGTAGTTACTGCTTCAAATTCTTCATTTCCTTATAAATCAAATAAGTTAAATGTGGTTGGTCATGCAATTAATTACGACCAATTTCTTAATAAGAGACGGGAATTGCTAAATAAAGAATTTCTTATTTTAAGTAGAATATCAAAATCCAAAAATTTAGAAGTTGCGATTGATGGATTTTTAAAAAGTAAATTTAGTAAACATAATATTTCGATAATTGGTGATGCAGTTACAAAAGAAGATTCAGAATACAAAAATAAACTTTCAAAAAAATATGAAAGTAACAAAAATGTAACTTTTTTAGGTAAAGTACCTCATAAAGATTTGCCATCTTTAATGAATAAGTACTCTTATCACATAAACGCAACTCCAGAGGGTTTTTATGATAAATCTGTTTTAGAAGCAATCTCAGGTGGTCTTTTTAGTTTTTACGCGAATAAAGATTACAACAAACACTTTAAGAAAGATATGTACTTTTTTACAAAATTTGAACTAAACCAAAAATCATTAACTGAAGTGTTGAACTCAGTTTATGACCAGGAAGATAAAAATTTATTAACAATAATTGAATACGGACAATTAAGTGTGTCGAATGAATCTATACAAACCATATTTGAGAGGATAGTGGCTACAGTTGAGAGCTAACCCAATCTATAGTTTGAGATAAACCATCTTCAAGTTTGACTACAGGCTCCCAATTTAGTAGTTTTTTTGCTTTTGTAATATCTGGTCTTCTTTGCTTTGGGTCGTCTTGAGGTAAATTTTTATTAATTATATTTGAATTTGAATTGGTTAAATTAATAATTGTGGTTGCAAGTTCGTTAATAGTTATTTCGTTAGGATTTCCTATATTGAAGACATCGTTTTGATTTGATTCCATAAGAGCAATAATTCCATTAACAGTGTCATCCACAAATGAAAAACTTCTTGTTTGGGAGCCATCCCCATAAATTGTTATGGCTTCATTCTTTAAGGCCTGGACTATGAAATTTGTTACAACTCTTCCATCATTTAATTGCATCCTTGCTCCATAAGTATTAAAAATTCTGACAACTTTAGTATTTAAGTTATATGTTCTGCTGTAAGTTGCTGTAGCTGCTTCTGCAAATCTTTTTGCTTCATCATACATACTCCTTTCACCATTGGGATTTACATTTCCCCAGTAATTTTCACTTTGAGGAGAAACTTCTGGATCTCCATAGATTTCTGAAGTTGAAGCAAGAAGATAGTCTGCTTTTTTTACTTTCGCTAATCCAAGAGTATTTATAGTTCCAATACTTCCTGCTTTTAAAGTATTTACTGGGTTTTCCTGATACGCGATCGGAGATGCTGCACTAGCAAAATGAAATATGAATTCCACATCATCAGAAATTTCTATGTGATTTTGAACATCATGCTCTAGGAACTCTACATTGTCATTTGAAATTAAATGTTCAATATTTTTAATGTTACCTGTTAATAAATTATCGAGCAGTATTAAACTATGACCTTTTTCATAAAGTTTGTCAGCAAGATGCGAGCAAACAAACCCAGCGCCTCCAGTAATTAATATCTTCAAATTAGCCCCATGGATAATAAATTATGCATTCATTATTAATTGCATAATTTGATATGTTGTTATTTAATTCTTCTTTGAGTGGATACATAATAGACAGAAGAGAGTATGCAGCCACTTCATCTAATTGTTTAATGCTTTGATAACCGGTAACTTCAATGTCAGTGTCTAAAATAATTACTTCTTCTCCCATTTCATTAAGAATATTATACATTTCTAAAGTTGGAGAATTTCGTAAATCATCAGTATCTTCTTTGAAGGCAGCACCAACTAAAACTATTCTTTTAAGACCATTATTTTTTTTCAATGAAAGTAATTGGTTAACAGTCCAATGTAAATGCTCTTCATTTGAACCGATTATATTTGAAATAAGTGGTAGATTTAATTCATCTTGATTATAAAAGTTGTTAACTTCTACTAGGTCTTTTGGAAAGCATGAACCACCCCAAGATGGTGATGGTCTAAAGTAATGAGACCCAATTCTACTATCTAAACCAACACCTTTTAGTACATCGGTTAAATTAGCACCTGAATATTCTGATAATCTAGTTGCTTCATTTACGAATGAAAGTCTCAACGGTAAATATGTATTTGATAAATATTTTATAAGTTGTGAGCTAATTGGATCTGTTATTAAAACTTCTGCATTATAACTTTCGTAAAGTTTTCTGAGTTTATCTATTTTTTGAGAATTTAAACCACCAATTACAATACGATCAGGATTAAAGAAATCATTAACTGCAGAGCCCTCTCTTAAAAATTCAGGATTAAAAGTTAAAAGATTTTTATCATATCCAACATTCTCACAAACATTTTCAATTTCATAGGGTGGTATCGTAGATTTAATAGTTATGGTGATATCTTGGTTTTCTAATTTTGAAATTTCAGATATTGCAGACTCAAGAAATTTTGTGTCTACAGAATTTGTTTCAAGATTATTTGGTGTTTGAACGCATATAAATACAATATCTGTGAATTGCCAATCTAAGCTTTTATAATTTGAATGAAAAGACATTCTGTTAAAATTTTCATCTTTTTCAAAGTAATTATTTAAATCAGGCTCAAAAAAAGGTAGCTGCTTATCTTTAAGTTTTTGAATTTTAGTATCATCTAGATCAATAAATGATACTCTGTGTCCTTGTTCTGCTAAACCAACGCCAGTAACAAGCCCAACATAGCCTGTTCCCACTACGACAATGTTCATAATATGTCATGTTAACAATTAATAGATTTAATATAATTAGTAATGATAAATTATGTTGCTCATTGGGATAGAATTTTAATTCAGTCGAGAAGCAAAATTATTAATGAATTAAGTAATTATGAATTTAGATCGATATGCCCAATAACTGAGAGCAGTGAACTTAAAGAATTTTATTCAGAATCTTTAAACTGGGATATAACTCGAGAAAAATATTTTGATTTTACTGCTGTCTTTAGTTTAAGAAATATACTTAAAAATTTTAATGACAATAGCGTTTTTCATATTTTTACATTAAAAACGGGTTTTTTGTTTATGATCTCAAATTTATTTTTAAACAAAAAATTTAAATCGACTTTATCAATAACAGGCTTAGGATATTTTTTTAGTAAAAACCTATCAGCGAGAATATTTAAATTACTACTTCGTCCGATCTTTATAACATTGATTAATAAGACTTTCGAAAATATAATCTATCAAAATCATTCTGATGAGTCTTATTTCAATAAATACTCTAAATTTAAAAATAATTCATATTTAATTGAGAGTTCTGGGATTAAAACTTCTGACTATTTGTTAAAAGATGAATTTAATAAAAATATAAAAATAATTTTGGCTGGAAGATTACTAAAAGACAAGGGAATTGATAACTTTATAGAACTATCGAAAAATTTTAAACAAAAAAATGTAACTTTCTATCTTGCAGGTGATCTGGATAAAGGTAATCCAAAATCCCTCACGCAAAAAG
>CACNQV010000011.1 GCA_902622665.1 uncultured Candidatus Actinomarina sp.
ATCAAAGTAATTGGTAAAGGCAGAAAAGAGAGAATTTTACCAATTACTCAACGGTCATTTAATAGTATTAATAATTATATAAAAACATCAAGAGAGGCATTTATAAACGATAAGTCTGGACAGTATTTATTTTTAGGTGTTAGAGGTGGGAAGCTTAGTGATAGGGAAATAAGAAGAATTGTTAAGCTAAGAGTTGGAACATTTCCTCACAGCTTAAGACACACATTTGCGACACACCTCTTAGATGGTGGAGCAGATTTGCGAATAGTACAGGAGTTACTGGGTCATAATGATCCAAATACCACACAGATATATACACATGTATCGAAAAAGCAGATGAAGAAAAAATACAAACAATCTCATCCAAGGGGTTGATTAATACGGTATTAATATTAGAATTTCAAGAGAAAATAGACACCACATTTGCAAGTTTCCTTGGTGAACGAAAGTTTGGAAACCGCTTAGGCAAGGAATGTGGGATGAATTAACCAAAGGAGAAATTAGATGTCTACATCAATGAAAGATCTGCTTGAAGCAGGTGTGCATTTTGGCCATCAAACACAAAGATGGAATCCTAAAATGGACAAATTTATATATGGCGCAAAAAGCGGCATTCATATTCTTGACTTAAGAATAACATACGAAGCTATAGAACAAGCTCAAGAGTATGTTCAAAAATTAGTAGCTAATAGTGGGAAGGTTCTTTTTGTGGGAACTAAACCACAGGCCCAACAAGTTATAGAAGATCAAGCAAATAGGGCTGGTATGCCGTATGTAAATTTTCGATGGCTTGGTGGAATGCTTACAAATTTTAAGACAATTATTAAAAGAGTTGTTTATCTAAAAGAATTAGTATCTTTAGAGTCCTCAGGAGAGATTAATGCTTATACCAAATCTGAAAGACTCAAAATAAGAAGAGAAATTGAAAAACTAAATAAATCAATTGGTGGCATAGTTAACTTAAACAAACTTCCAGATGCAATCTTTGTTGTAGATCTTGCAAATGAAATTACAGCTATCACAGAAGCACAAAAATTAGGTATTCCTGTAATCGGATTGGCTGATTCTAATGTAAATCCGGAAGGAATAGATTTTTTGATTCCAGGAAATGATGATGCAATCAGATCAATTGAACTTATAGCGTCAGCAATAGCTGATGCTTGCTTAAAAGGTTCAGGTAAAAGAGACCAAGTCGAAAATAAGGAGGATGAGTAATGACGATCTCAGCTTCAGATGTAAAAAAGTTACGTGATATGACTGGTGCAGGAATGATGGATGCCAAAAAAGCTCTTTCTGAAAGTTCTGGTGACTTTGATAAAGCGGTTAAATTTTTAAGAGAAAAAGGACTAGCAGATTCCAAAAAACGAGCCGATAAAGAGGCTAATCAAGGAACAATCGGCGATTACATACACTATCAACAAGATAGAGCTGTATCAGGTGTTTTAGTTGAACTTGCTTGCGAGACTGATTTTGTTGCTAAATCAGAAGAATTTAAAAATGTTGCAAAACAAATTGCAATGCATGTTGCTGCATTAAAACCAGAGTTTGTAAATATTGACGAAGTTCCTCAAGCAAGAATAGATGAAGAGAAAGATATAATACAAAAACAATCTGAAAATGAGGGTAAACCTGCTGAAGTAATTGAAAAAATTGTTGAAGGTAAAATTTCATCCTTTTATAAAGATTATGTATTAAACGAACAAACTTTTTGTAATCCAGAGTTTTACGAAGGTCAAGTAGGTACAATGATTGAAGAACTTTCTGGTAGATTAGGCGAAAAAATTTATATTAAGAAATTTTCACGATTAGAAGTGGGAGTTTAAATAATGAGCAGGATTCTTCTCAAACTTTCCGGAGAATCATTTGCAGATCCGGAAACTAAATTTGGCATTCATCCAGAAACTATTGAAAGAATCGCTTCTGAAATAACAGAAGCTAACAACAAAGGTACTGAGATTGGTGTTGTTGTAGGTGGTGGAAACTTTTTCAGAGGAGTGCAAGAATCTGCAAAAAATATGGCACAAGCTAATGCTGATTATATGGGAATGCTAGCAACAGTAATTAATGCTATAGCTTTAAAAGATGCTTTAGACAAAAATGGAACTCAAACAAGAGTTCAATCTGCAATCACAATGACAGCGGTTGCTGAACCATATATAAGACTTAGAGCAATTAGACATTTAGAAAAGGGAAGAGTTGTGATTTTTGCTGCTGGTACTGGTAATCCATATTTCACAACTGATACAGCAGCTTCTTTAAGAGCTGCTGAAATTGAAGCAAATTTAATGCTTAAGTCTACAAGAGTGGATGGTGTGTTTGATAAAGATCCGGAAACAGATAAAGATGCAAAAAAATTTGATGAAGTATCCTTCAAAGATGTTGTTTCAAGCAAACTTAAAGTTATGGATCTTACAGCTATTACTTTATGTGAAGAAAACAAGATGCCAATAAGGGTATTTAATGGCACATCAACAGGAAATATATACAAAGCTTTAACTGGTGAATCTTTAGGAACATTAATAAAATAGATTTATGTCCGAAACATTAATTAAAGAAATTGAAAATAAAATGCTCACTACTATTAATCATTTAGTAGATGAATTTTCAACAATTAGAACCGGAAGAGCTAATCCAGCATTAGTAGACAAGCTTGTAGTTGAATATTATGGGACAAAAACTCCTCTTCAACAACTTGCAACAATATCAGTTCCTGATCCAAAATTATTAGTTATACAACCTTTTGACAAAAACTCTTTAGATGAAATAGAAAAAGCAGTATTGAATGCTGATATAGGGCTTAACCCAACTAACGACGGCGAAGTAGTACGTATACCAATTCCTGCTCTTTCAGAAGAAAGAAGAAAAGAATTAGGAAAGGTTGCATCAAAAGCCTCAGAAGATGCAAAAGTATCAATTAGGACTCACAGGAGATTCGGGATTGATGAAATATCTAAATTAAAAGATGATCATTCTGCTGATGAAATAAAACGTTTAGAGACTCAAGTACAAGAAATTACCAACAACTTTGTGAGTAAGATTGATGAGTTACTTACGGTAAAGCAAAATGAACTTCTTGAAGTTTAACAAGCATTATCAGTCTGACAATGATGGAACATTTTGGCCTGGTTATATTGAAATCCCTGATGACGAGGGCTTGCCAAGTGAATATGAACCTAACAATAAAGAAAAAAGAAATAGGTTTACATCAAACCCAAGAGTCTTTACAGGTTTAGGATTACTTTTAGTTGTATCTCTTCTTTTTCTAAACAAGACTTCAGCTTTCATTTTATTAATACTTGTTGCATTAATATCTACTAAAGAATGGTTTGATATTTTTGATTATGGGGTAATTATTCCATATCCGTTACTACTCTATGCATCTATAGCTCCCCTCGTAATTGCATATTTTTATGGTTTAGAAAATATTCATGTACCACTTTTTGTTTTTCCTATAGGAGTGATTGTTTACACTGGAACTTTTGTGACTTACGGAATATACGAAAAATTTGGAAGCTCGTTTTTATTTTTGATTTGGTTTGGTATAGGCTTAGCTTGCATAGGTTATATACTTCAAAATGTTGGACCATTCTTTACATTTTTTGCACTTATTTCTATATCAATTTCTGATATTGCAGCTTATGAATTTGGTAGAAGATATGGTAAAAGAAAACTTTATGAGAAAATATCACCCAATAAAACAATAGAAGGTTTTTTTGCTGGATTAATTACTGGATCGTTAGCTATGTATATTGTTATCAGTAATAATTTTGAACTTGAAACTATTCCAACTCTATTAATTTCATTTACTTTTATTTTATTTGGTGTTTTGGGTGATTTATTTGAATCAAGAATTAAGAGATCACTGGACGTTAAAGATTCTAGTGATTTCTTACCTGGTCACGGGGGTGTGTTAGACCGGGTAGACTCTCAAATACTAAGTTTTCCTGTTTTAGTTCTTTTTATACAGTTTTTAGATTTAATTTAATAAGTGTAATAATTAATATATGAATGCATTTTTGACAATTGCTTTATTGACACTTTTTGTAGTTTTACATGAATTAGGTCATTACATTTCTGCAAAAAGATCAAAAATAGCTGTTTCTGAATTTTTTGTTGGTTTTGGACCAAAGTTGTTTTCCTTTAAGAAAAATAATACAGAATATGGGCTAAAAGCACTTCTCCTTGGAGGTTATGTAAAAATACCTGGAATGGATGAAAATGAGTCTGTTGAAGGATATGAATCAAAAGAACTGTTCCATACCGCATCTTGGACAAAAAAGCTATTCATTGCCTCATCAGGAATTATTGTAAATTTTGTTTTAGCATGGTTGATACTTTTCTCAATATTCACATTTTATGGAGTGGAGCAGCCGACATTGCAAATTGAAACTATCGGAGTGTCTTCAATTGATTCATCTTCAGAGGCGCCATCTTCTAAAGCAGGCTTAAAAGAGGGAGACATAATTACAAGTTTTAATGGAAACCAAGTTGCAAACTGGAGAGAACTGGTTGGATTTATAGAGGAAAATCCAAACACCCTTGTAACTATTGGATATATGAGAAGTGGTCAGAACTATATTACCACTACAGTTTTAGAGTCAAGAATAGTTGCAAATAAAGAATCTGGCTATCTAGGTGTTTCACCTTCAATAGAAAATCAAAAAATGGGTATTATTGATTCAATATCTGCAACAACTTTGGTTGAAATTGATATGACAAAAGCTGCTATAGAGGGAATATTTACCTTATTCAGTCCTCAAAATTTACAAACTCTTTTAGGAACTTACAGCGGAGAAGTCATTCCCGACGAAGTAAGGCCACTTAGCCCAATTGGTTTAGCTCAAGCAGGTAATCAAATTGCCGAAGGGGGATATGTAAATTTATTCACCCTTTTAGCTTTTGTAAATATTTTTCTTGCTGTTTTCAACTCTATACCACTCGTTCCCTTAGATGGAGGAAGAATTGTACTTGCTCTCTATGAAGGTATAACTGGTAAAAAAATTCCTGACAAAAAACTTTATCCTGTTGCTGCAGTTGTAATTTTTATTTTTGTATTTTTAGGAATTACAGCTTTTTACTTAGACATCACACAACCAATTAGATTATGAATAAACGAAGACAAACATCGCAAATAAATGTTGGAAATGTTGGAGTAGGTTCGGATTATCCTATATCTGTTCAATCTATGACAACAACTAAGACAAGAGATACTGATAAAACATTGGGGCAAATTTATGAATTAGCTAATAATGGCGCAGATATTGTAAGGGTTACGTGTAATGAGAAAGAAGCAGCAGAATCGCTTGTAAAAATATGTGCAAGAAGCCCTGTACCAATTGTTGCTGATATTCATTTTCAATATAAGTTAGCTCTTGCAGCTGTTGAGGCAGGTGTCCATGGTTTGAGACTAAATCCTGGAAACATCAGAAATGAAAAACAAATAAAAGAAGTAGCTCGAGAATGTTTAAATGCAAATATTCCAATTCGAATAGGAGTTAATGCTGGTTCTTTGGATAAAGATATTTTAGAAAAATACGGAGATGCTGTTCCTGAAGCACTTGTTGAATCCGCTTTATTAGAGGCAAGATATCTTGAAGATGTAGAATTTCATAATATTAAAATTTCTGTAAAACACTCTACAGTTCCATTAATGATTGATTCCTACAGACTACTTGCAGAATCAGTGGAATATCCTTTACATTTAGGTGTTACTGAAGCTGGACCTTTACCTGGTGGCTTAATTAAATCTATTGCTGGAATTTCTACACTTCTATCTGAAGGCATAGGGGATACTATAAGGCTTTCACTTACAACTGATCCAGTAGAAGAAGCTAAATACGGTCGTCAATTGCTGGAATACCTAAATTTAAGAGAAAGAAAGTCACTTGACTTGATAGCTTGTCCAAGTTGCGGTAGAGCCGAAGTCGATGTTATAAAAATTGCAGGAGAAGCTCAAGAGGTTCTTGAAAAAGAGGGTTTTCCGATTCAAGTAGCTGTTATGGGGTGTGTTGTTAATGGTCCAGGTGAAGCAAGGTCAGCGGATCTTGGTATTGCTGCAGGTAAAAAAAGAGGTCACCTGTTTATAAAAGGACAGGTTGTAAAGGTTGTTGATGAGAAAGACATGGTTGACGCATTAGTTAAAGAAGGAAGATTGATTGCAGAGGAAGGTGTTGATGCAAGACTTGCAGCTGCTGATACAAACGCTGCTCAAATTGCTGAAGAAGATGTTCAAGCATTACTAAACGTCCAAGGGGATATTAATAACTTTGAACAAAAGACAAAGTCGGTAATAGAGATTACAACAAATAAAGATATTGAAAATTAAAACCTTTAATATATAAACATGGTTGAAAAGCTTACACCAATGTCTGAAGACTTTAATGAATGGTATACAGATATCATTCAACAGGCCCAGTTAGCGGATTATTCGCCAGTTAAAGGAACTATGGTCATAAGGCCATATGGATATTCAATTTGGGAAAGTGTTCAAGCATATTTAGACAAGAAGTTTAAAGAATCAGGTCATCAAAATGCCTACTTTCCATTATTTATTCCTAATTCATTTATCAAAAAAGAAGCAGAGCATGTAGAGGGTTTTTCACCAGAACTTGCGATGGTAACCCATGCTGGTGGTAAAGAACTTGAGGAACCGTTAGTTGTCAGGCCTACGTCGGAAACAATTATCAATCACATGTTTGCAAAATGGATTAAAAGCTATAGAGACTTGCCTATGTTAATAAACCAATGGGCAAATGTTGTTCGTTGGGAAATGCGTACCAGATTGTTTTTAAGAACATCTGAATTTTTATGGCAGGAAGGTCACACAGCTCATGCAACTGAATCTGAAGCTACTGATGAAGCTATCCGCATGCTTGATATTTATTCAGAGTTTGCTGAAAATGCAGCTGCGGTATCTGTTGTGAAAGGTATTAAGTCTGCAAATGAAAGATTTGCTGGTGCTACTAGAACATATTCTATTGAAGCAATGATGAAAGACAAAAAAGCTTTACAGGCTGGTACTTCTCACGAATTAGGTCAAAACTTTTCTAAAGCTTTTGAAATTCAATTTTCAGATGAGGAAAATAATTTACAATATCCTTTTCAAACTAGTTGGGGTGTAAGTACAAGGTTAATTGGAATGATTATCATGGCTCATGGTGATGATAAAGGTTTAAATTTACCTCCGAAATTAGCACCATATCAGGTTGTAATTATTCCAATAACTCCAAATGAGGATTCTAAAGAATCAGTATTTGATGCAACTAAGAGAATCACAGAAAAATTAAGTCAAAGTTTTAGAGTTTATGTTGATGATAGAGATAATATTTCTCCTGGATTCAAATTTAATGAATGGGAATTAAAGGGTGTGCCCTTAAGAATTGAAATAGGACCAAGAGATGTTGAAAATAAATCAGTTGTATTCTCAAGAAGAGATGGAGTTGATGGAAAATTCAAAATTAACTTTGACGATGTTAACACTAAAGTATCCGAAACTTTAGATAATATACATAATAATTTACTTGAATCATCAAGAAATTTTCGTAAAGAAAATACAATTCATGTTGATACATATGAAGAGCTCATAGCAGCATTAAACGGAGACCCTGGTTTTGTAACATGTTTTTGGGATGAAAATAGTGATGATGAAGAAAAAGTTAAAGCCGAAACCAAGGCAACGCTAAGATGCTATGTTTTAGCCGAGGAAAGTACCGAAAAAGCTGTAAATAATGAAAATGCACAGGGAAAATTGGCTATTTTCTCAAAAGCTTATTAAAAATCTCTTTTAATAATTTTTTATATTTGATATAATTAATATTGACAATTTAGCTACGTAAAGTGGGTGTCAAACCCGCTTTTTTATTTATGAGGAGGTTTTAATGATTTCTGAAAAAGAAATCCAACAACAAATTGACTCATATCTCAGAGATGAAAATTTAGAACTTTATGATCTTAATATTGTAAATTTTCCAAATATTTCAAAAATTGAAGTTTTCATATATTCTGCTGATAATGTAAATCTTGATATAACTACAAGGTTAAACAAACAACTAAACAGGTTAGTTGTAGATTTAGGGTTTGAGAATGGATCATTTGATATGATTGTTTCAAGCCCCGGAATTGAGAGAAAACTGAAATCTTTTAGACATTTTCAACTTTCTTTAGGTGAATTGATAAAAGTTAAATTGTTTAATCCAATCAATAATATATATACGTTTGAAGGAGATCTTATTTCAGTTGAAGAAGAAAATATAGTTTTAAAAACAGATACTAGTGAAATAGAAATAAATATTTCAAATATTAAAAACGCAAAAATTGAATTTAAAAAATTTAAAGAAAGAGTAAAAGGATAATTATGAAATTAGGTAGTGATAGTAAACAAGCAATTGAATCTTTAGCACTCGACAAAGGTGTTGCGGTTGAAAGCATGTATGAAGCTTTGGTATCTGCTTTTAGATCTGCATACATGAGAATTCCTGGTGCAGCAGAAGAAGCAAGAGTTACCTTAAATCCAGATAGTGGTGAAGTACTAATTTATGCTCAAGAATTAGATAATGAAGGAAATGTTATTGAAGAGTGGAAAGTAGAACTTGATGAAGATGAATTTGGAAGAATAGCTGCACAATCTTTTAAACAAATGATGACTACAAAAATTCGAGATGCAAAAAGAGCAACTGTTTTAGATGCTTATATTGGAAGAGAAGGGGAGCTAATTACTGGTATAGTAACCCAATTTGATCCTAGATTCAATCAGACCATTTTGGATCTGCAGGATGCAGAAGCAGTTATTCCATCTGGTGAAAGAGTACCTTTTGAGCGTTTAGAAAGAGGAAATAGGGTTAAAGCTCTTATTACCGAGGTGAGGGAAGACGCAAAGGGAATTCCAATTATTGTAAGTAGGAGTAAAGCTGAATTTGTTCAAAGAATGCTTGAGTTGGAAGTTCCTGAATTAACCGATGGTACTGTAGAACTTAGAGCTATAGCAAGAGAAGCTGGAAGCAGAACTAAGATTGCAGTTTTCTCTAATGATCCTAACGTAGACCCGAAGGGTGCATGCGTTGGTTCCAGAGGAAATCGTGTAAGACAGATAGTAAATGAATTACGTGGAGAAAAGCTTGATGTCGTTGAATGGAGAGAAGACAAAGTAAGGTTTATTAAAGAAGCCCTTGGGCCTGCTGATATTGACGAAGTCGAAATAGATGAAGATTTAAAAACAGCAAGAGTAGTCGTAAAAGATAGCCAACTTTCCTTAGCAATAGGAAAGGAAGGTCAAAATGCTAGGTTAGCTGCAAAATTAACTGGATATAAAATAGACATAGAAGGGCTTGGAGACTCTCCACAAATAGAGGAATCTGCCGAAGAAGAGAGTATGCCAAAAGAGGAAGAGTAAATGGCTAAAAAGCGAATTCATCAAATCGCTAAGGAACTTGATTTAGCGTCAGCTGATATTCTGCATCAAGCAAAAGAGCTTGGATTAGAGGTAAAAACTGCTTCATCTGGGTTAACTGAAGAAGAAGAGGAATTAGTTAAATTAGCTTTGATGCCAGAAAATGAATCAGAAGCTGAATCTGAAGAAGTCTCTGAAAAAAAAGAGTCTCAACAGGATGAACCAGAAGCAGAATCTGAAGATGTTCCAGTAGATGATGTTCAAATTATTGAAGTATCAAGAAATTCATCCCCAGAAAAAATTAGCTCCCTTATTGAAGTTGAAGCAACTCAAATTGTTAGTGATTTAATGGGCTTAGGAATAATGAAAGCTATTGATACTCCATTAGATGATAATGATATAGAAAAGCTTTTTGAGAAATACAACCTCATTCCAGATTTAATAGAAGAAATAACAATCTTGAGAGAGGACATAATTGAATTTCAAGAATTTGAAGACGATCCAGATAAATTAAATTTAAGAGCACCAATAATTACTGTTATGGGTCATGTAGACCACGGAAAAACAAGTTTATTGGATTATATAAGAAATGAAAAAGTTGCAGATGGTGAGGCAGGAGGAATAACACAACACGTAGGTGCTTACAAAGTAGATAAAGGAGAATCTGGAATAACTTTTATTGATACACCTGGCCACGAAGCTTTTACACAAATGAGAGCTAGGGGTGCAAATGTTACAGATATAGTAGTCCTGGTCGTTGCTGCTGATGATGGAGTAATGCCACAAACTATTGAAGCAATTAATCACTCAAAAGCTGCAGATGTACCAATAGTTGTTGCTATCAATAAGTGTGATCTATCTGAAGCAAATCCATCCATGATCAAAGCTGAGCTTACAAAATATGATGTAATTTCTGAGGATTTAGGTGGAGACACGCCAGTAGTTGAAGTTTCTGCAATAAAAGGTGATGGTGTTGATGACTTGCTTGAAACACTTTCGCTTGTAGCTGAAATAGAAGAACTAAAAGCAAATTTCAACACAAATGCATCCGGTTATATTGTTGAATCACGAATGGAAGTTGGTAGAGGAAATGTCGCTACAGTTATAGTCACAAGAGGTACTCTTAAACAAGGTGATTTTCTTTACGCAGGTCAAGCATTTTGTAGAGTAAAGTCAATGTTCGACCATAATAATAAAACAGTAAAGTCTGTAGAGCCTGGTTCTCCAATTGATATTATAGGCTGGGATGAATCACCAACTGCTGGTGATCAATTCGTTGCTGTTAAAAATCAAAAAGACGCAAAGGCAAAAGCTGAAGAAAACAAAATTAAATTGAAAGACCATGATAACTCATCATTTTCAGTTGAGTCTCGAGTTAGTGACATGATGAAGCTTTTACAAGAAGGTGAGTTAAATACAGTTAACGTAATTTTAAAAGCTGATACTAATGGTTCTGTTGAAGCTATAAAAGATGGTATTAACAAATTAGCAACAGATGATGTTAATATCCAAGTTGTTCATTCAGCTGTAGGGGGTATTGTTCTATCAGATGTTGATTTAGCAAGTGCTACAGAATCTTTAATTATTGGTTTTAATGTAAGGCCTGACAGTCAAGCAAGAAACATGGCCCAGAGTAAAGGAATTGATGTTAGAACATACAATATTATCTATGAATTACTAGACGATATTTCTGAAGCTGTGCTTGGGCAAATGACTATAAAAACTGAAGAAGCGATAATTGGAATGGTTGAGGTTAAAACAACTTTCCGTGCTCCAAAAGTTGGTGTGGTTGCAGGCTCTATAGTCTCTGAAGGCAAAGTAGAGCTTGACGCAAAAGCACGATTACTTAGGGATGGGGTTGTAATTTATGAAGGAACGATAGTCTCATTAAGAAGATTTAAGGATAATGTTGAAGTTGTTAACGAAGGTCTTGAATGTGGTATTGGATTATCAGATTATAAAGACATCAAAGAAGGCGACACTATTGAGATTCTTGGAGAAGTAGAAGTCTAGATATAAACAATGAGTAATCAAACACGTGGTGGAAGAATAAATAGAATTAATCCTCTCATTCAAAAAATAATATCTGATGCACTCTTACGTAATTCTGATCCAATACTAAATAAAGCAACTATCACTCATGTTTCGACATCACCAGATTTAAAGAAATCTATAGTGTTTGTTTCAACACTTGATGGTAACGAAGGTTCTTTAAAAACTTCACTTGAAAAAAATAGAACAAAAATTCAAAGAGTATTAGGAAGAGAAATGACTACAAAAAATGTTCCTAAAATAATATTTGAAGTAGATAACACATTTAATAATGTGCTGAGAATAAACGAATTATTAGATAGGACTGTAGATAATGAGTAATCTTTTTGAGGATATTAAAAGTTCTTCTAATTTAATAACAGGTCATGTAAACCCTGATGGTGATGCTTTAGGTTCTGCATTAGCATTTAAACTAATACTGGACAGTAAAGGTGTCGATTCTGATGTATTTTTTGACATAAAAGGCAATGTTCCTTCGAATTTAAGCCATTTACCTATTGAATTAATTATTACTGAACCAGAAGAAAATTATGAAAATGTATATGTTTTTGATTGTGGCAATTCAGAAAGGTTAGGAAAGTTAGAAAATTTAGCATTAAATTCTAAAAGAGTCACTGTAATAGATCATCATATAAATCCTACTTTTGGTGATATTCAGATTATCGACTTTAATGCTGCAAGCACTACACAAGTACTCTTTCGAGAAATTATCTCTGCAAATATTGAAATTGATAAAAATATAGCAAACTGTCTTATGACTGGTCTAATTACAGATACAGGTAGATTTCAATATTCAAACACAGACAATGAGGTATTTGAAATTGCATCAAAACTGATGTCAGATGGTGCAGAACTTTCCAGTATTAGCGACAATATTTATGGTTCGATTCCCATGAATGCAATCAGGTTACAAAGTGAAGTGTTAAACAGGATTGAATTATATGAAGAAGAAGAGTTAGTTGTATCGTATGTATTGCAAGAAGATTATCTAAATTACAATATTGAATCCTCCGAAACAGACTTTTTAATTGACTCTATCAGATTAGTTAAAGAATCAAATGTAGCCTTGTTGTTAAAAGAACAAGATGATAAATCATTTAAAGGTAGTCTAAGATCTCGTAATGATTTAGATGTTCAACAGATAGCCTCTTTATTTGGTGGTGGAGGACACAAAGCTGCATCCGGGTTTTCTACAAATTTAAGTATTGAAGAGATAAAAATTAAAGTAAAGAATGCAATTAAGTCACAAATCTAATTTTTATTTAATAGACAAACCTAAAACATGGACATCTCAAGATCTTTGTACTAAATTAAAAAAAAATTATAAATTTAAAAAAGTAGGTCACTCTGGAACCTTGGATCCAAACGCAGAAGGATTAATGCTTCTTGCTACTAATGGGTATACAAAATTATTTGATTACATAGATAATACAAATAAAACTTATAAAGTAATTGCAATATTAGGTTACTCTTCTCCAACTCTTGATGTTGACTCAGAAATTACAAAACATGATGATATAAGTGCAGAACAGTTGAAACCTCAAATACAAGAATTTCTTAATAATTTGGTTGGCGAGTCTAATCAGACTCCACCAATTTATTCAGCAATTAAAGTAAAAGGAAAACGATTATATAAATATGCACGTCAAAATCAAGATGTAGAAATTCCTGATAGAAAAATATTTGTAGAAAGAACTGAATTGTTAGAAGTACTAGATAATAAAGTTACTTTTGAATTAACTGTTAGCAAGGGAACATACATAAGAAGCATTGTTCAACAATTAGGTGAGTATCTAAATACTTATGCAATAGTAGATACTCTTACAAGGACAGCCGTTGGTAATTTAAATATTAATCATAAAAGTCTAAATACAAATGTAGAAGCTATAAATGGCAACACAAAAATAATGTCATTAGATTGGGCAGAAATTATTAATCTGCCAAAAATTGAACTAGATGTGAATATGCATGAAACAATTAAGAATGGTCAACTTCTACCTAGAAATATGTTTTCAAATGAAGAAAATTATATAATATCTATCGAGAGTAATATTGTGGCAATTTATAAACCTTTTAATGAGAAATATTACAAACCAGAAAAAGTACTCTTATGAGAATATATAAAAATTTTACTTCCGATAATTTTATTGATGATGACATTACAGCTGTATGTATCGGTGGATTTGATGGATTACATTTAGGTCATCAGGAACTATTAAAATTTACAGAAGAATCAAGTAATTTATTTCAAATAGTTACATTTGATATACTTCCAAAAAAATACTTCAACAATGAACATAAGCTACTTACAACCAATAATGAGAAGATTGAATTATTTAAAAAATTTAAACCTAGTAATTTAGTATTTATTAATTTTGAACATGTAATGAAGTTTTCACCTAAAACTTTTTGTGAGATGTTAAAAATTAATATGAAAGCTAAAAATATTTATGTAGGTAATGATTTTAAATTTGGTGCAAACCGTGAGGGTGACGTAGATTACCTATTTAAATATTTTGGTGAAGATTCAGTACATACTATTCCTGATTATGAACACAACAATGAAAAAATATCTTCAACCTTAATTAAGTCATTTTTGAGTGAAGGTTTTGTTGAACAGGCTAATGAAGCTTTGGGTTATGAATATTCTTTATGCGGAACTGTTATCAAAGGTGATCAAAGAGGTTCTCAGATTGGATTTCCTACTGCAAATTTGAACATTGATGAGAATATTCAAATACCAAAAAATGGAGTGTACAAAGTAGACGTGCTCTTAAATGGAAATCTTTATCAAGGAATTATGAATATTGGATTTAAACCTACTGTATCTAAAGGGATAAAGCAAAGTTTAGAAGTACATATTTTTGATTTTAATGAAGATATTTACGACGTTGATTTAACTGTACATTTTAAAAAATTTATAAGAGATGAAATAAAATTCTCAAGTATTGATGAATTAACTCAACAAATATCAAAAGATATTGAAGAAATTAATAAAAATTAAATAATCTCACATTAGATGTAGCAGCTACTATTATTATCTCGAATGAAAACAAACCAAGAAATTATAAAAGAATACGGTAAATCCGACACAGATACTGGTTCTACTGAAGTTCAGGTTGCTTTATTGAGTAAAAGGATTGATCATTTAACAGATCATTTGAAAACACATAAAAAAGACCACCATACAAGAAGAGGATTATTAATGCTTGTTGGTAAAAGAAAAAGATTACTACAGTACCTGCAGAATCAAGATGTTCAAAGATATCGTGATCTGATAGATAAACTTGGTTTAAGAAGATAATAAATTTGACTTAGCGTTGTTAATTGAGAGCTTTTGTTGAAAGCTGACAATTAATAACCTTGGTCACGAAAGAGGTTATATGTCGATAGATAATGTAAAAGTAAATATTGGTAATGCAGAAATTGGATTTGAAACAGGTAAATTAGCTCTGCAAGCACCGGGTTCTGTAGTTGTTAGTTCAGGTGATACAACAGTGTTAGTGACTACAGTTGCTAACAAAAGCGTAAGGGATGGAATTGATTTTTTCCCATTGACAGTGGATGTAGAAGAGAGAATGTATTCTGCTGGAAAAATTCCTGGAGGATTTTTTAGACGAGAGGGAAGGCAAACAGAAAAAGCAATATTGGCTTGCCGTTTAATAGATAGACCATTGCGACCATCCTTTAAAGATGGCTTTAGATGTGAAACACAAATTATTGCAACAGTTTTAAGTGTTGACAACGAAAATGAATATGATATTTTAGCCCTTAATGCTGCATCATTAGGTCTTCAACTTGCTGGAGTTCCACTTGAATCTGCAGTTGGTGCAGTAAGAATGTCTTTAATTAATGACAATTGGGTAGTTCAAGCTACAAATACTGAATTGGAAGAATCAGTATTTGATATGGTTGTTGCAGGAAGCTTAAACCCTAATGGTGAAATTGATATTGTTATGGTTGAAGCAGGTGCAACAGACAATGCGTTTCAAAAAATAGATGAAGGTAGCACTTCTCCATCTGAAGATATTGTCGCAGATGGAATTGATATGTCTAAAGAATTCATAGCGAAATTAATAGAGGCACAAAAAGAATTAGTTGCCAAAAGAGATGTACCAGAGATTGATTGGCCAATTATTAAAGATTATTCTGAAGAGTTACGATCACAAATAAGTGAAGCTTTTGGTAATGAAATAGAAACAGCGATGGCTTTGACTGATAGATCTGAAAGAAGCGAAAAGCAAAGCGAACTAGAAGAACAAGTTATAGAGCAATTCTTTGATGAAGAGGATGATAATACAAAAGCAATTAAATTAGCTTTCAAGTCTATTGTTAAAAATATTGTTAGAGATAGAGTTTTAAGTGGTGGTGCTAGGTTAGACGGTCGTACACCAACTGATATTAGAAATATCTCTGCTGAGATAAACTTACTACCAACTGTTCACGGTTCTTCATTATTTTTAAGAGGTGAAACACAGGTATTGAATGTTACAACTTTGGGTATGTCAAGACTTGAACAGATGTTAGATACTATCGATACAGTTACATCAAAAAGATACATGCATCATTATAATTTTCCTCCATATTCAACTGGAGAAGCTTATCCAATGAGAGGTCCAAAGAGAAGAGAAATTGGGCACGGTGCTCTAGCTGAAAAAGCATTAGTACCTGTTGTTCCTCCAAAAGTTGACTTTCCCTACACTATAAGGGTTGTCAGTGAAGCAATTTCATCAAACGGATCTACATCACAGGCATCAGTGTGTGCGTCTAGTTTGTCATTAATGGCTGCAGGTGTTCCTATTAGAGAACACGTTGCAGGTATCGCAATGGGATTAATTTCTAAAGATAACACTTACGTTACTCTTACAGATATATTGGGAGCTGAAGATGCTCTTGGAGATATGGATTTCAAAGTTGCAGGAACAAGAAATGTGATAACTGCATTGCAATTAGATATGAAGATTGAAGGTCTTCCTGCAGATGTATTAAGAAAAGCTTTAAATCAAGCCATGGATGCAAGACATCACATACTTGACATTATGGAAGATACAATTTCTGAACCAGCAGAAAGTCTTTCTGGCAATGCACCAAGACTTGAGACAATTGAATTACCAAAAGATAAAATTGGTGAAGTCATTGGTCCAAAAGGAAAAAATATTAAGAAGATTGAGGAAGAAACAGGATGCTCTGTTGAAATTGATGATGATGGTATCTTAACTCTTGGATCTACTGAAGAGGATGCTATAGCAGCTGGAAAAGAAATGGTTATGATGATTATAGATCCACCAGAAGCTGAAGTTGGAGTAGAGTATGATGGCGAAGTCGTCAGTGTTGCAACTTACGGTGCATTTATAAATATCCTTCCGGGTAGAGATGGATTACTACATGTTTCAAAATTCCATTCTTCTAAGAGAGTTAATAATACTGAGGCAGTCGTTTCGGTTGGCGATAAAATTAGGGTCAATGTAGATTCAATTGAAAATGGGAAAGTAAGTCTTTCTCCAGTTGAAGATTTAGAAATACCAGAAGAAGCAGAAGGTGGACAATCAAATAATTCTCGTGATAGAAAACCTTCAAGATCCAGAAATGGTAACAGAAATGGACGTGACAAAAAGTCAGATAATCGTGGAAAACCTTCAAACAGAAAAAGAGTTTCTTTTGAAGACGATTTTGAAAAAGGTATCTAGTCTATTTTCGGTTTCCTGTTAGCTTTGTTGGATTTGTAGGTTCAGTAGTTACGTAAGCTTCAGGATTAATTTCTGATACAATCTTTAAAACTTCTTTAAGCCTTTTTCTTGGTGTTACGCACCAGGCAATGCTAACTTCTCCTTGCATACCTTCTCCATTAATGATTGTTACACCAAATCCATTATTTCTTAATGCCTCAGCCACTTTCGTACTATCACTATCTTTTGGTGCAAAGATTCTCACAACAATATCACCAATAGCGATTGTGTTTTCAATGTAAGACCCCATTATTGTCCCTGCAGCAAATCCAAGCGCGTAACCAAATATTAAAAATGGATCATTTAAATCCTGAATAACTTGAGATATAGCAACAACCCAAATTGCTGATTCTATAAATCCTAAAATAGCACCAAATACTGGTTTTCCTTTGTTTACATAAAGTATTCTTAAGGTTCCAAGTGTTTGGTCAAGTAATCTTAATACAAAAATAGAAAGTGCTGCCAATAAGATGTTCATATTCGTATTGTAAGTTTTATTTTATTTTATGGAAGCAGTTAATTCTTTATACACTTTCGACATTTTCTCATATGTTTCTTCAACAAGTTGATCAATTGTTTCTTTTGTATATTTTGACATGTCAATTGGTTCTAATGTATTAATGATTGCCTTACCACTGGTCATAAATTTCTTCCCTCTCGGCCATATGTCTCCAGTACCTGCAATCACAACTGGAAGAATTGGAATATTATTTTCTAATGCAATATGAAATGCTCCACTTTTAAAAGGTAGAAAGTTATCTTTTTTTGCTCTTGTTCCCTGAGGGTAGACCATAAGTGACCATCCATTTCTGAAAAGAGTTTTTGCCTGTTCATTAATACTTTTTCGATCGTTTTTGTCTGATCTATCAACTTTTATAAAATTAAAAGACCTTGCAGCAGTTCTAAAGACAGGTAGTTTATACACTTCTTTTTTAGCCATAAATACCCATTTAATTTTAAGATATCTAAATTGCATCATTGGATCTAAATTTGATAAGTGATTTGAGATAACAACATAAGGCTGATTTTTTTTATAATCGAAGTTTTTAATCAAAGTTACTTTTGATCTAGCAGCCCACATCCAAGGAATTGTCCAACTTTGAGCAATGTAGTACTTTAATTTTGTAAATCTATTAAACAAACCTACAAACCAAATAGAGTATGTAACTGGGATTGTGTATATACCCATAATCAATAGGTTGAACCATGTAAGTAATTTGTTCTTCAGCATGTTGTAAGTGTAATGTAGAACTATCTAGATAATAAATTATGTTAGAAAAAATAGAATTAAGGAAGAAACTAAAAAATATTTCATTGGTCGATGCTGAACACTCTCAAACTGTTATTGAAAAGTTACAAAATACTATCAAAGGTAAAGTTGTTTGCACATATGTACCACTAGAAAGTGAAATAAACATCAATATGCATTTAAAGGGATATGCAGTATTGTCTACTACATGTCTTCACAATGAAGAAATAAGAATTTGCATGTATGAAGAACCATTTGAAAAAAATATTTTTAATGTTTTTCAACCAGTTAATTTAAAAATTATTGATCATGTTGATATATTTTTAGTACCTGGTGTTGGATTTGATAAAAAAGGTACTAGGCTTGGCAAGGGTAGTGGTATATATGATAAGCTACTTTCTAACTATTTAAACTCAACATTTATAGGCATAACGGATAAAAATCATCTCGTAGATCATATTCCTTTTGAAAGCCATGATATTCAAATGGATAGTTTGTTAATGCATGATGAATTTATTGATATAAATTTATAGTATCCTTTACATATGGATGTAAGTGTAAATGTCGGTTATTTTGGTCCACATATTTCAAATGAAAAAAACTTAATTAATGAATTAGATGAAATAGGGATATCTTGTATCTGGACAGCGGAAGCATATGGATACGATGCGGTTACTCCACTTTCATATTTTGCTGCATTGACAAATAATATAAAGTTAGGCTCTGGCATTATGCAAATTCCTGGGAGATCTCCTGCTATGACTGCAATGACAGCTGTCACTATTGATAAACTTTCAGGTGGTAGGTTTAGGTTGGGGATTGGTGTTTCTGGACCTCAAGTTGTTGAAGGTTGGCATGGGGTTGCTTATGGAAAGCCATTAAAAAAGACAAGAGAGTACGTTCAAATAGTTAAAGATATATTAAGCAGAGAAGGAAAAACTTCATTTGAAGGCGAGTATTATAATTTACCTTACAATGGTGATGATGCTTCTGGATTAGGAAAACCATTAAAACTAATTGAACAACCTCTTAGAAGTGATATTCCAATCTATCTTGCAGCTATAGGACCAAAAAATATTGAACTTACTGCTGAGATAGCAGATGGATGGCTTCCTTTCATGTACTCACCTACTCTTGGAGATAAATTTTTTAATCAATTTTTAGAAAAAGGTTTTGAAAAATCTGGTGATCCAAACAAAAAAGATAACTTTAGTATATCTGCTCCTGTCTTTGCAAAAGTGTGTAATGAATCTGAAAGAGATGCATATCTTGCACCAGCTAGAAATAATTACACATTATATGTTGGTGGTATGGGTGCCAAAGATAAAAATTTTTATTTTAATTTGATGTGTGAATATGGTTATGAAGAAATTGCTACGCAGATTCAGGAGTTATATCTAAAAGGAGAAAAAGCTGAAGCAGAATCAATCTTTCCTGATGAATTGATAGATGATCTAACACTTGTTGGATCTAAAGAACGAATAAAAGAAAAGCTTGTAGACTGGAAGAAGTGTAATGTTACAGAACTTTCTGTAGCAATACCACTAGATATAGAAACTATAAAATTTATTAAAAGTTGTTTGTAAATGAGTGAATTAACACCTGAAGATATAAATGTTGCTACTTGGAAAATACCGAGTCCTCTTGGAATAATTGGAAGCCATGCTGATGGTGAATTTAATGGCATGACAGCAAGTTGGATTACTCAAGTCAGTATGGAGCCAGCTTTAATTGGTGTTGGTATTGATAATAAGAGCGTAACTTTTAGATTAATGAATCAAAGCGAACACTTTACTTTAAATATGTTTCCTCCTGATTATACAAAAGTGTTCGTAAAATTTTCTAAACCTGCTGAATACACGGAAGGTTTTTTAAATAAAGAACCTATTTTTTTAACAAAGAACAATATGCCTATCTTTCAAAATGCAACTGTTTGGTTTGAATTAAAAACAACGCAGAAAATTGACTTTGGTACGCATACATTTTTTGTGGGAGAAATAATTGATTGCAAAACATTAAATCCAGAAGATAGAGTCGCATATATGGGTGATACTCGTATGAAATATGGGGGCGTACCAAGGGGAGGGCACTAATTTACATATAATTAATATTTTAATATAGTGCTTTTCATCTTCACACTCTATAATTCACCCATAACGAAAAAAATGCAAATTAAAAAAAACGACGTAATTAACGAACTTTCCTTACCTTCTATAGATGGATCCGTATTTGACCTAGAAAATATAAAAGGCAAGAAAGCACTGATATCTTTTTATAGATATTCTTCGTGTCCCTTCTGTCATTTAAGAATTAATGAGACAATAAATAATAAGAAAAATTTTGGTGAAAATTTTGAAACCATTGCCATATTTAATTGCTCATTAGAAAGTTTACAAAAAGCATCTACTAAACATGATTCATCAGTTTTCATACTTGCTGATGAAAACAGGTTCTATTTTGATAAATATAATGTTGAAAAAAGTGCTTTTGGTGTTTTTCTAGGTTCGGTAATTGGTTTTTTTAGATTTATGAAAGCAATATTCATTAAAGGTTACAACCCATTAACAAGCATAAGTGGTGCGTTCACAGGATTGCCAGTTGATATATTAATTGATGACAATGGGGTAGTGCGAGATGTAAAATATGGCAAAACTACTATTGATCATATTTCAATGGCTGAGGTAATTTCATTCTCAAAGGATTAATGAATTGAAGAAATATATATATTTATTTGTTTCTAATTTACTTCTTTTTTTTATTTTTCCAATAATTCGATTTCTCAGCAAATCATTTTACGAAAAAAATGTGCTTCCTAGATTGATAAATTTTACATGTAATTCAAGGCCGATTGATTACCAAAGAAAAAAAGTAATACCTGATGCTACAGGGAAAGTTCTTGAGATAGGGATTGGGCCTGGGTCAAATTTAAAACATTATGACAATGAAAAAGTTTTAAAAATTATAGGAGTTGACCCCTCAAAGGAGCTAAACACTATTGCAAAGAAAAGAGCTGATAAAAATGATTTAAATATTGAGTTTTTGATAGAATCTGCAAGTAATTTATCAGTAGATTCTGAATCAATCGATACTGTTGTTAGTACGTATGCTTTATGCTCAATTCCAGAACCTAATAAAACTTTACAAGAAATTAAAAGAGTTTTGAAAAAAAATGGTGTTTTTATTTTTAGTGAACATGGTTTGTCACCGGATAAATCTGTTTCATTCATACAAAATTCTACTGACTTTTTCTATCCCAAAATTGCAGGCGGATGCCATACAAATAGAAATATTAAGGAACTACTGGTAGAAAATGGATTCAACTTATTAGAAATTAATAATATTTATCTGCCAGGTACACAAAAATTTTTAGGTTACAACTATTGGGGAAAAGCTACAGTCTAATAATCCATTATTGATAAGATTGCTTTTACACATGCATTAGGGTTATCTTCCTGTAAAAAATGTCCGGCATTCTCAATTGTTACATGGGGCATATTTTCACATCCTGGAATGTATTTTAAAAATGAATTTTCTACACCTGCAAAAATCGGATCATTGTCACTGAAGGCACATAGAAAAGGTTTATGCCATTTCCTTAATTTTTCCCATGCTTCTTCATTAAATTTTCTACTTGGAGTCATTGGTGATGAAGGAACAATATTAGGAAACTGCCTAACACTCTGTTTGTAAGTTTCATCTGGAAAAGGTGCATTGTATGCATCAAGAGCTGCTTGATCTAGTCCATTAGTACCATTTCTGACTTGACCAGCTACATGAAGGTCTTCTTTAGTATTCATAAATTCTTTGAAGATCAAAAATCCAGGATTTAATGGTGCTGTACCAGTCGGTAAACCTGTATTTGCTGCAACTATACGAGTAAATCTTTTATCGTATTTTGCCGCCAACCTTAATCCAATTAAACCACCCCAGTCTTGACAGAACAATGTGACGTTTTCCAGATTAATTCCTTCAATCCACTGGGACATCCAATCAACAAATTCTTCATATGTATAGTGATACCTTGAAGTAAATTTATCTGATTTTCCAAACCCTGGTAAGTCTGGGACAACTACTCTGTATCCTGCGTCTTTGAGAGGATCAATCATATTCCTATACAAATAACCCCAAGTAGGATTTCCATGCATTAAAAGTATAGTTTCATCTTTTTCTGAATTTTCATCTACATAGTGAATACTTATGTCGCCATGGCGTGAATTAACGCTATAAAAGTTTTCTTTGTATTTCCAGTTTTCGATATTTTTAAAATCTTCTAAATTTGTTTTTAATATTTCCATCCATCATTATTTTACAATTTATCGTTGGTCGATTCAGCTTTATTCTAAAGTTTATAAGTTGTGGATAACATTTGTAACAACTCCCCAAACGAAAGCCTCACTCTCACGGGGAATAACAATTGGATCAAAGGCTTCATTCTCCGGCTCTAAAATTATGTTCTTACCTTTTTTACGATATCTTTTTACAGTCAGTTCATTATCTACAACAGCAATGACTACTTTTCCGTCTTCAGCTTTCAAGCTTCTATCTACTACCAAGATATCGTCTGGAAAAATACCAGCATTAATCATGGACTCTCCAGATGCTCTTACCAAAAATGTAGAAGCGGGATGTTTAACTAAATATTGATTTAAATCTATTTTGTCTTCTAAATAGTCATCTGCAGGGGACGGGAACCCAGCTGCAACTTTGTTACTATACATTGGTACTTCATACAAGCCTTTGTTGATGACCTCAGAGATATACTTAACCTTACTTACAGGAATACGGACAGCTTTTGTTTGCTCTCCATACTTGCCTTGACCTTTTGGTCTACCAGCTCCTTTTCTTGCTCCACCTCGTGGCATAAAAATGTCTTTCTTTTTTCTTAGAATAGTGTACAGTATTCAAAGGAGTAAGTAAGTGAATAATAAAATTTTTGCCCTAGTGGACTGTAATAACTTTTATGCGTCTTGTGAGAGAGTATTCAACCCAAAGCTAGAAGGAAAGCCCATTGTTGTTTTGTCTAACAATGATGGATGTGTTGTTGCTAGATCAAATGAAGCAAAAGCTTTAGGCATACCGATGGGAGCCCCATACTTTAAATACAAACAACTTATCAATAGAAACAGAGTTTATGTATTTTCATCAAACTACACTTTTTATGGCGATATGTCAGCCAGAGTGATGACTTCACTGAAATCTCTTGTAAGCGATATAGAGATTTACTCTATTGATGAAGCGTTTCTAGATATCAGTAGCTTTTATTATTGTGATTTAGAAGAGACGGCTCAAGAGATACGAAGATTAATCAAACAGTGGACAGGGATTCCAGTTTCTATAGGTATAGGCCCAACAAAGACATTGGCAAAAGTAGCAAACAGACAAGCTAAAAAATACACAACATCTAATGTCTTCGATATACGAGATCAGAATGTAAGAGATGAGATTTTAAAAGGTCTACCACTTGAAGAGATATGGGGAATCTCGACAAGATGGGGAAGAAGGCTTCGAAAAATTGGAGTAGATACTGCTTATGATTTAACACAGGCAAATGCTCGTCATGTCAGAAAAACGATCAGCATTGTAGGGGAGAGGATACATCATGAGCTAAATGGGATTTCCTGTATTGGCATAGAAGAGGTGAAGAATAAGAAAAACATTATATCCTCTAAGTCATTTGGTAGGAAAGTAATGCTAGTAAGTGAGTTAGAGGAAGCTGTTTCTAACTATGTTGCTAGAGCATGTGAGAAGTTGAGAGCACAGGGTTCTAGAGCACAAGGCTTGTATGTATTTTTAAGAACTAGTCCATTTGTTGATCCAGAGAAAAGATACAGCAACGGTATGAGTACATTTTTTTCAATACCAACAAGCAATACGTCAAAGATTGTCAAAGAAGCAAAACACTTAACGAGAAAACTCTTTATGTACGGATATGAGTACCAGAAAATTGGTGTAATGCTGCTAGATATTACTGACGCAGAGAACGAACAGTATAGTTTTTACGAATATGAGAACTACGATCAATCAGACCGTGTCATGGAAGTACTAGACGGCGTTAATAGTAGATATGGATCAAGTACATTAACACTGGGAGCACAGGGTATAAAAAAAGACTGGAGAATGAAGTCGGAAAGAAAGTCTGCTGCTTACACAACAAATATGCTTCAAATACCAGTTGTGAAGTAAGAAAAGTGTAAAATAATCTGTTTAAATTAAAGTTATGGTTTTAGATAATCCATATGCACACTCATTAGATGGTCTTGAAATACAGGACCCAGTACAAAGCTTTTTTGATTACTGCAAGAAACGTGAAGCTGTACGTGTAAAAAGAGAGTCAGGAGAATCATATCCTTGGAGTGATGATCCAATTTTACAAAAAGGACGTTTTTTAAATGTTTTTAGAGAGGATGACAAAGTAAGTAAATCCATTATTAAATTTGCTGAACCAGTAAAAGAGGACTTACCTTTGTTAATCCAAGCGTTATTTTTTAGTAGGTGGTGCAATAGGGACTTAACTATTGATTATTTAACACTTGATGATTTAAGTAATCCAGAATCTTTAAAAGAAAAACTCCTAGGCCTAGAACAATGGGAGAATTTTACAGCTTACCCAGTAGAAGATTCCTATTGGGGTGAAAAGCTGTATAACCGTATTGATGCTGCAACATATAAATTTTATGAAAAAAAAGAAGAGTTAGCTGAAATAGTTTTAAATTCTAATAGAGATGTTATTAGTGCTACAAACAATGTAAACAATCAATTCAAGATGAAAAATGACTTCCCAGTATTTATGGCATTAATTGATATTGCTTGGTTTCGAGAAGACGTCATACCAATTACCACTGATGTTCCTACTGGTATTGGTGCTGAACCATATTTAAACAGGCTCCAAAATTATCTTAATTTAAATAGCCATCAAGATGTGGGCATAAAAATGATAGAACTTCAAAGTGAGTATTGGCCTGAAGCTAAAAGAGAGTTTTATCCTATTGACATAGAGTATCAATCTTGTGAATGCAGAAAATACTTTAGCTATGTGAATGGCACTAAAAAATTTGAAGGTAAAAATCTTTTTTTAGTTTAGTAAGAATAAATCAGCGTAATTCTTAGAATACAACTTGTAAAAAAATCTTTATGAGGTCAATACATTGAAAGTTTTTGAGTTAGCTAATAAGTTAAGAAGGTCCTCAAAAGAAATATTACAAGCTGCTAACTATCTAGAAATATTAGTAAAAACCAAATCATCAATCTTGAGTGATGAAGAAGTTAAACAGATTATTAAATACTTTAGGAAAAAAAGGATCCTTTTCTTTTTCAAAAGATATTCCTCACTGTTGCTGTTAATTATTTTGCTGACAATGTTATTTTTTATTATTACTCCTCAAAATACAACTTCAGGTGAAATATACGCTTCCGTAGATGAAAAAGGTGAAGTATCTGTAGAGTGGAAGTTTGAAGATTCAGTTGAAGAAGGCGCTATAGTAATGGATTCCGAGTCACTGATTGTTTTTATTGAAGTAGATGAAAATAATGGCGAAACGGTTGAGTGTTGCTTTGAAGAAGATTTAAAAATTTTGTTATTAATTACAGATGATGACGAATTAATTGAAGTCAAATCTTTAGATTTAAGCTTATCAAATACTTCTATTTCAACATCTACG
>CACNQV010000012.1 GCA_902622665.1 uncultured Candidatus Actinomarina sp.
TAGTGCTTCTTTTTCTGTGGGAAAGATATAGATATTTTTTTCATTCCTTTTATTTAAATAAAAGAATGGTGGAAGTGATTCAAGAGAATAATTGAATGTTTCTACATTCATGTGTTAAATTTTTTTTAAATTTACGTAGCCTTCATCAATTAACCAATTGATCGTTTTCTTCATAAACATTTCCAAGTCAATATAGCTTATATCTAATTTTTCCCCAGCGATAGAGCCGTCGTAAATGTGTCCATGTGTTAAAACTCTTGCTGACTCGCTACATATTAATGGGGTTGAATTGGATACAAGTTTGTATAGGTCTCCTAGTGGTGCAATAATTTTTAAACCTAATTTAGGAATGTACATTGGTGTACCTGACCATTCCGATATAGACTTTAACTTAGCAAGTAACTCTTCACTTGTTGTTTGAAAACTATTTAAAACATACCTATGATTGTCTTCTCCATTTAGTAAGGCTTTATAGTGTCCATCTGTACAATCATCAATGTCAACAATTGAAATATTATTCTTTATTAAAGGTGGATAAGTTTTGTTTAATGTAGATATTAACAACTTGGCTGTACCAGATACACGTCCCGGGCCCTGAACAGAAGATGGATTAACAGAAACAAATTCAAAATCTTTGTCATAATCAAATGCTTCTTTTTCTGCCAAATATTTTGACTCTTCGTATTTGCTAAGAAAGTAACCTCTATGGTTGGATAATTCATTACCCAAAGTTCCTAGTTCTTCACCTAAAGTGACTGCAGAAGAAGTGTAAATAAATTTTTTAATTTTTAGCATATTGCCAAGCTGAAGTATTTGTTTAGTTCCTTCAATATTTGCTTTAAACATCCCTTCAGGATTCTTAGAGCACATTTTGTTAACACCCGCAATATGAAAAATTGCATCTATATTGTAATCAGATAAATCATCATAAAGTGATTCTGTAAAAAGATCACCATCAATCTTTTTTACACCAAGGTTTGAAAACAAATGATCACTATTGTTTGATCTAGAAAGTGCAAAAACATTATGACCCTTATCAACTATTTTTCTAAGAAGTGGCTTGCCTACAACCCCGGTTGATCCTGTAATAAAAATATTGTTATATTTCATCTAGTTTGCTTCAGATAACCAGAGATATATTGGTAACCAGATATGTATGAAAAAATTAAGGCATGTAGAACAATTAAATCTGCAATTGTAAAACTTAATATAGTGAGTTGAAAATCCACCATCACAAATCCTACAGCCCAAAATTGAAGACTTGCTTTTGCTTTACCAAATTTACTAGGCGGAATTGATATCCCCTCATTGCCTGCAAGGCCTCTTAAGCCAGTAATAATAAATTCTCTAGCAATCAGAAAAACTGTAATCCAGACACTAACTCTTTCAATATAGGTAAAGCCGACAAATATAAAAGTAATAAAAATTTTATCTGCAATTGTATCTAAAAATGCTCCCATCTTTGAGGACACATCCCATTTTCTTGCTAGCCGGCCATCAAAAAAGTCAGTCCAAGCAGCAATAAAAGCAATTATTGCTGGTACCAACATTAATCCTTCATCAGTTCCATCGAGTAGTAGCAAATATAAAATTACTGGAGCAGAGAATATACGAAATAAAGCTAATAAGTCTGGTATATATTTTTTCATCAAATCACATCAATAATTCTGCGCTCAGAAGCATTTCTAATGGCTAATTCTTTATCCTTTAAAAAGGTATTTAAGATATCAACTGAATCTTCAATCAAGAATTCTACCTCTTCCCTTTCTTCATTATAAAACTTTGACAGTACAAAATCAGCTGGGTCAATTCCTTGTGGAGGTCTTCCTACACCTACTTTTAATTTGTAATAATCTTCAGGATTTAAAACTCTATTTGTTGATTTAATTCCATTATGACCACCATCTGAGCTTCCTTTTTTAATTCTTAACCGCCCAAATGCAAGATCAATATCATCATGAATAACAAGTACTTCTGTATTTTCTTTTTTATTGTATTTAAAGTAACTTTTTAGAGCATCCCCAGCATTGTTCATTGAAACCATTGGTAAAATTATTTCAACATTAGTTCCATTCATTTCTGTAGATGAAAAGTTGTAAATACTATTCTTGTCGAGTTTAAACTCTAAATTATTTTTCTTACAAAAACGAATCGCAATATCAGCACCTATATTGTGTCGTGTCTTTAAATATTTATCTTGCGGATTCCAGAGACCAACAAATAAAGTTTTGTTATTCCCCGGATTCATCTGAGGACTCTTCCTCAACATTCTCTTCAGAGGATTCACTCTCGTCTCCCTCTTCGCCTTCTACTTCTTCACCCTCAAGACCCTCAATATCTTCTTCCTCTTCAATTGCTGCTCTTGGTACAGTAATTGTAATTAAAATTGAATCATCTTCTGCATCTGCTAGAACTACACCCTCAGGCAATGATACATCTCCAGCAGCTAGATTATCTCCAACATTTAATTCAGAAATATCTAAATCAAGAGAAGTAGGAATATTTGTAGGAAGAGCTGAAATGGTGATAGAAGAATTGATTGTTTGAACAATTCCTCCTTCTTCTTTGACTCCCATTGGTGTTCCAATAAAGTTTACTTGTACATCAGCATCAACAGTCTTTGTTAGATCTATTTGAATGAAGTCAACATGTAAAAATTCATTACGATAAACATGTTTTTGTATTTCTCTAGCAAGTGCAGTGTAATTATCCTTGCCAACTTCTAAATTAAAAATTACGTTCGAACCAGCATCAGTTTTTAAAGCATTTGTAAATTCTCTAGCATTTATTTCTACAGAGACTGGTTCCATGCCCAAACCATAAACTACAGCTGGGATACTGCCTTTACCCCTACTTCTTCTTGATTGAGCAGATCCAGTATTTTCTCTTACAATTGCTTTTAAACTTGTTTCCATAATTATCCTTACGAATTATATAGAGTAATAAATTTTATTTACTACTCAAAGCAGTATTTATGCTTTTTCAGTAGCCTTCCGAGCAGAGAGAACAGCTAGGGTAAGGGTTAATGCAGCAAATAAGCCAGCAGCAAGATATCCTCTAAATAAAACATCGAGTTCCCAACCATCAACCATAACTGCCCTCATAGCTTCAATAACATATGTTGTAGGATTATATGCTGCAGCTGTTTCAAGCCACCCTTTTAAGGCTTCTCGTGGAACAAATGTAGGCGCAAGAAAAATAGCAGGGAAAAATAAAAAAGTAGCTGCTTGTGCTCCTTGTGAAGAGCCCGATTTAACCCCTGCTGCTACAGAATATCCAGCAAAGCCCATTCCCCATATAAACGCAATCGACAAAACTACCAAGTATCCAATGCTACCCACTACAGGATCAGCACCAATTATTATGCCGATAAATAACATAAGACCTGATTGCAATAATACTCTAAGGGCACCTACATTCATTGGTGCCAAAATAATAGCCCATCTAGAGATTGGCATACTTTGATAGCGTTTAAAAACACCAGATTCAATATCTTCAACCAAATAAATTCCTGATGCTGCACCACTCAAAGAGGCCGATACTATTGAAACTGGAAGAATAAAATTTATGAAATTTCCTTTGGCAAAATCAAAAGGTGTTCCACTAGCATTTCCACCAAAAACACCCCCCAAAGCACCATCGTATACAAATAAGAAAAATGCTGAAATAATTAAATTTGGTAGTTCAGCAAGTGGTCTTCTTATAACTCTTAAAAGCATTCGTTTTGTCAAAATTTGTAATTGCACTATGAAAGATCTGTTTGGATTCATTATCTCTTACTCTCTTCTTTTGCTTGTTTAATATCTTCAGAACCTTCAAGTCTATATCCAGTTACTTCAAGAAATACATCATCTAAAGTAGGCTTGCTTGCTGAAACTGAACTTACCTCTACTCCTTTACTGCTTAGGTCTTTTAGATATCCTGGGATTTTCGATGCACCATCCTCAACTGTAATTCTTAATTCATTTTTTTCTTGGACTGTGTTTTTAAGAATATTTTTTGCATTCTCTAAATCAACATTATTTTCAAAAGCAAAAGTTATTACATCACCACCTATGCCCGCTTTTAATTCATCAGACGTTCCCTCTGCAACAACTAAGCCCTCGTCAATAATTGCAATTCTATCAGCTAACTCATCAGCTTCTTCAAGATATTGTGTTGTAAGAATAATTGTTACTCCATTATCACGAAGTCTTTTAATTTCATCCCATAAAACTCGTCTAGATCCTGGATCTAAACCCGTTGTTGGTTCATCTAAAAAAAGAATTTTTGGAGAATGAACTAAGCTTAAACCCAGGTCTAATCTTCGCTTCATTCCTCCTGAATAAGTTTTTACTCTTCTGTCAGCAGCTTCAGTTAATCCTACAAGCTCTAAAAGTTCATCTGTTCTAACTTCGGAATCTTTTTTAGAATATCCCCATAACCTACATGTAGTAAAAAAAAGCTCTTTGCCTGTTAAAAGGTTATCCAAACCTGTGTCTTGAAGTGCTACACCAATTTTTTCTCTTACTTCTTTATCTTTTGTAGCAACATCTATTCCTAAAACAGAGGCCTTTCCATCAGTAATACTTAAAAGGGTTGTAATCATTAAAATTGTTGTAGATTTTCCTGCACCATTTGGACCAAGTAATCCAAAAATTTCACCTTGTTTTACCTGAAAACTTACATCTTTTACAGCTTCAACAGTATCTTGCTTACTAATAAAAGTTTTCTTAATATTTTTAACGTCTACTGCTAACATAATTTACCTATAAGTCGAAATCTATTTTGATACTAATAATATCAGAATTTAATTGGCCTCGTAGCTCAGGGGATAGAGCACAGGTTTCCTAAACCTGGTGTCGCAGGTTCGAATCCTGCCGAGGCCGCTCTTTAAAAACTAAACGCTATGCTGTTGCCCAGAATTGATATGATCTTGTGCAATAATCGCTGCTTTGGACACAGCTTTAATTTCTTCCCAGGTAAATGGATTCTGTGTTTTATCTCTTACGTAATCAAAAAAGATACTAAGAGATTCTTTGTGTCCTTTGCCTGATGAAAATGTTTTGCTTCTATCTTGTGCACCCTCTAAATACCTTAACATTTTAAAATCTTCAAGAATATAAGAATTACCTTCGCCATGGACTTCTATTCGTTCTTTACTTAATATTTGATTTGCTTCAGAAAAATACTGCAGAGAAGCATGAGAGCCATTTACAAAATTAATGTTTAAGAAAACTTGATTATCTTTAACCGTATTATTTGTTTTATCAACTGGTGCAGATGCAGAAATGCTCTGAGGTAACGAATCAAACAAATAACAAGCCAAGTCAATGCCATGTACTGCTTCACCAACAATTCTTCCCCCACCAATTTCTTTTATGTTTGTCCAATGATCGCTGTCAAGGGGTGGAACACTAAATCGTAGATTTATACTATTTGCTGGACGATCAATCAATTTTTGTTTGATAAATTGAGCAGATTTTGAAAATCGTCTGTTAAAACCAATAAACAATTTTGGATGTTCAGATCTGTAAATACTCTCTTCAACATCTGTAATTGACTGCATTTCTAAAGCTAAGGGTTTTTCAACATATACAGCTTTTCCTTTATTTAATGCTTTTATTACTAAATCTGAATGATTGTAATGAGGTGTTAATATAAGAACTGCGTCTATCTCATCAGCATTTAATATCTCTTCTTCAGTAGAGTATTTATTTTTAATCTTAAAGCTTTTTGCTAATGATTCTCCGCTTAAACCCTTTGATGATGCTATCCCAAGAACTTTGCATTCTCTTTTCAACTCTTTAAGGACTGGCATTATGGTTGTAGCTGCAAAATTTCCAGCACCCAATATTCCTACATTTACTTTTGATGTTTTTGGTTCTGGTTGCAAATCATTTTCTATTTCAATTTTTGGTTCAGCCTCAATGTTGTATCTCAGTACCACTGATAATGGTTTAATCTCATCATCAAATTTTTCATAAACACTTGGTGCATCTTCAAATGCTATTTCTTCAGATACTAAGTCGAGCAAATGAATTTGTTTTTGTGACAAGAGTTTTGTAAATGCTTCAAAGTTTCTGTTTTCGGTCCAGCGCACATATTCAATTGGATAATCATTTCCTAGCGCTTCGTATTGTTTATCGTACCTTCCAGGACCATAAGATTTTGAAACAACAAGTTCAAGTTCTTTATAGTAAAAATCATTCCTGGAAATATTCAAAGGAATATCACCAATAACAACAATTTTTGCTTTATTTCGTGCAATTTTTGTAGCTAATTCTATAGGTTCATTACTGCTTGTCGCAGCAGTGATAATCACAGTATCAACATCTTTCAATTCAACATCATCTGCAGAAGTAAAAAAATTATCTCCATATTTAGATCTTTCATGATCAGGATCTATTCCAGTTACTTCTGAACCCTGCGCTTCAGCTAGCCTGCATACTAATTGTCCAATAACTCCAAGACCTATGACAACTACTTTTGATCCAAGGGTTGTCTCAGATAGTCTAAGACCATGCAGTGCAATACTTCCTAAGACAGTGAAAGCTGCTTCTTTGATGTCTGTATTTTTATCAATTCGACTACATAGATTTTCACTAACAACAACATATTCAGCATGCCCTCCATTAGAGACAACTTTATCTCCAACATGGTATGCGCTTACACCTTGTCCAACTCTAACAACTTCCCCTGCTGAACTATATCCAAGCTGAAGAGGAAGAAGGTTTTTTGGAAATACAGCATTCCAAACTGCCCTAAAGCCCTCTTTCTTTAATAGGTCTAATCCTTTATCAATATTTGAACTGTTTTGAAGCTTATCCGCAACAGAGGTGTTCGCTACTTCAATAGCAGCTAGCTCTGTTCCTGAAGAAACTACTGAATAATGGTTTTTTATAAGTATCTCGCCAGGACCAGGGTTTGGGATAGGAGTATCCCATAAAATTGGTGTGGGGTTGTTTTTTTCAACTACTAGCTGTTTCATTTCTCTCCTGCTTAATAATAACTAATTTACTTCAGAAATTAAGGGCGAGGTTAAATTAATGAAAGCTCCATTTGTTGATTTTATTTTTAGTGATCCATCTTCATTTATATCTTCAGCCCATCCTCTACCTTCGGGGTATTCCACAATTTTTCCAAGCGTTTGTAATTTTTGTTTGTATTTTCCTAAGTCAAAATTATTTTTAGCAAGTGAGGTCAACACTTCGTCCGCCCATTTTTCTGCATGTACATTTATTAGTGAGTCTTCCTGTTTTTTTGTGAAGAGAGAACCTGCTCCGGGTATTTCTGGTTTTTCCCAAAAATAATTTACTCCCATTCCAATGCAAATGTTGTTTTCAGACTTTTCAACAAGTATTCCACCAACTTTTAAATTGTTTAAAACAATATCGTTTGGCCACTTTAAGCTGAGATTCATATCTTTAAGAACTTCTGTAAATACGAAGCCCGAAAGAAGTGGAATAAGTGTATGTTTAAGTCTTATATCTTCTTGTTTTATGGCAAGTGAACACGCCAACGCTTGATCTGCATTTAACCATGTTCTATTTGATGTGCCTTTGCCTTTTTTCTGAGAGTAGCTAATTACAAGAATCGGTTCGTTTGATAGTTCACTTAGTGCATATTCCTGTGTATTGTAAATGGATTCAAAAAAAAAGGTTTTCATAGTGTTACTTCTTTACATATATATAGGTCAAATACATACATTAACAATAAACAGGAAAGATGGGCATGTCAGACGATAATTTAGCTGAAATTCGTGATGAAAAAGCTAAAAAGATACAGCATCCAAAAGGAAAATTAACAGCTTACGAAAGGCTGAATTTACTATTGGACGAAGGCTCTTTTAGCGAAATAGATCAACATGTTACATCTGAAGAAAATCCTGATGGAGAAGCAGTTGTAACTGGTACTGGCACAATTCATGGACGTCCAGTGTTTGTATTTAGCGAAGACTTTTCTGTAATGGGAGGAAGTCTGGGAGAAGTTGTAGCTAAAAAAATTCTAAAAGTGATGGATCATGCATTAGAAGCTAGAGCTCCAATTATTGGAATCAAAGACTCTGGTGGAGCAAGAATTCAGGAAGGAATCTCTTCTTTATATGGATATGCTCAGATTTTTAAGAAGAATGTTGAAGCTTCTGGAAAAATTCCACAAATATCTGTTGTAGTTGGTCCTTCTGCTGGTGGAGCAGTTTACAGCCCAGCACTTACTGATTTTATTTTTCAAGTACAAGATATAGGACAGCTATATGTAACAGGACCTGCTGTTGTTAAAACTGTTACTGGAGAAGAGGTTTCATATGAAGAATTAGGTGGAATAGAAGCGCACGGTACTAAATCGGGCGTGTCTCATCAGATTTGTGAATCTGAAAAACAAGCGTTTGAAGAGATTCGTTATCTCATGAGCTTTCTACCACAGTCTTCTTCTCAAAAACCGCCTGTATTCATTACAGAAGATGATTCTTCTAGAACAATAGAATCTTTAGATAGTTTTATACCGGAAAATAGAAATCAGCCATATGATATGGCAAAAATAATTTCAGATATTTCAGATGATGGAGAGCACTATCCGATTCAAAGTAACTATGCACTCAACATTATTACAACTTTTGCAAGAGTAAATGGAAACACAATTGGAATAGTGGCTAACCAGCCAATGGAGCTTGCAGGAGTTCTAGACATTAAAGCTTCAGAAAAAGCAGCAAGATTTGTGAGGTTTTGTGATGCATTCAATATACCTATTCTTACTTTGGTTGATGTTCCTGGATTTTTACCTGGAGTTGAACAGGAACACGGTGGAATTATAAGAAGTGGTGCAAAACTTCTATACGCATATTCAGAAGCAACAGTTCCAAGGGTATGTGTAATTATAAGAAAAGCATATGGAGGAGCATATATCGTAATGGACTCAATAGGGCTAGGTGCTGACAAGTTATTTTCGTGGCCAAGTGGCGAAATTGCGGTTATGGGTGCTGAAGGAGCGGTTGACATAATATATAAAAAAGAATTAGCAACTGCCGACAATCAAGAAGAGCTTAAGTCAAAGTTAGTTGCAGAGTACAATGATAAATTTAGTAATCCTGATATTGCTGCACAATTGGGCTTAATTGACAATATTATAAAACCAAGTGAAACAAGAAAAGTAGTTATTGACTCATTTAAAGATTTGATAAATAAAGGAGAGTTAGGAGATAAGCATGGAAACATACCCCTCTAAAAATATTGCAATTACATGGGTAGAAAAAGGCAGTATTACAAGAAATTTATTTTTAGCCTTAGGTTTTGCAATATTAACTGCACTGAGTGCTCAAGTACGAATTGTTATTCCAATTTCACCTGTTCCAATTACAGGTCAAACGTTTGTTGTGCTTTTATCGGGCCTAATTTTAGGTAGTACTTTTGGAGCAATCAGTATGTTGATGTATTTATTTATAGGGATGTCAGGTCTTCCATTTTTTTCAGCAGGTGTCGCTGGCCTTGCAATCTTAAAGAGTCCAACAATAGGATATATAATAGGGTTTTTTCTAGCAGCTTATGTGGTAGGAGTATTTTCTTCTAAACCAATATTGGCAATTCTGTTTGGTTCAATGACTATATATATTGCAGGTGTTTCTGGTTTGATGATAATTTTAAATACTTCATTCTCAAATGCTATTGCAATTGGGGTTGTTCCATTTTTGATAGGAGATGCTATTAAGTCTATCTTGGCAATGGGCTTGGCTTTTAAATTGAAGTAAATATGACTCAAAAAAGAATCCTTATCGCAAACCGAGGTGAAATAGCTTTACGGATAATTAGATCCGCTAAAGAAATGGATTTACATACTATTGCTGTTTATTCCGATGCAGATGAAGATGCATTGCATACAAAAAGAGCTGATGAATCTTATTACCTTGGAGGCTCTCTACCTGCAGAGAGCTATAGGAATTTAAAAAAATTAGTCAAAGCTGCTGAAGAGACAAATGCAGATTTAGTTCATCCAGGGTATGGATTTCTCGCAGAAAACCCTGATTTTGCAAAAGCTATAGAAAAAAAAGGAATTACTTGGATAGGACCTAAACCTGAGACCATTAAATCAATGGGTGACAAAATTGAATCAAGAAAATTAGTTTCGAAAATTGGACTGAATCCTGTACCAGGACAGCTAAAGCCCTCTAGGTTTCAAAGAGAAGCTATAAAGGATGCAGAAAGTTTTGGATACCCTGTTGCATTGAAAGCTGCGCATGGTGGTGGAGGAAAAGGATTAAGGATTGTTCATAATGAAAAAGAACTTCTTGAAAATTTTGATATTGTGAAACGAGAAAGTGAAGCTTATTTTGGATCTGATCAGGTTTATGTTGAAAAATTTATAAAACCAGCAAGACACGTTGAAACTCAAATTCTTGCTGATAAATATGGCAATATTTTATATTTAGGTGAAAGAGATTGCTCACTACAAAGAAGGAACCAAAAGTTAATTGAGGAAAGCCCTCCTGAATGGCTTTCTGAATTTGGTAGAGAAAAATTAAAAGAGTTTACCCTTAAAATTGCTGCTAGTTCAAATTATGTAAATGCAGGAACAGTAGAGTTCCTTGCTGATAGCGATGAAAATTTTTATTTCCTTGAAATGAATACTCGATTACAGGTAGAGCATACCGTAACTGAAATGAGGTATGGTCTTGACCTTGTCAAAGAACAAATAAAAATTGCACTTGGTAACTCTATTGAGAATTATGAGCTTGACCCTAGAGGACACAGTATAGAATTTAGAATTAATGCAGAAGACCCTAATAACAACTTCTTACCAACTCCCGGAACAATTACTGAATATAGAGAACCAACCGGAAATGGTGTGCGTATTGACGGATGGGCAAGAACAGGTACTCAAATTACCCATTATTATGACAACCTTATTTCAAAATTAATTGTTTGGGGTGTTTCAAGGGAAGAAGCAAGATCTAAAGGAATTAGGTGCCTCGAAGAATATATCATTGGAGGTATACCAACGACCATAAACTTATTAATTGATATTTTAAAAACTAAAGAATTTGTTAACAGTCAGATACATGTAAAGTTTTTAGAAGAAAATTTTGAAATACGTGAGATTGAAGAGAATGAAGTTTCTTCTGATAGACCTAGTAAGGTAAATATATCTTTGGATGACACAACTAATCCAACTCTAGCGCCTCAACGTCCTAAAAAAGTAGGCATGGACCTCACGGGTAATATTAAAAACCCAGGAATAATTTTTGCTGAAATACAGGGAACAATTATGGACACAATGACAAAAAAAGGAAAAAAAGTTAAAAAAGGTGACTCGTTATTCGTTCTTGAAGCAATGAAAATGGAAAATGTAATTACAGCCCCTATTGATGGTGAAATCAAAAAATTTAATATTGAAAAAGGCCAGCCTGTAAAAAAGGGTGACTTATTAGTTGAGATTGAAGCTAAGTTCTAATGATTTATGGAATAGGTGTTGACCAAGTTGATTTAAATAGAGTCAGAAAACTTTTAAATAAGTCTCAAACAAAATTTGAAAAAAGATGCTTTACACAGAATGAAATAATTTATGCTAACCGATTCAGTGATCCTGCTAAAAGACTAGGTGTTAGGTTTGCTGCAAAAGAAGCTGTCATGAAATCTTTAGGTAAAGGTTGGAGACAGTTAGGTTGGAAAGATATCGAAATTAGTGGCGGAGGCAAGCCTAAAGTTCTTCTATTTGGAAAAGCAAAAGAACTAGCAAGAGAACTAAATATTGATACTGTACACATATCTCTATCTCATGAAGAAGATAAAGCAATAGCATTTTCCATTTCAGAAATAGAAAAATGAACTGGGTAGCAATGTTTCCCGGACAGGGGTCCCAGAAGGCGGGCATGGGTGAAGAGTTGCTCGATTTATATCCAGATCTTTTAATTGAGGAGTTTGAAGATACTCTAGGTTGGTCCCTGAAAGATACTATTTTAAGCAGTGATCAAACCGAGATTACTAAAACAAATATTGCTCAGCCGTATATATTTGCAATTTCCTACTGTTACGGATTAGAAACTTTTAAAAAACTTGGTCTACCAAAAGTTGGTTTAGGCCATTCATTAGGTGAATACACTGCTCTAGCACTTGCTGAATTCATAAGCTATCGTGATGCATTAAAAATTATTTCTGTGAGAGGTGATTCTATGCAGAAAGCTGTTGAAAAATCCAACTCAACGATGGCTGCAGTTTTAACATCAGACCTTAAACAAACTATAGATGCTGTTGAAATACTCAATAATCAAGGAATTTCAATCAATATATCTAACTTTAACGATGGGTCACAAATTGTAATTGGAGGATTGAAAGATGACATAGACTACTTAAAGTCAAACCCAATTGATTTAAGTGCAAAAAGAGTGATACCCCTTGACGTTGCTGGTGCTTTTCATTCAAAATTTGTTTCTTCTGCGAAACAAGAAGTCCAAAACATAGTTAATAAAGTTGAGTTTGCAGAGGGTAAATTTGATGTTTACATGAATGTAGATGCAAATATAGCAGACCTTGCGACAGTAAAACAAAGGCTTGTTGACCAAATCGACAATAGCGTAAAGTTTTATGACCAAATTCTAAATATTGAAAAAATTGTGAATCCAGAAAAGTGGTATCATATCGGACCTGGAAATGTAACTGCTGGGATGGTAAAAAAGTCTATATCTAGTAAGGGTATTGAAACTGTTAATTCATTAGACTCTTTGAATAATATTTAAATAGGGAGATTTTGTGAAATCAACTATAACTGGTTGGGGCAAATGTGCACCAGACAACATAATGACAAATGATGATTTAGCGGTTTTCGTTGACACCTCTGATGAGTGGATACAGCAGAGAACTGGAATCCAGGAAAGAAGATTTTGTCACGTTAACAATTCAGATATGGCTGCTGTTGCGGGAAAACATGCTATTGCTTGTGCAGGTTTAACGCCAGAAGATATTGATGTAGTTATTCTCGCAACATGTACTCCTGACAGTATTGTCCCATCTGCTGCGGCTCATGTTCAAAGAAAACTTGGCGCTGTCAATGCCTCTGTCTACGATATTAATGCTGCATGCGCAGGTTTTGTATATGCACTAGAACAAGGAAAAGCTTTTGTAGAAAGTGGACTATACAAGAGGGCTTTAGTGATAGGATCTGAACACATTACTTGGTTACTTGATTGGTCAGACAGAAATACAGCAGTTCTCTTTGGAGATGGGGCTGGAGCAGTTGTTGTTGAAGAAAGTAAGTCCCCAAAAGATGGTGAAATATTTTCTTTTGTCAATGGTTTAAGCTCAGATAAGTTAGATATTTTAGAAGTTCCAAACTTTGGTTCAGCAATGGATAGGTTTAAGAAAGATGAAGCAGCAAGAGTTACATGGACGTTTGATGGAAAGGAGATTTTTAAAGGTGGAATTAGAGCAATGGCTACAGCGTCAGATGAAGTGATTACTAAATCTGGATTAACAAAAGAAGATATAGATCTTTTGATCCCTCATCAAGCTAATTTAAGAATAGTAGAAGGGTTAGAGAAAATGTTAAGCCTTCCAAACGCTACCACAATAAAGAAAGTTCATAAATATGGCAACACCTCTGCAGCTTCAATTCCAACTGCTTTAGTAGATGCTTTAGAAGAAGGTGAAATTAAAGGTGGAGAAGTTGCTATTTTTACTGCAGTAGGTGCGGGTCTTTCATGGGGGGCATGTGCATTACGTTTAGGAGAAAGAACAACTCCTATAAACACTTCTGATGCAAAACTTCCTGATTTTGATGGAAAGGCTGTTGATACGATCAGAAGAGCGATTGAGTATCAAATACCTGACAAATTAGATCTTATATGAAAACAGCATTAATTACTGGAGGCTCTAGGGGCATAGGAAGAGCTATTGCTTTAGCACTTGGAAAAAATTTTCATGTGATAGTAGGTTTTGCTAACTCAGAAGACAAAGCCAATAATGTTGTTAAAGAAATTGTTGATGCTGGTGGAAGTGCAAGTGCAGTTCAAATTGATATATCAAATGCTGAATCTGTTGATAATGCCTTTTCTATAGTAGAAAAAGATTACAACTCAGTAGATATCTTGATCAATAATGCAGGAGTTACAAAAGACAATATATTACCAAGAATGAAAGAATCTGAATGGCTTGATGTAATTCAGACAAACCTAACTGGCAATTTTTATACTTCACAAAGAGCTATCAAGCTTATGATGAAAAACAAATGGGGACGAATTGTATTCATATCATCTGTAGTTGGACTATCAGGCAACCAAGGTCAAGCAAACTATGCTGCATCAAAAGCTGGATTAATAGGGTTAGCAAAATCAATTAGTAAAGAAATGGGTTCAAGAAATATTACATCCAACGTAGTTGCTCCAGGATATATTGAAACGGATATGACCTCTTTTTTAGATGATGAAAATAAAGAAAATATTATAGAGCAACTCTCAATTAAACGCATGGGTAAACCAGAAGATATTTCAAATGTAGTATCTTTTTTATGTAGCGAAGAGTCTGAATATATAACAGGACAAGTTATACCAGTTGATGGTGGTTTAACAACGTAATTAGGGAGTAATTATGGAAGCAAATGAAGTTTTTGAAAAAGTAAAAGGTCTTTTTGTAGAAGATCTTGGTATTGATGAATCAAAAGTAACAATGGATGCAAAATTGGAAGAAGATTTGGAAATTGATTCATTAGGAATAGTTGAAGTTGTTATGGCCTTTGAAGATGAATTTGAAATTGAAATTGATGATGAAGAACTTGCTGATGTTTCAACAGTTGGCCAAGCTGTAAATCTACTTCATTCAAAAATATAATTCGAATCATGTCTAAGAGGCGTGTCGTAGTTACTGGTCTTGGGACAATTAATCCCCTTGGAAATAATGTCTCAGATTCATGGGAAAACCTTATCAATGGAAAATCTGGTATCGATAATATTACAAGTTTTGATACTGCTGATCTTCCAGTGACTTTTGCGGGTGAAGTCAAGAATTTTGATGCAAATGAATACATGGGAAAACAACATGCACGTAAATTAGACCGATCTGGTCATCTATCTATTTATGCTGCAGAGCAGGCATTATTAGATGCTGGATTTAATCCAGAAAAGAGAATGGGTTCCAATTGTGGAATCGTATTTGGAACCGGTATTGGAGGAATTGGTGCAACAGAAGATGCTGTAAGAGTTTACGATGAACGAGGTGCTTCAAGAATTAATCCTTTAGCAATAACTCAGTTGATGCCAAATTCAAGTACTGGACAAGTAGCAATTAAATTCGGAATAGAGGGACCATCACTAACTATTACAACTGCATGTGCTGCATCAGCAAATGCAGTTGGAGAAGCAAAAAATATGATTGAAAATGGAATTGTGGACATCGTAGTAGCTGGAGGTACGGAGTCTGGAACTACACCAATGACAATTGGGGCTTTTGCTCAGATAAGAGCTCTTTCTACAAAAAATGATACACCTGCAGAGGCTTGCAGTCCTTTTGATAAAAATAGAGATGGATTTGTTATGGCTGAAGGTTCAACTGTTTTGATATTAGAGAGTGAAGAGTCTGCAAAAAGTCGTGATGCTAAAATTTATGGTTACATTGTTGGTTATGGATCTACAACTGATGCTCACCACATTACAGCTCCTGCTGAAGGTGGAGAAGGTGCAGTTCGGGCAATGGATAAAGCATTGAAGGATGCTAATTTATCTGTGGATAATGTTGATTATATTAATGCACATGGAACATCTACACCAGCAAATGATAAAAACGAAACTTCTGCAATTAAGACTTTATTTGGTGCTAAAGCCTATGAAGTTGATATTTCCTCGACTAAATCTATGACTGGCCATCTTCTTGGTGGTGCCGGAGCTTTTGAATCAATGGTTTGCTTACTTTCTCTTCAAAAAGGTGTAATTCCTCCAACAATTAATTTAAACAATAAAGATGAGGAATGTGATTTAAACTACACTCCCAATAATGCCGTCAATAAAGAAATGAATATTGCTATGTCTAATTCCTTTGGTTTTGGTGGTCACAATGGAGTGCTTGTTTTTTCAAAAACCTAACAACTAGGGAAGCATTGAACCGCCAATTGAGTGAACACCTCCATCAGCATGTATAATTTCTCCAGTTACAGCTTCAGAAAAATCTGAAAGCAAAAAATTAACTACTTTTGCTACAGGCTCAGGGTTTTTTGTATCCCAACCTAAAGGAGCTCTATTGTTCCACTCTTCATTCATATCAGAAAAACCGGGAATGTTTTTAGCAGCAGTTGTAGCCAAAGGCCCGGAAGCAACAGCGTTAACTCTTACTCCATCTTTGCCCATGTAGTAACCCAGATACCTAACTATTGACTGTAAGCTTGACTTTGCAACACCCTGCCAGTCATATCCGGGCCAAGCCTGAGAATTGTCAAAATCCAAAGCAACAATTGAAGAAGGATTGTTAAGTAAAGGTTGAAAAGATGTTGCTAGTGTTTTTAAAGAAAATGCTGAAATCTCAAAACTTTTTACAGCATCTGATACATCTGTATTCAAAAAATTACCTCCCATTGCTTGAATTGGTGAGAAAGCAATTGCGTGTAAGATTCCGTCTAAATTACCAACCTCTTGCTTTACACTTTCTACTGCAGCATCAACTTCGTCTTGATTTTCAATATCCATTGAAAATACTTTGACATCATCAGAAAGTCTCTTAACTGCTCTTTCAGTTATACGGAGACCTTTGCCAAAGCCTGTAGCTACAACTGTTGCTCCATTTTCTATTGCAATTTTTGCAGAGGCATAAGCTATGCTCTTGTCTGTAAGAATTCCAGTAATTAGAATTTTTTTATCTTTTAAAATCATATTTTTCCTATAACTATTTGACTATTTAAATAGTTAATACGTATCAGAAATAAAACTATTTATTATTCTTCGGTTGTAAAACTACTAGAACCTTGTTCTTCTTTTTTTATAGAATTGCCAGTTACAATAGCAAGACTAATTTCAAGTAAACCAAAAAGGAAAAATCCATTAAAGTCAGTAAATACAGCAAAAGCTACCATTCCAAGCCCACCACTGTATCTTATTAGGTTCAACTGTTTTCCATTTTCGGCATTTCCACCAAGTAAGAAGAAAGCCATAGCGGCAAAATATATTGGAATTCCTATAGATCTTATAATAAGTGCCTGATTGTCTGCCATGACAGCGGAAAAGTCAAACAAAAATATTCTATAGGTAACTTCTGGCATAATAAAACCTACCAGTGTTAAGCCAAGGTAACCAATTGGGTCCAATCTATTAATTAATTTGTAATTCATAAAAGCAATTATATCTTAAAAAAATGAACTTTTTATGCTTAATTAGATTGCATTATTTGAGCTTGAGCTGCAGCAAGTTTAGCTGTTGGAATTCTGAAAGGGGAACACGAAATGTAATCAATCTCGAGAGTATTGAAAAATTTTATTGATTCTGCTTCTCCTGCATGTTCGCCACAAACACCTATTTTTAATTCCTTATTAGATTTTTTTCCCTCATCAACTGACATCTTTACAACCCTACCAACTGATGCTTGATCAATTGAAACAAAAGGATCTATTGTGAAGATGTTATTTTCTATATATGTATTAAGAAATTTTGAAGCATCATCTCTCGAAAGCCCAAGAGTTGTTTGAGTCAGATCATTTGTACCAAATGAAAAGAAGTCTGCATACTTTGCAATAGATGAAGAGTTTAAGGCGGCACTAGGTAATTCAATCATTGTTCCAATTGTGTAGTTAAAAGTAAATTTCAATTCATCTTCTAATTGATTAATTTTCTCTATAAGAACTTCTTTCATTCGGATTAATTCTTTTGAGTTCATAACTAGAGGAATCATTATCTCAGGAGAAATATCAAACTTTTCATTTTTGTGCAAGTTGTAAGATGCTCTAAAAATCGCTTCTACCTGCATTTCATAAATCTCAGGATAGCTTAATCCAAGTCGAACCCCTCTGTGGCCTAACATCGGATTACTCTCCGATAGCTTTAATAGCATTTCTCTAATATGAGCTGGTGATACACCAATTGCATTTCCAAGGTCAGTCATTTCGATATCACTTTTTGGCAAAAATTCATGCATTGGTGGATCAAGTAATCTTACTGTGATTGGCTTACCCTTAAGAAGTAAAAATAAGGATTCAAAATCTGAAATCTGATATGTAATTAATTTACTCAAAGCTCTCTCTCTACCCTGTTTTGTATCTGACATAATCATTTCTCGCATTGGAATTATTCTTTCACCTTCAAAAAACATGTGCTCAGTCCTGCACAGACCTATGCCATCTGCCCCAAACTTGAGTGATTTTTCTGTATCTATTATTGTTTCGGCATTTGCGCGTATTTTGAGACTTTTGAATTCATCACACCACTCCATGAGAGTATTAAATTCTTCAGATAGCTTTGAAGGCTCAGAATCAAGTTCACCAATATACACTTCGCCTAAACCACCATCTATTGAAATCATGTCGCCTTCATTTAGTGTTGTTGAGCCATTGGAGATAGTTTTTAATTCATTGTCGATTATTAAACTCTCTGCACCAACAATACATGGTTTTCCCATTCCTCTTGCTACAACTGCCGCGTGACTAGTCATTCCACCTTTAGTTGTTAATATTCCTACAGAAGAATGCATACCGTGGATATCCTCTGGGCTTGTTTCGTCTCTGACTAAAATAACATCTCTTCCTTTATTCGCTTCCTCCTCGGCCTTATCTGCATCAAAAACAATTTCACCAACAGCGGCTCCAGGAGATGCATTTAATGCTTTGATTAACAAATCTTTTTTCTGAGACTTTACAAATTGCGGATGAAGTAAGTTTGTCACATTGTTTGCATCAACCATTGTTATAGCTTCTTCTTTTGTTACAATTCCCTCTTTTTGCATATCAATTGCAATTTTTACACTCGCTTGAGCAGTTCTTTTGGCTGTTCTAGTTTGAAGAAGATAAATATTTTCATTCTCAATTGTAAATTCAATGTCTTGAACTTCTTTAAAATGGTTTTCTAGTTTTGTTGATATTTCTAAAATTTCTTTATATACATTAGGAAACTTAGACTCCAGTGACTCCTGTTCAACATTTTTATCTTTTCTTATCGGGTGTGGAGTCCTAATGCCAGCAACAACATCCTCTCCCTGTGCGTTTATTAAGTACTCTCCATATAATTCTTTTATTCCGTTTGATGGATTCCTTGTAAAAGCAACTCCTGTTCCAGATTTATCGTTAAGATTACCAAAAACCATTGCCTGAATTGTTGCTCCTGTTCCCCATTCATCCGGTATATTATTAATTTTTCTATAAGTAGCAGCTCGTTTATTTTGCCAGCTATTAAATACTGCTTCTATGGAACCCATTAATTGTTTATACGGGTCTTGTGGAAATTCTGCATTAGTAAACCTTTCTACAGTGTTTTTATATGCATTTATTATCCACTTAAGCTGCTCAACATTAAAATCTGCATCCGATGCAACATTATCTAAACGTTTTTTATTGGCTAGAACTGCTTCAAACCGATCATGTTCAACTCCTAAAACAACATTCGAATACATTTGAATTAGACGTCTGTATGAATCTAAAGCAAATCGTTCATCATTGAAGGTCTCTGCAAGTTGTTCCACATTATTGTCATTTAAACCAATATTTAAAATGGAGTCCATCATCCCTGGCATTGAGATTCTTCCACCAGACCTAACTGAAAGTAAGAGTGGCGTTCCCTCATTATCAAAACTCTTACCAGAAATAGTTTCTAATTTATTGACTGCCTCTTTAATATCTTTATCAAGATTTTCTGGGAGCTTTTTATTTTCAGTAAAATAGTTACAAACTTCTGTTGTAATTGTAAAACCAGGAGGAACAGGAATTCCCATTTTTGACATTTCTGCTAAGTTTGCACCTTTTCCGCCAAGCAGGTTATTAAAAGACGAGTCACCATCGGTTTTATTTTTAGAGAATTCAAAAATTTGTTTATTTTCCATGGTGTAAATTAAAAATTTCTCCCCTCTATCCTTTAATTATATAGGGGGGAAACTATATGCCTAAAAATGTAATGGTTGTTGGTACAGGCACTATTGGAGAACCCCTCATCGGTTTGCTGGCAGAACACAAAGATGCTCTTGGCCTAGATAATGTTTTATTTTTCAAGAGAACTCCCCTTTCAGATGAAAAAGGGAAAGTGGAAGCGCTTCTTAGAAAAGGTTCAAAAATTGTCTCTAGTTCAGATGCGTTATCAGATTTTAAACAATTAGGATTTTCAGAAATTGAAGACGTTGACAACGCATACGAAGATGCTGATGTAATAATTGATTGCACTCCAAGTGGTAACGAAAACTGGAAGAGTATATATTCATCGCTTGATCAATCAAAAAGATTTATGGCTCAAGGATCTGAGCATGGATTTGGTCAATTTTTTGCATGGGGTATAAATAATGATGTTCTTGAAAATGGATCAAACAAATATCTTATTGCCTCGTGTAATACACATAATATTGCATCAATAGTTAAAACTTTTGCATTAGATCAGGGTCGTGAGCTTGTTGAAGGTCAATTTGTATGCTTGAGAAGAGCCAATGATGTTTCACAAAATGACTCATTTTCTCCATCACCCACTATTACAAAGCACTCAGATCAAGAGTTTGGCACACACCATGCAAGAGATGTTCACGAATTATTTGCGCAAGAAGGTAAAAAGTTAAATTTATTTTCTTCAGCAATTAAATTGCCAACTCAATATATGCACACTTTATGGTTTACGTTACGATTTACTGACACAATACATCATGAAGATATCATAGAAAACCTACATAACAGTGAATTCTTAATGGCAACAGAAAAAATGTCATCAAACAAAGTCTTTTCTTTTGGAAGAGATCATGGCTATCACGGAAGGTTATTATCACATGGCATTGTAGCTGAGCAATCACTTCATATAAAAGACAATGTACTTACTGGTTACTGCTTTACACCACAAGACGGTAACGCTCTTCTCTCTTCGGTTGCAGGCACTGTTCAACATTACTACAAAGATTGCTGGGCAGACAAAATGGGGATTTTTAACCGTTATATATTTAAGAACATCTAACTATCTAGAATGCAATCATGGAGAAAATCATTGCAATTGCAATACCTGCCTTATTTTTAGTTGGAATTGTATGGCTGATTATTTCATCAAATAAAAGAATAAATAAAGCACTTTCTGATGCTTCAGAGACTTTAGGTTTTACACTTATAACTTCTAAAAATATTTTCAGAAAAAAAAGAATCTTCGGTGAAATTGATGGTTTCAAATGTGAGGTAGAAGTATACACAAGAAGTCATGGACGTTCCTCAACTACTTACGTCTCCTTCTTTGCTTTTTTTCCAGAGAGCTTTGATATGGGATTAAAGATTAATTGGCGAGGTGAGTTTGATGGAGATGATGAGTATCTGACAGACCTATTTATAAAACGAAATGAAGAACTTATAGAGACATCAAAGAAGAATCTAAGAAAACTAAGAGTAGAGGATGCATTTGTAAATTCAAGAAAAGTCTTATTTAGAAAATATTACAAAGCTGATGAGATTGTAAAGACAATGAGAGACGTACTTAATTTAGCAAAATCAATTAAGTAGCTTTTTTAACCACTAATCACGAATATCGGCCCAAAGGGAGTCTTTTTCCATTGGAGCGCGTAATAATCCAATTACCAATAATACAAAAGTACTTATTGGAAATAAAAGAATTAAAAACAAAGGGTACGATGTTATTGTTTCTATCATATTTTTATTTTACTAAATTGAAATAGATCCTGCTACGCATGATTATTTTTGTCTTATCTAAATCTTATTGTTTGTTTTATGTATGGCTCAATTGCTTACAACGAGAAATATGAATTAAAAATTATCGAAACTAACTGCGTGTCTTGTGGTTTATCAATGGAAATAAGAAAAGGACTTCCTGATTATTGCCCTGCTTGTCTTAGAGAATATCCTGCTCTTTTAGAAAAGTATAGAAGATACCTTAAAGGCACACAGATTGCTGACATGTTCTATGAATAGTAAAATAATTTGATGATTGATTATTTAATCGAAAATAAATCTATTATTGAACTTCTTATTGTTTCATCAATTGGTATAACTTCTTTTGTTTTTATTCTTATGGTTGCAATCAAAAAATAGTCCTATATCGTAGAACTCCATATGAGAACCTTAGTCTTTCTAAACTAACTCGAAAGATTTAATAATATTTTCTAAACCTTCTTTTGCATCTGCAAAAAGCATTTTTGCATTGTCATTAATAAATAATGGGTTTGCGATACCTGCATAGCCTGGTGACATAGATCTTTTTAAAACAATGACTTGTTTTGCTAGGTCAACATCAAGTATTGGCATACCATAAATTGGAGAATCTTTGTCAGTTCTAGCCAATGGATTAACAACATCATTTGCTCCAAGAACAATTACAACATCCGTTGTGGAAAACTCAGAATTTATATCCTCTAAGGTAAACATATCTTCATAGTCAATATCTACCTCAGCTAAGAGTACATTCATATGCCCAGGCATTCTTCCAGCAACTGGGTGAATAGCAAACTTCACTTCTATGTTTTTATCTTTTAAAGTATTTGTTAATTCTTTAACAGCTGACTGTGCTTGAGCTACTGCCATTCCATAACCTGGAACAATAACTACAGATTCGGCATAGCTTAACTGGATTGCAACATCTTCTGGGGAAGTGCTAATTGGATCTTTTTCATATTCATTATTGATAGCTGTACCCCCAAAACCACCCTTGAGAACATCTAAAAGTGTTCGATTCATTGCAGCACACATCAGTAAAGTAAGAATTATTCCTGATGCACCTACTAAGGCACCAGCTACGATCAAAATAATACTATTTACAATAAACCCAGCTGACATCGCCGCAATTCCAGAAAGTGAATTTAAGAATGCTATGACAACTGGCATATCTGCTCCACCAATTACTGCAACTCTTATAATTCCAGCAACTAGTGAAAGTAGCATAAAGTATTCAAGGGATAATATTTCTATTTCTTCCCAAATTGCAGGTAATAAAATTAGAGGTGGTAAGAAAGCTGAAAAAATATTAGCGATAGTTGTATTTACATTGTTTAACTTTCCACGTAGCTTTAGAACAGCAATGATGCTTCCAGAGAAAGTAAACACACCAATAACCATAGAAAATATGGCTACAAAGAAATCAGACATAACTAATGAATTGTTTGACAACTCAACATATGCAATTGCACCAGAAGCTCCTCCACCAAAGCCATTAAACAAACCAACTAGTTCTGGCATTTGCGTCATCTGAACACGTTTTGATATTAAAACTCCAAGAAGTCCTGAAACCACAATTGTGATGTAAAAAGCAGAATCATATTTTGAAAAATCGAAATTAAATGCACTAAAAACAGCTAATGCCATGGCCAACATAGCAAAAGTATTTGCTCTATGTGCCGTTGACGGTCTTCCAAAAAGTTTCAAAGCAAAGATAAAGAGTACAGATGAGACAAATAGTATTATTTCAATCATTTTTCTTAAACATTTCTAGTATTCGACCAGTCACTGAAAACCCGCCAACAATATTGAGGGTTGCAAATGCTATTGCAATTAAAACAATAATTTTAAGCAATTGAGACTCTCCTGCTTCTGGGTAGATAAGAATTGCTGCAATCAATGTAATTCCAGAAATAGCATTAGAACCAGACATCAATGGAGTGTGTAATGTCTGTGGAATTTTAGATATAAGCTCATATCCAATAAAGCTTGCTAAAAATGTTATCAACAATGTAAGTAAGAACGTTGCTTCCATTATGAACTCATCTCCACAAAAATCTCGTCATCACTATTTTCTATATATAATTCGATTAAATTTCTTACATTCTCTGAATACAGCTTTGTAGCTGCATGTTTAACAGTGTTTAAGATATCTGTTTCACCAACTATCTTTACACCATTAATCTCAACAACTTTATCCACCTCTGTACCTTCACAGTTTCCACCTGTACCAGCAGCTAAGTCAATAATTACAGAATTCTCTTTCATGTTTTGAACAGTTGACTTTTCAATCAAGACAGGTGCTTTCTTTCCTGGTATTTGAGCAAATGTTAAAACAATATCGCTGTCAATTACTTGTTTCTTTAATGCTTCTTGAATTTTCTGATTCTCTTCTTCTGAGACTTCTTGCGCGTATACGCTATCTTGAGCTTGAGTACTTGCTTCAACAAATTTAGCACCTAGAGATTCCACTTGATCTTTAGCATCTTTTCTTATATCAAAAGCCCACACTATAGCCCCAAGTCTTTTTGCAGTTGCAATTGCTTGAAGACCAGCAACTCCCACTCCGAGAATCAAGACTTTAGATGGTTGGATATTTCCTGCTGCAGTTGTCATCATTGGTACTACGTCAGATGTCTCTTTTGCAGCTCTTAGGACTGAGGCGTATCCAAGTAAGTTTGCTTGGGAAGAGAGAGCATCTAAATTTTGAGCTCTTGAAATTCTAGGAAGCTTGAAAAAACTCAATACTTTAATATCAGGTCTTAAACTTTTTATCTCTTCAATCTTATCAAAATCAAATATACCAATAAGGACTACTCCTTCTTTGAGTTCCTTTATTGTTTTATCTCCGATATTTTCGACACAGGCAACAATATCTAAATCACTTAAATTAGATATTTTTTTTACATTTTCTAAGGAAGAATCTGCATAATTAAGGTAGTCAAATATATCTTTCTCCAAATGAACATCTAATGAATATTTCTCAATAGATTCTGGGTGTATTGGGGCCCTATATCCATCAACATCTGTTAAAAATCCTATTTTCATACTTTCCTAGTTTAAATATGCTGGCATCTTACTAAGAATTAAATAAAATACATACATGAATATTGCTGTCTTTAGTGATAAATTTTCTGGCACTTTAAGCGCCATTGAAGTGCTTGACATTGTTAAAAATAAGTTTGTGGATTCGAATATAAATGCAGACTACTTCAGTATTACTGATGGTGGACAAGAAAGTACAGAAATTTTCAAAAGTTATGATTTTAAAATTCATGATAGTTTTGAAACATTTAATTGCGATAATTCATTATCTATAGTTGAGTCAGTTGACATAAACGGTAATATTTTTTTTGAGTCAGCTCAAATAATAAGCATTAACACTAATAAGAAAGCTATGTCAATAAACTCTGGATGCTTATCCGAAGTTATTGAAAAAACAGAAACTCTTGGAACTGGTGGCTCAAAGACTGTAGATTTTGGAATTGGACTATTGAGCAAGTTGGGCATGGAGTTTATTTCAAATGGTGAAGTAATTAATAATCCTGTTCCTGAAAATTTTTCTTTTATAGACAGCATCAAAACAACAAACTTTAATCCTGATATTGAGCTTATAGTTTTGAGTGATACAAGTATTCCTATACTTGGTGAAAACTCAGCTTTTGATGTTTTTGGACCTCAAAAAGGTATGTCTGAAGAAGATATAGTAAATCATAAATTAGAAGTTGAAAGATTGATAACACTTATTGATAAAGAGCTTGTTTTGGGTGTAAATCCAAATGAAACGTTCTCAGGAGCAGCCGGTGGTTTAACATTTACATTGAAT
>CACNQV010000013.1 GCA_902622665.1 uncultured Candidatus Actinomarina sp.
TGACAATCAGATGATGCTCGATTTTTTATATTTTGGCAACGATGATCAAAAAGATTATGGTGAAGCTAGAGGCGGGCTCTTAACCCCAATTAGCAAAAGTTGGATTTCAGATTTAAGTGTTGAACTTACTTCTCTAGCTATTCAAATATATGGAGGTATGGGGTATGTTGAAGAAACAGGTATTGCACAATATTTTAGAGATGCACGTATTGCACCAATATATGCTGGTACAAATGGGATTCAAGCACTAGACCTTGCACTAAAAAAAATTCATATAGATGAAGGAAAAGCAGTAAATAAACTCTTTGATGAAATGATATCTGTAAGTAATGAACTTAAAAATAGTGAAAGCTTATCAAAATTAAATGAATCTTATGAATTTCATATTAAAAATTTAATTGAATCTACTGAAAAAGTCCGGAAATTATTGATGAATGGTAATCAAAAAAGTATCAGTGGTTTTGCATCTCCTTACACAAAAATGTTTGGACAAGTTTTAGGAGGATACTATATGGCCAAAGCAGCTATTCTTGCTGACAAAAAATATAATGAAACTGGTGAAGAATTTTATAGAGATAAATTAACACTATCAAAATTTTATATAGAACAGTTACTTCCATTATCAGAAACTTATAAGTCACCAATTGATTCAGATGTAGATGATTTGTTTTTAATTAATAGCGAAGATTTTTAGATTATTCTAAAAGCATTCCCTCAAAATTATCTATTTCTTTTGTTTTGGTAATTAAATCTTTAAGATCTTTATTTAATGCTGGTACATTATCTTTTGATAATAAAATATTACTGTCACTGTCAAATTTTACTCTCATGTTGACATTGAAATCATTGTTTATTTCTTTGTAGTCATCTCTTTGATGTGCGCCTCTGCTTTCTTCTCTACTCAATGCACTAATCAAAGTTGATTCTGATGATACAAGAGATGCTTGAAGATCAAATGCTAACATTAAATCTTGATAACCTTCTGAATCAGGACGTACATCAAGATCTTTTGATGCTTCTTTTAGGTTTTCAATTTCCTGTAGCCCTTTATTTAGTTTTTTTTCATTCTTTACAACACCACCATATTCCCACATAATATTTCTCAAAGCTCTTTGCAGTGGTCTAGCAACTTCTGACCCATTTTTAATATATGAGTTTAAATTTTCATGGGCATTCTCTATAACTTTTTTTGATCTTTTATGAATGTCTATATTTTTAGATCTTTTTGAAGCAGCTGCTCCTGCTCTTTTTCCAAATATCAATATCTCAGCCAATGAATTTCCTCCCAATCGATTAGCTCCATGTAAGCCAGCAGTTACTTCTCCTGCAGCATATAAACCCTCTACTCCAGTTGAATGTTCTTCTGGACTCACTACTATACCTCCCATTGAATAGTGTGCAGTAGGAGATACCTCCATTGGACTTTTAGATATATCAATCATTAATGTATCAAGAAATTGTCTGTACATTCTTGGTAGTTTCTCAATGATAAAATCTTTACCTTTATGGCTAATATCTAAATATACTCCACCGTTTGGAGACCCTCTTCCTTCAACAATTTCTGTGTAGTTAGCCATCGCTACTCGGTCTCTAGTGGATAATTCCATACGTTCGCTGTCGTAATTCTCCATAAATCTTTTGCCCTCACTATTAAGAAGCTTTCCACCTTCACCTCTCACAGCTTCTGTAACTAATGTGCCAGCCATTTCTTCTGGAATTACCATTCCAGTAGGATGAAATTGAACCATCTCCATATCACTTAACCTGCATCCCGCTTTAAGAGCTAAATGGAAACCATCTCCAGTATTTTCATTTCTTCTTGATGAACTTTTTCTCCATAATCTAGTGTGACCACCAGCAGCAATGATTACTGAATCTGCTAAAAATACAGTTCTTTCACCACTTTGTATGTCAAAAGCCATAGCTCCAAAACATACGTTATCCTCAACAAGCAGATCAGATACATATTGTGAATCTAAAATAGGTATATTTAAAGATTTCACTTTATTAAGTAATGCAAAAAGTATTGATCTCCCCGTATAATCTCCTGAATAACATGTTCTTCTATAAGTATGTGCACCAAAAAATCTCTGATCAATTTTACCATTTGGTAGTTTTGCAAAATTTGCTCCCCACCCATCAATTTCTTCAACAAGCATTGGTGATTCTTTTGCCATTAATTCAACAACTTCAGGTTCAGATAATCCGTAACCCTCTATATAAGTATCAGCAAAATGTTGCTCCCAAGAATCATCTTCATCTACATTTCCAAAAGCTGCATTTATACCACCAGCTGCTAAAACAGTGTGTACATCCGTACTTTGTCTTTTTCCAAGTACAGTGACTTCCATTCCTAATTGCTTTGCTTCTATGGCTGCTCTAAGCCCAGCACCACCACTCCCAATCACAAGTACATTAGAAATTTGAGTTAAATTATTATTCATTAATAAAATTTTATATTTTATTTAAAAATATCAATAATTATGTGCCTCAATAAATAAGAAAAATAATAACTAGATATGATAATTTTTACATATTTTATCATTTTTATATAAATCATTTATTCAATATATAATTCAAGTGATGAAGAATATTGTAATTATTGGAGGAGGATTTGGAGGGCTAAGCTTTTTAAAAGCAGCACGTAAAAGTAAAAACAACTTTACATTAATTGATCAAACCAATCACCACCTTTTTCAGCCTCTTTTATATCAGGTAGCCACAGCCGTACTGTCACCTTCAGACATTACTGTACCAATCCGAAACTTATTTAAGAATGACAAAAACGTCAATGTTGTTCTTGATGAAGTTATAGACATAAATCAGCAAAACAATTCCCTTGATTTACAAAGTGGAAATATTATCAATTACGATAAATTATTGATCAGCGTTGGTTCTAGCTATTCATATTTTGGTAATGATGATTGGAGCACTCACTCCAATGGATTAAAAAACTTAAATGATGCCCTTGATATTAGAGATAATATCTTAAAAGCATTCGAAAATGCTGAAAGTGAAAAAGATAATGTTAAAAAACTCTCATATTTAAATTTCGTAATTATTGGAGGTGGGCCGACAGGAGTTGAACTTGCGGGGTCGATAGCTGAACTCGCTTATAAAAATATTAAAAATGAATATAGAAATTTTAAAATTGAGGACATCAATGTTCACTTAATTGAAGCGGGTAGTGCCATCCTCCCTGAATACTCTAAAATTCTATCATCTAAAGCAAGCAAGTACTTAGAAAAGCTAGGTGTCAATTTAAAATTAAATGAAAAAGTTTTAAATATAGAAAATAATAAAGTAACAACTGAAAAAGAAAGTTACTTTACTAATAATATTATTTGGGCTGCTGGAAACAAAGCTAATCCACTTATTGAAAAACTGGATACAGAAGTTGATAAATTTGGAAGAGTTATAGTAGAAGATGATTTTACAATAAAAAATAGTAATTCAATTTATGTAATAGGGGATGCTGCAAACTACAAAAACGATAATGGAGATCCATTACCAGGTATAGCTCCAGTAGCTATCCAGCAAGGTAAATATTTAGCCAAAAAATTAACATCAGATAACCCTCTCAAAAGTAATGAAATTTTTCATTATCGAGATAAAGGTATGATGGCTACAGTTGGGGGATTTAAGGCTATTGGAGTAATTGGTAAGTTTCAAATATCAGGTTTACTTGCATGGCTCTTTTGGAGTTTGATCCACCTAGTTTATTTAATTGGTTATAAATCTAAATTCATTGTTCTCATCGAATGGGTTTTTGCATATTTTTTGAATAAAAGAGGAACAAGATTAATTTATCGCAATAACGTAAAAAATGTATCTAACAGTTAAATCCTAAAAAGAAACAGCTATACCTCCAGAAAGCTATAAAAAAAATTAAAAATATACTTCCAAATATCAATTTGTAATTATTAAGAATAAAATTTTCAGTATTACTAATATATTTTTTTTGTTGAATTTTAGTGACTATATTCGTAAAATTTATAATTATTAATGCTGTAATAATCAGAACATAAATCATTATTTAAATTTATGACTTATCTCTCACGGTTGAACCAACGACAATAGCTGCAGAAATTATTATTAAATTTTTAATGATATATTGACCTTCAGTTGTTAAACCGAAAGGAAAATTTGTAAAACATACCTCAGGCAAAAGTACCAATGGCAGGAATGTTCCTGGCATCTGAATAAATAATAAAAATATGGAAAATCTTATTAATGGTTTTATGCACATTGTCACACCAATAATTACTTCCCACCAACCTAATATAGGTACAAAATCTGAAGGATTACTAAACCAATAGACAGTATTTTCTACTAATTCTTGCGCAGGACTCAATCCAAAAGGTTTTAAGATTCCAAACCAAATATAAATTATTCCGATTGAATATCTCAAAAGCGTAATTCCCCAACGCGACATAAAATCAGTTATTAAAATATCTAAATCATTTATTGATCTAATGTTTTTCATACTATAACTTTATTGCTTTTCTTTATTTACTTAAAACCAATATTTTTAAAGATATAAATTAAAATGAAATAATATGAAAAAATTATGTATTTTGAGGTTATTCTAAATGGGCATAATAGAGGTCATTTTGAAACTTATTCAACGTAAGTTTGATAGATCTGGGAATAAAGAAAAAAAGAAATCATCATCAATCATGATTCAAGTAATTGCACTTAGTGTATTTCCACTATTTTATTCTCTTACTTTGTTACCACCAGGTGTTACTGCTATGCAAGTTGTCTTTGCTTGTCTAGCATTTCTACTTATCGTAGTCTTTGCTGTCAAAGTTTTGCAATATTTTAAAATTATGTAAATAAATTTTACTTAAGCCGTTATAAGACTGCTAAAGGGTCTCCATATTCCCAAGTTACGCTTCCACCACGATCTAATTGTTTGATTAAATTCATATCTTCTTCATGAATTGTAAAATCAAGGTCATAGTTTTCTTTCATTCGGTCTTCTCGTATACTTTTTGGTAATACTGCATATCCAAGTTGAAGTGCCCATTTAAGAAGAACTTGGGCTTCGGTAACATTATATTTAGCTGCTAATTTTTTATAGAGTGAGTTTGAATCATTACCATCTTGATACATTTCATCAGTTTTAAGACTATTTTCACCATCCTTATGTCTCCAAGTTGAAAGAGGGACAAGGCTACTGTACGCAATAATATCGATCCCTTTATCTTTAAGATATGAAACTAGTTCTGGCTTTTGAGACCAAGGGTGTAATTCAATCTGGTTAGCTGAAGGTAAAGGAAGACCTTTCTCTTCCAGTTCTTGAAGATGGTTTATACCCCAGTTAGATACACCAATATTTTTTGCCTTACCGTTCTCTTGCAATGTTAATAATGTTTCCCATTGTTCAATTCTTTTCTTTTGAGCATGAGGGGAGTGAATTAAATATAAGTCAACATATTCTAAATCTAAGTTTCTGAGACTTTTTTCGAGAGACTTCATAGTCCCTTCTTTATTTTTAACTCTATCTAATTTGATTAAACCACCGGGCCATAGTTTTGTAGAAATAGTTATATCATTACGTTTTAGATTTTTTTCATCGAATATTCTTTTTAAAGCTTTTCCGACACCATCCTCATTTCTGTACACAGCTGCTGTATCAATATGTCGGTATCCATACTTAATTGCTGCGTAGGATATGTCTTCAGCTTCTTGAGAACTCATATTGTAAGTACCAAGACCAACACGAGGTACTACGTGGTTAATATTCAGTTCCATGATTTAATAAACCAAATATAAAAGACCGAAAAACAATGGGATTAAAAGAGCAAAAGCTAGTAATAATATTTTTTTTGGTTCCATAGTTTATATTTTACATCTGGTTTAAAACAAAATTTCTTATAGCTAAATAAATAATCGTTAGCCAAAAGACTTTCTCTAATCTTTTAGTTAACCATAACCTGTCATATTTGTAATACAGTCCAAAAATTTGAAGCACTTTATTTAGCATTATTATTTTTAAACTACATCATATGCAAAAAAGAGTCCAGTTTACTGAACTCTTTTTTTGAGGTAACAGGCTTATTACCTAATTAATATAATAATCAATAATAAAATTAAATATATGGTCACTGAATACAAATTAGAAATTTATAAAAAACCTCTTAAAGCTATTAAGAACGGAACCAAACGAATTGAGATTAGAACAAATAATTCCTATGAAAACATTGATTATAAATATTTACAACCCGGAGACTTAATATCATTTCAAATAATTAATGGTCCACCTTTTGTTAATTTGGATGTAGTTGTTCCTGACGCGTTAAAAGTCAGGGTTCTAAATGTAATTAAATATAAAGATCCAAAAGACCTACTTGTCAAAGAAGGTCTAGATGTTTTATCTACACTGGTGAATTCTTTGGAAGAGGGAGTTGAAATGTTATATAGTTTCCATGAATATAAAGAAATGATTCCTATTCATGGAATATATGCAATAGAAATTGAAACGATATAATTTTATTTTCGCAAATCAAAATATGGCATAAAAAATTGAAGTACACGACCAATTGAAAGGACTATAACAATAGATGCAATACCAATTTTCCCACCAAGCAAAAAACCTATTGAAAAAGCAACAAACTCTAAAATTGTTCTTGCATTACCAATTTTAAATCCTAACTGTTCAAGCCCAACCATAATGCCATCTCTAGGTCCTGCGCCCAAGTCCCCTCCAACATAGATAGCAGTGCCAGAACCGATTAGGGTTATACCAGTCATTAAGTAAAGAATTTGAATATAGATCGATCCTGCATCTGGAATTATGTTTATCACAAAATCTGCTGTGAGACCTATCCAAAAGGCATCAAATATAGTAGCTACTCCAGGACGTTGCTTTAGAGGTATCCATATCAACAAAGCAAGAAGGGAGGTCAATATTCCCGCCTGTCCATAACTAATATTGATAGTCTTGGATATTCCATCATGTAAAACACCCCACGGACCTAATCCTAAATTAGCCATGTAATTGAAAGCTACACCAATTCCTATCATGGTGATTCCTATAAATGCTTGAATGTATCTGCGAGCTATTAACGGCATATATCAATGTAACATTTTGGATTATTTAGATTATTATTCAAATATAAATTATGGCAGATAAAGAAGTTACAGAAGCAAGACGACAAGCTCGCAAAAAAAAGCATATGCTTAAAAGAAGAGGTCGTCTAGATTTTAGGACCAATAGAACTGGAAAAAGAAAGTAATTACCTACTTTCTTCTTTAAGCAGTTTCTTTTTAGTTTTAATTCCACCTTCGCCACTATATCCACCCAATTCTCCATCTGATCGTATCACTCTATGGCATGGAATCGTCGGAGGATAAGGATTTTTACCACATGCATTAGCTACAGCTCTAGAACTGTTAGGTTTTCCTATTGCAACTGCTAAATCTTTGTAAGTAATAGTTTCACCATAAGGAATTTTTACAATTTCCTTCCATACTTTTATTTGAAACTCTGTTCCTTTTAATGGTAAATTTTTCATGACTTGATTCTATAATATCTAAATAATCAAAACAATTGGATTGATAGGTGGCATGTCTTACTCATCCACCATTATTTATTATGAACAACTTAATAAATTATCAAATGAGCACTTTGGTGATTTAACAACACCAAAAATCTTATTAAGTTCAGTTAATTTTTCAATAATTGAACATTTACAGCATGACGGTGATTGGAATCAACTAGGCCATATGCTGAATAATGAAGCCAAAGCCTTAGTGCAAGCAGGTGCAGAAGTTTTAGCGCTATGCACTAATACAATGCATAAAGTATCAGATGAAATGTTAGAAAACATTTCAATTCCATTTGTTCATATTGCGGAATCTACTGCAAAACATATAACTAATGATGGATTTAAGAAACCTGCTCTTCTAGCAACAAAATTCACTATGGAGGAAGAATTTTATGTTTCAAAATTATCTGAATATGGTCTTAGCACGGTAATACCTATTGAAAAATCCAGAGAAATACTACATTCAGTTATATACGATGAATTATGTTTTAATGTAATAACTAATTCAAGTAGAAATAAGTTTGTAGACATAGCACTTGAAGTACAAAATAATGGCGCTGACTCAGTTATTCTTGGATGCACCGAAGTAGGTATGCTTCTCAATAGAGAGAATGTTTCACTGCCAGTTTATGATACGGTACAAGTGCATTGTAAAGATATTTTTAATTCAATCATTCTATAAGCAATACTTTAAGGTATGAATTTCAGATATTCAGTTTCTCTTATAACTTCTTTTTTAATAGAAGCCAAATTGAAGTAATTATTCACTTTTAAAGAATCAATATAGTCAATCGAACCTTTTAAAAAAGAATACTTAGCAAGTGGACTAATAACCCCAAAAGCTAAAAAGTCATAATGTCTTGAGTCTCTCATGTAGTATGTGAAATAAGAAGTAGAAGAAGAAATATAGTTTTTTAATACGTCCATCTCTGTTAAGTTGTCAGTATCTTGATAGCCTAAATACCAATCTTGACTGTAAATAAAATACGATTCTGTATTTAAATCAATATCAATATTATTTTCCACAAGTGGAGTAAAAAATGGATCTTGAAGTATTAATGAACTACAGGGGTTGCTTTTGCAATATAAATAACCAGAACCACCACCAGTTGAATGACCTATAACTGAAATATCAGAAAAGTCAGCTGGATAGTCTGCTTTTATAAAATAGTTAATGACATCTTGTATATCTAATGACATTTGATTCATTACTTCATATACATTGGTTGATTCAGCTGTGCTACCAGTGTTATATATGGTTCCAGAAGGTAACTCTGTAAACATAGATAATCCTGTATGGTCAAGTGCAATTACAACATAACCTTGTGATGCAATTGTAATTAGTTGATCCGTTGCAAATATCTTTTCTCCTGCCCATCCATGAGTGTAAATAACAACCGGTGATTTATTATCTAGTCTTTTTAAATCTTTACCAATATCAAAATATGAAAGATTTAAATGACTCAGAAAAAACTCTGGTAATGAAATACCCCATGTTCGGTTTAAGTATTTAACAATAGTTTTGCCCCAGTTACTATCTGCGTTTCTAAAAAGTTGAATGGGTTCAGTACTTGATGTAGAGGGATAGTAGACGTCAACAAGTAGTTCTCTGTTTCCTGAAGCATCTAAGTTACTTAATTCATAAAAAGCTTGAGGTTGTGCTCTGTCATCAATTGCAACAAAGAATTCCTCATAACTAACTGAATATTTTTTATCTTGTACAGTAAATTCAGGTATAGGTAGAAAATAAATTAGAACAGTAGAAAAAATTATTAAAATTGTCATTATCAGTAATGAAATTCCCTTTAAAAATTTATTTTCGTATTTTATACCTAAAGAAATTTCAATAAATAAAGTAAAGAAAATTACATAAATCGGTATGAACTGCCATTTATACCCAACTTCTAGTATTTGAATAATAGATGCAATAACTCCAAAAGTTAATATAGTTTTATATATTCTATCTTTCACTATATTTTTAAAAATTAAGGTAAAAGCAATTAAAAGAATAATTAGATCGAAGATATCCATAAATTTACTTTATTAAAAATAAATAGTTAAAACGTAATATCTACAAAATATTAATATTTAATCAGCTATCTATTTTGATGAATTTAAATAGTTAATTTAGATAAGGGGTTTCTCCAGGATGGGAACCCTCTTATCTTTCTTAAATAATATCTTTAAATCTTCATCCTGAATTGTATTATTTATTTAATGGAGAAAACGCATACACCTCTAGCTAAAACAATACACTGGACATTCTCCATTCTCTATGCATATGGAATATTCAAGCAAGTAGAAGACCTAGAAGAACTAGAAGATGCTTCTCTATTAAATTTTGAAATCCTTTTTTCCGTAGTTTTTTTAGTTATAGTTATGCTTCGTTTTTTCTATATGAAAGATGCTAAAACACTTCTTGGTGCTCATGATGAAATGCACACAGGCCACTTATTTATTGCAAAAGCAACTCATAGAATGGTTTACTTTAGTTTGATTATGTTGCCGACCACAGGTTTATTAATAGCTGGCATCATTAATGCAGGTATTCCAGGAGTTGGAATAGCTATTGCTTTACACGAATTTTCAGCTTTTCTTAGTTATGTAACTATAGGTATACATGTAGCTGCATCGTTATACTCTCGTTACAAAGGAGAAGGGGTCTGGAATGCTATGGTTCCAGTATGGCGTGAAGACTCGAAAAAGAATACTAATCTTATCTCGACGTTAGAAGATATAGAAAATAAAATCTACGATGAAATTGAAGAACGATTTATAAAGAAGAAATAATTTTTAATTTAGTATCAATATCTATCGGTTCTGCCTTGAAAAATTCTTGATATGAAACTTTGATTGTCTTTCACAGGGTTAGTTTTATTTACTCTCTCTGTTTTGTACGAAGTTTGAACTTCTTGAGATTTTATTTCTTTAAGATTTTCTTCAAATTCTTCAAGTAGTTCATCCATATCAACAGTATTTTCGTTATCACTGTTATTTGTTTTTTCAACATCTACATCAGGAATTTGACGATTATTTCTAGGGGATCGAGCCAGATAATAAACAATTAACAGGCTTACAAATGCACTACCAATAGTCTCATCTGTAAATGTATTTTCTTCAATTGAAGAGATAATTCCTAAGACTGTTGTAATGAATATGAAGACTGCAAAAAATCTTCTAATTATGAGACCTATTGACCTAGTTCTTTTTGGTTCCATAGATTATCTATTTAATTAAGTCCTGCTTTAAAAGTTCTAAACTTTGGTCCCATAGCAGCTAAGTTTTCTTTCATTTCATCTGAAACATCACCTAAAATTGTCATATTTTCAAAAGTTGTAATTTCACGAAATTTCAGATTTACTGGAGTTCCTATTGCTTTAGTTGCTATTTCTTTAAAACTCTCAGCATTATCTAATTCTTCAATCAATGTTGCTGTATTAGTTTCTTCATCAATATACCATTCAAATTTCTTAAGACCCTCTACGCCTAAGCTTTCAATAAATTGGCATTGCTCATTTTCGATAAAATCTTTAAATTCATCGGCTGAATCATAGCTCACATCAATAATAACTCTGAGTGACCCACTGTCTTTATGTAGTTCCATATATTCTCCTTATTTACGTAAATATTGTACTTTCATCAGATTCAATTTGTATAAATATTAGATAAAGATTGTTTTGTGAAATAATTACATGATGTTTAAAAAAACAATTTTATTAATAGCTATTTTTATTTGTTGTGGAAGCCAAGAAAGTTTAAATAGTAACACGGCACTTCCTCAAGCTAGTATCGAATTGAATGATACTTCAACATCTACATCCTCAACAACTTTTGCACCGTTTTCTACTACTTTTTCACAAACAATAACCATTCCAACTACTTCAACAAGTACAACTGTAAATATACAAATTCAACCCCCAGAAACACCTGCTACGACTGGTGGACCAATAACAACTCTATCCACAACAACTACAGTTCCTCAAACAGCTACAACAACTACAGTTCCTCAAACAGCTACAACAACTACTGTTCCACAAAATATATCACGTGTTGTTCCACCAATTTCAACTACAACAACTATAGTTTCGGTAACTTCAACCACAACAACTACAGTTCCACAAACTACAACTACAACTACAACTACAACAACTACAGTTCCACAAACTACAACTACTACAACAACTACTACAGTTCCACAAACTACAACTACAACTACAGTTCCACAAACTACAACTACTACAACAACTACTACTACAGTTCCACAAACTACCATTGATGTAGTTGTAACCGTAGGAGTAGGTGGATCCGGTCAGAGTGTATATTTACTAAATGGTTCCCAAAATACGATCTTAAATGTTGTTTCTGGAAACAAGTACCGTTTTGATCAAAGCGATAACAGTAACTCTAACCATCCTTTAAGATTTTCAACTTCATCAGAGGGAAGTCAGTATTCAACAAATGTCACAACTAGTGGTATTCCTGGAAACAGTGGATCATATGTTGAAATTGAAATTACATCAAATACTCCGACCAAACTATACGTGATATGTACAAACCACTTTGGAATGGGTGGAAATTTAGAAATAATTAAAAACTAAAAGTTGCTTTATAATCCTATGTAATTCGATTTTAGGTTACTTAATAATCGGCATACAATATACCTATGGATACTTTTTTAGCAAAAAATGAAGAAATTTTTGAATTAGAGTTGGAAGATAAAGTTAAACTTACACCAGATACAAGTAGATTCAGATTCAAACTTCCAGATGAAAATGATGTGCTTGGATTGCCAGTCGGTAAGCATCTATCTTTAATTTCTGAAGATGATAATGGGGAACAAGTATCAAGATCCTATACACCTGTATCTACTGATAAAAATGTTGGATTTGTTGATTTTGTAATAAAAGTTTATAAAAGTAATGAGCATCCAGATTTTCCGGATGGTGGCTTTATGTCGCAGAAAGTAGATCAACTTGAAATCGGTGATACTTTTAAATTTAAAGGACCTAATGGAAGGCTTACCTATAAAGGTAACGGTGAATTCAATATAAAACAATTAAAGTCTCAAGGAGGGGAGCTAATAACCAAAAATTATAAAAATATAGGAATGATTGCTGGTGGTTCAGGGATTACTCCTATGATTCCAATTATTAGAACTGTTTTAGGTAATGAAAGTGACAATACCCAGTTAGATCTTTTGTTTGCGAACAAAAAAGAAGAAGACATAATTTTAAGAGATAAATTAGAAAACAGGCAAGAAGAATTTTCACATCAATACAGGTTTTTCTATACTCTTGATGAACCAGGAGACAATTGGAATGGTTTCAGTGGCTTCATAGATTCTGAAATGATTAAAAATACTATGCCGGCTCCAAGTGAAGATACACTAATACTTTTATGTGGACCACCAAAAATGATCTCTGAAGCTGTTAGGCCAAATTTAGAAGAGCTTAATTACTCCAAAGAGTCTATATTCACTTTTTAACTTAATAAAGTAATCAAAAAAGTAAATGGAATAGAAATAAGTGCAATAGAAATATATAAAAGAAATATAATTATGATCGAAATTATCGCACCTATTAAAAGTTTATTTAAATCCATAAAAATATACTACGTTTTATCAGATAATTTCATAAATTACAAAACTGTAAAATTTTAAATTAAATCACCTATTATTGTTTTAGATATTAAATATGAAATATAAAAAAGATTTAGGTAGTTTTTTAGCTTTTTTAGCTTTAGCTTGGCCAGCATTTCATTTATTTCGTACCACATACACTCCAACTCAAGTTATTCTTGCTGCTTTATTTTCATTTCTTGGAGTTCGTTTATGGTACTTCGTTTATTTTAAAAATAAATAATTGTGATGAAAGATCTTGATATCGATCGTTTAAAAAGTATCAGCAGGGAAGAGGAATAAAATTACCTTAAAATAAAAATATATATCGCAGATTCTGTATAGTTAATATGTCTTTTACAAGACATGACGAAATTAAGGAGAAATATGCCGAAAGGCAAAGTTAAATGGTTTAACTCCACTAAAGGATATGGATTTATTGAACCTGAAGAAGGCGATAAAGATGTATTCGTACATATCTCAGCTGTTAAAAGTGCAGGTATGCAAGATCTTGATGAAGGTCAAGAAGTAGAGTATGACTTAGTAGAAAATAATGGAAAAACATCAGCTGAGAATCTTAAGTAGATAAAGTTAAAAATGTTTTACGACCGGTAGCTAGTCTACCGGTTTTTTTTATCCCAAAAGTATTCTCAATGAGAGCAGTATAGAAACAATTACTAAGACTGGGCGTACAACTTTTTCACCATTTTTAATAGCAAATTTGGAACCGGTATATGCACCAGCTATTTGTGCTACTGCCATCACAAGTCCTAAATACCATATAACATAACCTTGAAAAGCGAAAATAATAAATGCTGCAAAATTAGATGACAAGTTTAACAATTTTGTAATCGCTGTAGATTCCATGATGTTTGCGCCTTTTATTATGATAAAAGCTAAAACGAAAAATGATCCTGTTCCAGGTCCAAAAAAACCATCATAGAAGCCAATCGCAAAAACAACTAGATTAAATACAATTAGTAATTTCTCATTCTTTTTAACACCAGAGGGTCCTTTATTAGTGATAAAGAATATTGCAGCACCAATTAATAAGATTGGTATTATCGATTCAAGAGTTTCATTTGAAATTCTACTTACAAGCAAAGTTCCGACGCCTGAACCAATAAAAGACAAGATAGTATAAAATTTTTTCTTTTTTTCTACTAGAAATCCGTTTTTGTAATAGTTATAAGTAGAAGTAACAGTTCCAAAACAGGACTGAAATTTATTAGTTGCTAACACATTTAGTGGAGACATTCCAACTAAAAGCATTGAGGGAGTAGTTAATAATCCACCCCCTCCAGCAATAGAATCAACCAATGAAGCAAAGAAAGCTACAACAAACAATATTGCATAGACCGTTGTTTCTTCGTATACATACTCCATAGTTTGTTACTTAAGTGTATCTTTATAATTTAATAACTTTATTAAATTGGAAGAATGTTAGAGGAAGCAGTATCAAGGCTCATTGAAGGAACACTGTCTGGAATTGGGATTGGTTTTATATTTTATTTATATCCAGTTATGAGACATACATTTTCCGAAAAATATCGTTATAAATTTAGGTTTGAAGAAGATGGAAAGTTACGGTTTAGAAATGAAACAATTAAATACTTAAAAATTGGATTTTTTTATGGTTTTATATATGGATTTATAATGGGAACAATTATTGGCCCATTTGGATCACAAAACGGAATATAAATGCTTTTTGTATACATGTTTAATTACAAAATTTAAAATATATTATATGAAATATTTTGGCTGTATAGATCAAGGCACTACTAGCTCTAGATTTATTGTATTCAACGAAAAAGGACAAATTATCGCTAACCATCAACAAGAGTTCAACCAACATTTACCAGATGAAGTTTCAGTAGAGCATGATCCAATTGAAATTTGGAAATCAGTTATAAACTGTATATCAAAAGTTGATGAAGAATTTTCTATTAATCAATTAGATAGTATTGGTATTACTAATCAAAGAGAGACAACACTTGCATGGAGAAAATCTACCGGGGAACCTTTATATAATGCTTTAGTTTGGCAAGATACACGAACACAAAATATATGCGATGAGCTAAAACAGATTGAAGAGTTGTCAGATGAATTTCTGAAAACAGGGCTACCAATAGCGACATATTTTTCACTTTCCAAGATTATATGGCTTTTAAGAAATGTTGAGGAAGTAAACAAGGCAAAAATAGAAAATGATTTATGTTTTGGAACTATTGATTCATGGCTTTTATATAAACTAACCAGTAAACATGTAACTGATGTAACAAATGCTAGCAGAACTTTATTAATGGATCTTAATACTTTGCAATGGTTGGATGATGTTATCAATAAACTGGATATCCCGAGGGATTCTCTACCATCAATCAAACCATCAATGTACAATTACGGATCAAATAAAGAAATATTAAAAAACGTACCTATTACAGCTGTACTAGGAGATCAACAGGCTTCCTTATTTGGACAAAATTGTATTACTTCTGGAGATGTTAAGAATACATATGGAACAGGATGTTTTGCACTTACTAATACTGGTACTGATATTGTACATTCTAACAATGGCTTACTTAGTACAGTAGCATATCAAAAAGATGGTGATGAACCACAATACGCGCTAGAAGGCTCAGTTTCAATTGCTGGTGCTGCTGTTCAATGGTTAAGAGATAACTTAAACATAATTAAAGATAGCTCTGAAGTCGAAGCCCTAGCAATGGCTGAAAAAGATAACGGGGATGTATATTTTGTCCCAGCATTCTCAGGATTGTTTTCTCCACATTGGGATGAGACAGCTAGAGGAGTATTAGTTGGTCTATCAAGGTTTTCAAATAAATCACATATTGCAAGAGCTGTTTTAGAGTCAGTAGCATTTCAATCTAATGAATTGCTTGAATCAATGGAGAAAGATATTGGAATACAGTTCAATTCGGTAAATGTAGATGGTGGAATGATTGTTAATAATCTTCTTATGCAATTTCAATCTGATATATTTCAAAAAAAAGTTATCTCACAAGGTATCAGTGAGATTACAGCATTAGGAGCAGGTGCGGCTAGTTATCTATTTTTAAATAATCTTCCACTGAAAAACATGAACTCATTTATAACTCATTCAAAAACTTGGAATCCAAATATGAGTAGTAATCAACGTGATCACTATTTAAATAAATGGAACAAGGCAATTAACAAATCTAAACAATGGACATAACAAAAGTATTAATTTACGTATATGTTCTCTTTTTCGTTTGGGCTGGACTGAATCATTTTTTGAATCCGCAATTTTATGATGCAATAGTTCCAAGCTTTATCCCGTATGCAAGATTTGTTCACCAATTTACCGGAATACTTGAAATATTGATCCCGCTGCTTTTTCTTACAAAATATAGAAAAGAAGCAGCAATAATGATGATTATTCTTTTAATAATTATTTACGGTGCGAATTTATATGTATGGATTAATAATCTTCCATACGGTGGAACTTACTGGAGTAATCAGCAACATTTTTTAAGATTTTTAATACAACTTTTTTTAATTGGAATTGCATATATTATTTATCTATATGAATGAACTAAAATTTCCTGATAAATTCCTTTTTGGTACTGCAGTTGCTTCATATCAGGTCGAGGGTGGTATTTATAATAATGATTGGACAATTTGGGAAAATAAATCCAATTCTGTTTGCGTAGAGCCATGTAATGAAGCCTGTAAGCATTACGAAATGTTGGATCAGGACATTGAGCTTCTTATGAAACTTGGTATTAAAGCATTTAGATTTTCAATAGAATGGAGCAGGGTGGAGCCTAATGAAGGAGCGTTTGATAATGATGCTATTGAGCATTATGTTGAAAAAGCAAAAAAACTAATTTCTAATGGTATTACTCCTATAATTACATTTCATCACTTCACTACGCCAGAGTGGTTATTTAATAAAGGTTCCTGGCTTAACTCAAATGCTGATGGTTATTTTAATACTTATGTAGATAAGCTTATGCAATTTTTACCGAAAGAGATTGTTTATTTCAATACAATAAATGAACCAGGTATATTTGCATTTTTTGGATACTTTTCAACCAATAAATTCCCTCCTGGGATAGCTAGCGAAACAAAATTTATAAAAGCTTCAGAAAATATCATGTCTGCACATAAAAAAGCATTAAAAACAATTAAAAAATATAATCAAAATGCAAAAGTTGGCATGACGCATGCTTTACAGGAGTGGGAAGATGAAGATGATAATAAATTAAAAGCGTATTTGAAATACCATCTTGAGGATAAATTTTTGGATGCTTCTGTAGATGATGACTTTATTGGTTTACAAACTTATACAATAGTAAGATATCCAAAAAATATTTTTTTAAAACTTTCAAATGCCTTACTTTTAAATATAGGATTTGTTAGAAAATTTATTTTACCGCGTATTATTCAAATTTTTGCTGGTAGAAATGGGGCAATTACGGGTGAAACACGAACAACAAAAATGGGGTATGAATATAGACCAGAAGCAGTTTTATACAATCTAAAGAGGTTGAAGGAAATATTTCCCAATAAAGAAGTTTTTATTACAGAAAATGGAATTGCTACTGATAATGACGATGAAAGAATTGAGTTTGTAACAACTGTATTGAAAGATGTACATAAATTTCAAGAAGAGCATAACAATATAATTGGTTACTTGTATTGGTCTTTGCTAGATAATTTTGAATGGGATCTTGGTTATCAAATGAATTTTGGTTTAGTCGAAGTTAATAAAAATGATTATTCTCGCAAACCTCATAAATCTGCATATTGGTTTGGCAATATTTCTAAAACAAATAATTTATCAAATTAAAAGTTAAAACTTAATATATAGTTATGTACATTATCGCGGGATCTACAGGAACTTTAGGAAAAGCAGTTGTTAATGCTTTGGCAAAAGATAATGAGCTGTTTCTTATTGGTAGAGATGAAGCTAAATTAAGGGAACAATCATCTGCAATTAATGCTAATTATCAAGTTATAGACCTTAACAATACTGTAGAACCAAGGGAGTTTGGGAAAATAATAGATACAGATGTTGAAATAAAAGGTTTGGTAAACTGTATAGGTTCAATATTAATAAAACCTTTACATGGTACTTCTATAGATGAATTTAATAATGTCATAACAACTAATTTGTTTTCTTCATATTATTTATTAGCTAGCTTTGCTAGGAGAATGAAAAATGGATCTGCAATATTTTTTTCATCTATTGCTGGTTCAAAAGGACTGTCAAACCACGAAGCTATTGCAGCTGCTAAATCAGGCATAGAAGGATTTGCTAGATCTGCAGCAGCTACTTACGCAAAGGATAATTTAAGAGTTAATGTTATTGCTCCAAGTATTATGGATTCAAATATGTCTGAAAAAATCTTATCGTCGGAGGCAGCAAGAGAAGTATCTAAAAATATGCATCCTATTTCGAAAATTGGAGATGCAGATGATATACTTCCTGTTATAAAGTGGCTATTGAGCCCAGATGCAAAATGGGTGACAGGCCAGACTATACATATTGATGGCGGACTATCTACTGTAAAACCAAGATAAATTAGGAGGGGACATGTCAGAAACAAAATATCTTGAGACTCACGAATGGTACATTGTTGACGGAGAAAATGTTACCGTTGGAATTTCTGATTACGCGCAGGGCGAGCTTGGCGATATTGTTTTTGTTACATTACCTGAAGTAGGACAAGAATTTAATAAAGGTGATGCAATTGTTGAAGTTGAAGCTACAAAAACTGTTGCAGAAGCATATGCACCAATGAATTGTGTTATAACTGAAGTCAATTCAAAATTAGAAATTGAACCAGAACTCATCAATAACGATCCAGTTGGTGATGGTTGGATGGTTAAAGCTGAAATTAAAGAAATGGATGATTCTGGTATGTCTTATCAACAATATGAGTCATTTATTTCTTAATGTCAGATAGTAAATCTACTTCTCTTTACGAATTTCATTTAAGTAAAAATGCAAAAGTAATAGATTTTGCAGGATGGTCAATGCCTTTTTCATATGATGGTACTTTGAAAGAACATCAATATGTAAGAGAAGCAGCTGGATATTTTGATGTTTCACATATGGGTAGACTTCGTTTGAGTTACTCTCAAATAGAGGAAATCAACTATCTGATATGTTCTGACCTTAAAAACATAAGCAATACAAAAGCTTTATATTCAATTTTCACGTCTGAGGAGGGGACTGCTATTGATGATGTTATTTTTTGGAAATTTGAAGATGATTTAATACTTATCTGCAATGCAAGTAATACAAGTAAAATAAAAACTCATTTAGATATTCACTCCATTAATTATGAAGATATCACAATGAATACTGATTTAATTGCTGTTCAAGGTAAAAATGCGATTGAAATTGTTAGTAGTATTATGTCTATTCCAGAAAAATTCTCTACCTTAAAAGAAGGTAAATACATATATGCAAGAACTGGATATACAGGAGAAGATGGATTAGAAGTTATGTTGGATCCTAATGATACGATTAGTTTTATTAACGCATTAGAGGCTAAAGGTGTAAAACCATGTGGATTGGGTTCAAGAGACACATTAAGACTTGAAGCTTCTTTGCCTTTATATGGATTTGAATTAACTGATGATATTTCACCGGTTGAGGCTGGACTTAAATGGACTGTTACAAATAAGAGTGATTATCTAGGAAAAGAAATAATAGATTATCAAATAGAATCAAAAGAACATAAACATCTCAAGCGTTTTAAGTTAAACGCTAAACAAATTGCACGTACTGGGACAGCTTGCAGTTCCGATGGAGTAGAGGGTATCGTAACCTCTGGCAATATTTCACCTGTATTAGGCTACCCAATTGGCTTTGTTTTATTCAAAACTAATCCTTCTGACGATTTAGTAGAGTTTGAGATTCGTGGTAATTTGGTAGAAGGAAATTTGTTATATAAAAGGTTTTTAAGTTAATGTTTGTACCACACTCAGAAATTGATTTGAAAAAAATGTTTGAAGAGCTTTCAATAAGCTCTTTAGATGATTTATTTACCCATATACCTGAAACCTTGAAACTTAATGATGGTCTCAATGTTCCACCATCTATCTCTGAACTTGAATCAATAAGTGATTTTGAGGAATTAGAATCTAAAAACACTTCAAATTTAATATGTTTTGCAGGAGGTGGACATTATGATGTTTACTTACCACAAACTGTTAAATCATTAACAATGCGTCCAGAATTTATGACATCTTACACCCCTTATCAAGCAGAAATTTCACAGGGATTACTTCAAGTACTATTTGAATATCAATCGCTCATTTGTGACTTAACAGATATGGAACTAGCTAATGCGTCTTTATATGATGGAGCTACATCTGTTGCAGAGGCAATTTCAGTAGCTATTAATAAAACAAAAAGAGATAATGTCGTAATATCTAATGGTTTTAATCCAAACACAAAGGAAGTTGTGAATACCCTTGTTGATATGAACAAGTTCAATATTAACTATGTAGATTTAGTTAATTATTTATTTCCTGAAGATTATGTGTTCTCACAAGAAGATGCGGCTTTTGTTGTTTCATTACCTCATTATGAAGGTTCTGCACAAGATTTAACATCTATTGTACAAAATGCAAAAGCAGCAGGAGTAATAACTATCTGCTATGCAGACCCATCTATGCTTGGTATTCTAAAATCGCCTGGTTCTATGGGATTTGATATTGTAGTAGCTGAAGGCCAATCCATGGGATCACCACTATCTTTCGGTGGGCCAACAGTAGGTTGGTTTGCTACTAGAAAAGAGTTAGCAAGATTAGTACCAGGTCGAATTATTGGGGAATCTAGGGATTCTAATAATACAAAAACTTATGTGATGACGTTAAGGGCGCGTGAACAAGACATAAGAAGAGAAAAAGCTTCTTCAAATATCTGCACTAATCAAACATTAAATGCAGTTGGTTCTACTATTCATTTATCTTGGCTAGGTCCTGAAGGTCTTTACGAAATTGGATATCAAGCTATTCAAAAAGCTTCATATATGAAACAATTGCTATCTGATAACAATTTTAATGTATTAAATTACACAACATCTTTAAGGGAATTTCTTGTTGAAACGAACAGATCTGCCGAAGAAGTGATTCTCGATATGGGAGCTAAAGGATTTTTAGCTGGAATCAAATATGATGATAATAAAATTTTGGTAGCAGTAACTGAGAAGAGAACAAAAGCTCAAATTGACGATTACGTTCAATTGTTAACGGAGGTAAATAATGCATAGTGGTGGTAATGCAAGTTCTTTACCTTTGGTCGGAGGCGGTCCAGAACCAACAATTAATCAACTATCTAAGCCTGGAAGGAGAGCATCGAGATTTCCAAAGTTAGACGTCCCAGTAACTGAAATTAATAATTCTGCAATAAGAAATGATAAACCGAGTCTTCCTGAAGTTTCAGAACATGATTTGGTAATGCATTATTCAAGACTTGCACATAGAAATTTCGCTGTTGATGTAGGGTTCTACCCGTTAGGTTCTTGCACGATGAAATACAATCCAAGGTTTGCAGATTATGTTGCAAGTTTAGATACGTTTGCAAACTCTCATCCCTCAACTCCTAGTGCTTTTACACAAGGTAATTTAGAAGTCCTTCACGAATTAGAGAAATTTTTAATTGAAATTACAGGTATGGATAATGCTACTTTTCAACCTCCAGCTGGTGCTTCTGGTGAGTTAACAGGATTATTAATTATTAAGAAATATTTAGAGGAAAACAACTTACTTAACAAGACAGATATCATTGTTCCTGATTCAGCACATGGTACTAATCCAGCTTCTGCAAAAATGGCAGGTTTTAATGTAGTCGAAGTTTCCACAGACGTTAGGGGGATGGTCAACATAGACGATCTTAAAGATCTAGTAAGTGAAAATACTGCTGGATTAATGCTAACTAATCCAAACACTGGTGGTTTGTTCGAAGAAAATATTACCGAGATCTCAAATATAATTCACGAAAATGGTGGTTTAGTATATTATGACGGTGCAAATTTAAACGCGATTGTTGGTGTATGTAGACCTGGCGACATGGGTTTTGATATTGTCCATTCTAATCTTCATAAAACTTTCGCAACACCACATGGTGGAGGTGGACCTGGATCAGGACCTGTTGCTGTAAAATCTTTCTTAAAAGAATATTTACCCGGCCCAATTATAGAAAAAACAGAAACAAGTTACGAATGGTATATGCCTCAACTTTCAATTGGTCGAATGCATGGATACCACGGTAATTTTTTAGTGGCTTTACGTGCACTTGTTTATATGAAATTATTAGGCAAAGAAGGATTAGACACTCTTGGATCTTATGCGGTTCTTAATGCAAGATATTTAAGCTCCATTGTTTCTAAAGTTATTCCTTTAGCTTATAACGAACCTTGTATGCATGAGTTTGTAGCAACTGTAAAAGATCTTAAGAAATCTCATAAGATTAAAGCGTATGATGTAGGAAAAGCATTATTAGACAAGGGGTTTCATTCTCCTACTATTTATTTCCCATTAATTATCGAGGAAGCACTCATGTTTGAACCTACTGAAACACAAACTGTGGATACACTTGATGATTTAGCTGAAACATTAAGATTAATTATTGATGAACTTCAGGGTGAGGATGTTTCACTTGAGGAATACCCTAAAAATTTACCTGTAGGAAGGCCAAATGAGCTTATTCCTGCAAAACATTTGACAGTTAATTGGGGAGATTTTGAACTTCTTGAATTAACTGAATAATATGTATATATGAATCCATCGAAGATTGATATAGACAGAAATATTAGTAAATTAAGAGTCAACTCTTCAGAATTTTTAAATCTAGATAAAGCTACTCTAATTACCTTACTTCAACAAACAATTGAAAATATTAAAACTATATCATATTACTGGGCAACACTTGCATCTGAGAAAAAAGGAATATTACATAAATCCAAGGAAGGTGAAGAATGGATTGGTGGCCCCTTTGCCTGTATTTATGCTCTTCAATATTTTATAGATTCACTTCAGGACGAAGGAGACTTAGATAAATCTAAATTTGATGAATCTCAAAAAAGCTACAAAGTATTTCCTACGAAAAGTATTGAAAAACTTTTGTTCCCGTTTCTAGAGGGAGAAATAAGATTTGGAAAAAATTTAAGTTTTGAACAAATAAATGAATTTAGAGGATTTGCTAATAGATTTAAAAACAATAAACCAAAAATAACACTTATATTAGGAGCTGGCAATGTTTCATCTATTCCAATTCTTGATGCATTGTTTCACATGATTGCATACAAGTCTGTAATCTATATGAAACTTAATCCAGTTAATGATTATTTATTACCAATTTTTATTCAAATATTCGAACCCTTTATATCTAGAGGATTCATGATTATTACAGAGGGTGACATGGAGGCATCAAAATATTTAACTGAACATGATGGGTTTCATCAAACCCACTTAACAGGTTCTAATTTTACATATGAAAATATTGTTTACGGGAGGATACTTGATGATAAAGAAAGGTCACTTAAGTCTTTACCTAAAATAAATAAAAAACCAATTACAACAGAATTGGGTAATGTCACACCTATTATTGTTCATCCTGGAAATTGGTCACGTTCAGAAATAAGACATCAAGCCAAAAAAATAGTAACTGCAAAATTAAATAATTCAGGATTCAATTGTATAGCTGCTCAAGTAATTGTATTACCAAAAGATTGGAAACATACCAAAAAATTAAAAGATGATATTCTTTTTTATCTCAAAAAAATAGGAGATACTACTTCATATTATCCAGGTGCATCAGAAAATCTTAAAGAATTAATTGAAACTGAAAACTACGATCAAATAAATAGTCTTTC
>CACNQV010000014.1 GCA_902622665.1 uncultured Candidatus Actinomarina sp.
TTAATTTTGCTCAGAGTACTTATTGAACGCATAAAATTCATAAAATTTTTGCAGAATCATACTCAAAGATAATGCAATTGCTATACCAACTGCAGCAAATTGATCTACAAAAAAGAATGAAGCTAAGACAAATACAACTAGTGAAATTAACCTACTTACAGAATGGTATTGGATCAAATTTGAAAATAAAAGTAGTTGTCGTATCCAAAAAGTGTTTAGATAAATTATATAACCTATGACAAGAACAAGCATTGGTTCATAGGCATCAAGAAAAGATCTACCCGAAATAAGGCTTATCAAGTTTTCACCAAAATATACGTATGGAATAATAATGATTGCCGAAAGTGGTAACAAGAAATTTTTAACAAGTTCAGAGAAGTTTACTCTTAAACTTTCTTTTGAAAGCTGGTTTTGAACCAATGGTGTTAGAACTGAGATAATATATGTAATTGGTTCAACAAGTCGTTTTGCAATTCTATAAATACCAACAGTTGATAGATCTGTAAAGTAACCTAAAATCACTAAATCTAAATGCTGTGGGACTATACCTACGAGTTGATCAAGTCGTTGTTTGAGAAAATCTGCTTTAAATTTTACAAAATAATCCGTTAAATTTTTTATTGATACTTCTGAAATTCTTAAATAATTTCTGCATATAAAAAAACCAAAAACACCATAAACTATTGAAAAAACTGCTTGTCCAATAAAATAATTATCAATACTTGCATTTATACTGAACAATATAACAATCGTAATAAACCTCATCAAACTTGAAACTGTATCTACCAAAGCAAATTTTTTAAACTGACCATTAAAAGTTAATACTGCTTTTGAACTCTCTGAAAGAGTTTGAAATATTCTACAAATTAATAATATATTTAGTGCGAAACTCAAATTATAGTTTCCAAATAGTGAGTTAAATCCAGATTGAAATAATACTAAACAAATCAAATAACAAACAATACCAATTAGTAAGTCGTATATGAGAGAAAGCGTAAACATATTTTCTCCATATTTTTTTAACATCAATAAAGTCACATCACTATTTCTAGCATGAAATGTCCTAAAAATGACTGCTATTAATGCTAAAACTAATACTGCTTGACCATAACTAGTTGTACCCAAGCCTCTAGTAACAATCCCAACCTGTACAAATAAAATAATAACAATTAGTACTTGAGAAGAAGCTAGTTCTTTTATTTCAAAGAGTAAAGTTTTTAAATACTTAAAATTCATTTAATTAAGTGGAGCTGAGGGGATTTGAACCCCTGACCCCCTGCATGCCATGCAGGTGCTCTGCCAGCTGAGCTACAGCCCCTAAAGTATTTCTATCCGTATTGATAAAGAGTCTCACTATCAAAATATATATCTTCAATATTGTAATACTCTCTAGATTCTTCAGTAAAAATTTGAATTAATATGCCTTTAACACTTATTAATAACCAATTTGAGTTTTCACCCTCATATGTAAATTTTTGTATCTGTAAATTTTTTTTAATATTTTTGATAATTGCACTCATTTGAACCAAAGAATTTGCAGTACAGATTATTACATTGTCATGAAACTGATCAGATTCTAATTTTAAAACTTTTATATTTGTTACTTTTTGGGTCAACAGAAGGTCGACCAATGAATCTATAAAAAAGCTGTTTTCTTCTGTTATGGTCTTAAATTGATTCACTTATAAATATGTTACCATGAAAAAATAAACACACTATTCTTAAATATAAGGGTTAATTTGAATAAAATAAAAAACGTACTTAGTTTACTTGAGCGAGTATTTAACAGTCGAAGACTGAGAACAATACTTGGTATTTTATTATTTTGTATTGTTAGTTTTGGTTACCTTTTTTACATGGCAGAACCTCAAATTAAAACTTTTGGAGATGGAGTATGGTGGGCATTAGTTACTATAACCACTGTAGGCTATGGTGATATTACACCATTTACAACACTTGGTAGATTAATTGCAGGATCTCTAATGTTTGTTGGCCTTGGATTAATTGCTACTGTCACTGCAATTGTTTCTGCTAAATTCATAGCAAATTATGTAGATCATCATACAAATGACGATGTTTTAGAAAAACTTGAAGAATTGGAAGCTGAAATTGAAAAACTTAAATCATTAGAAGAAGATGAACTAGAAAAACTTGATGAAATAGATTCTGAAATTCAAGACATAAAAGACAAATTTTAGTAAAGACTGTTTTTCTTTATATAGCTTATTATTTTTATTGGAATTTCATCCTCATCAAACAAATGGTCTTTTAGCTTACTCCTTAAAGAAGTTGAACTTAAATCTAGTTTTTCACCATCAATCAAATCATATTCGAAAGGAAAGCTTTCTTTCAAATTGTCTATACTGTCTTCTTTTCTTAGAGCAATTAAAAAATTAGTAAGTGATGATAATTTTTCATAATTATTCCAAGTTCTGATATTCATAGCAGTGTCAGACCCAAGAATAAAATATAAATTATCTTTTTTATGATTTAACTTAGTAAGTGTATCAAAAGTATAAGATGGAACATCTTCAGATTTTTCTAAATCACTAATTTCAAATGCAGTGGTACCCTCGATAAGAATCTTTGTCATTTCAAATCTGTGAATAAACGATGTAGCATATTTTTTTTGCCATGGATTTCCAGAAGGTATAAATAGAACTTTATCCAAATCAAATTGTTTAATAGCCCTTTCAGCAATTTTTAGGTGTGCTTTATGAGGAGGATCAAAAGTGCCACCAAGAATTCCAATCTTCATCATTTAATTACCTTTTTAAAATTAATACTGTTTATAAATGTTCTTAATTGTTCAAAATTTCTTACTTCAGAATACTTTTTTGCAATTGACTGGTAATGATGAAATTGACTGTCACCTGTATTCCAGTATTGGCTTTTTTCTGGATTCATCCAGTAGATATTCTGAAACTTTGTTGATAACTTAACAATTGTTTCTGTATTTATTGGTCTGTAATTATTTCTAGCATCTCCTATTACAATGAGAGTATTAAAACTTGAATTGCTAATTATTTTTTGATCTAACAAATCTTTAAACGACTTATCATAATCTGAGTGTCCATCTGCATGGACATAATTATTCCAATTAGTAAGTATTTTATTTATGTTATTAAATTTTAAATTTTTTAATTCTTTTGTAATGTCAGTGATGCCATCAATAAATACATATGCGTGAACAGATCTAAACCGTTGAACTACTCCAAAAAGTAAGGTAAGCCCAAACAAAGAGTAAAGAGCCATTGAACCACTGATATCACATAATAAAATCAATCTGGGTTTCTTTTTTATTTTTGGTTTTAAAACAATATCATAAAGACTTCCTCCATTTTTAAGTGATTTACGAATTGTTTTTCTAAATAACAACTTACCTCTAGAAGCTGATTTTGTATATTTTACAAATTTGTTTGCTAAGATTAACCCAAGATTTTTTGTCTCCTTAAGTAATTTTCTTCTTTCTGAGGCATCTGTAAATAAAAAATCTTTTTCCTCTAAATTTTCTTTTGGATTTAGTTCTGATGGTATGTAAGCTTCTTTAAATTGATTTCTTAATTCTGAAACTCTTTCAAGTATGGATTGATTTAGTTGATTTATAAAGTAATTTCTATTTTCTTGATTGATAATTTCATCTAATCCATTATCAAAATCAATATCAAAAAAACTTACCAAATCAAGAAAAGCAAGTGAGTTCTGTACCTGATTTAACCAATAATTATTTGAAACTGGTCTACTAAAATCTATTTCACCAAATTCATTAATGATTTCATCAGCAAGTTTTTGAAATCTTGTAAGTGAATCATCATTAAAAAAATCTCCAATTCTCTCATCTTTATAATCTGATAAAAAACTGTAATCATCTTTACTATCATCGATTGAAAAATTAAAGTACTGATGAATAAGTTCCTTCAATTTTTCTTTTTCTTCTTTATTAGATGGCAGTAATGAATAAATAAAACTTATATCTCTTTCATAATTATCATGTTGTGCATTTTGCAAAAATTTAATTAAACTACCTACCCTTTCAAATGGGAATTTTAATGAATTCTCTGAACAGTAATGAGAAAAATTAATTAACTCATTGGTTTTTATTTGCATTATCTTCTTTAATTTTATCTAGATAAATTTTTTGGTCTTCAATATCTTTTATAAGAATTCCAATATTTGAATTTAAGGACTCCTCATCATTTAAATGATTATATTTTACCCATTCAACAGATTCAATTAAAGAAGGTGGTTTATTCAGACCAAGCGATCTTACAAAATTGCTAAATATAGAAAACTTTTTTGCCTTTTCTTCATTAATATTTTCAACATTGTAGAGAATTACTTTTGTTTCAATATCAACTGATGGGTAGTCGAGGTAATAATACAAACATCTTCTTCTTAAAGCTTCAGAAAGCTCTCTTGTAGAGTTGGAGGTTAATACAGTAAGATTATCACTCTTTGAAGTGATAGTTCCAAGCTCAGGAATACTAACTTGGTTTTCAGCCAGTACTTCTAATAACAAAGCCTCAAACTCTTCATCTGATCTATCAATTTCATCTACAAGAAAAATAGATTTTTCATCAGACCTAAGAGATTGAAGAATAGGCCTTTCAATCAAAAATTCTTCAGTAAATAAATTTTTGGAATCCTGTTCAGTTTGTATTGATAAAAGCTGCTTTTTATAATTCCACTCGTAAAGAGCTTTGTCTTCATCAATACCTTCGTGACATTGGAGTCTAATTAATTGAGTTTTAAATATTCTGGATAGAGTTTTTGCAAGGTAAGTTTTTCCTGTGCCAGCAGGACCCTCTATCAAAATTGGTTTATTTAAAAACAATGAAGCATTAACTATGTCTACTAATTCTTGATCAGCAAAGTAGCCGTTATCTTCAAAATCTTTTAACGTTAAACTTTTTTTCATCCTCTAACAGTGCCCTCTCCAGTAACTACATACCTTTCATTTGTTAAGGCTTCCAACCCCATCGGGCCTCTAACGTGTAATTTTTGAGTACTAATTCCAATTTCAGAACCAAAACCAAACATTTCACCATCAGTAAATCTTGTAGATGAATTAATAAATATAACTGAAGAATCTATAGATTTTGCAAAAGTGTCTGCAACTTCCTTCGATTCAGTCAAAATTGCTTCAGTATGTCCAGATGAGAAGATCTTAATATGATCAATTGCTTGGTCAACATTGTCTACAACTTTTACTGCAAGTTTTAAATCTAAAAATTCAGTTTCATAATGTGATTTGTTAGCAAGATTTAAACTTGGAAAGTCTTCTTTTATTTTTTCATCAACAAATAATTCTACTTTATTTTTTAATAGTTCTTCAATGATCAAACCACCCATATCTTGGTAAATTTCACTGTTGATTATCAAGGTTTCAAGAGCGTTACATACCCCAGGTCTTTGCACTTTAGAATTAATAACTATATCAATAATGTGTTCTTTTTTTGCATCCTGGTGAATGTACAAATGTACATTTCCATCACCATCTAAGATAAATGGCACTTTAGAGTTGTCTACTAACGTTTGTATCAGCCCCTTCCCTCCTCTAGGAACAATAAGATCAACAAATTCTGTAAGGTTCATAAATTCAATGGTATCTTGACGATCTTTACTTTCTATTATTTGAAATATATATTTACTACAATTACTTAAAACTAGTGAATTTTGAAGAACTTCAAGAATAGCAATATTTGAGTCAAGACAATAACTAGACCCTCTTAAAATTACTGCATTACCAGATTTTAGACAAAGACCTGAGACATCACTTGTAACATTAGGTCTCGCTTCATAAATAACTCCTATGACTCCAAAAGGTGAACGAATTTTTCTTATATCTAACCCTTCATCGGTTTTCCAACTTTCAGTAATATTTCCAACCGGATCTTCTAAGGGAATTATCTTGAGTAGGCCATTAGCCATACCATTTATACGTTCTTCAGTTAATGTTAATCTGTCAATTAATGCAGGTGTTAAATCGAGATCTTTGGAATTTTTTAGATCTACTTTATTAGCATCTAAAATTTTTTTTGAGTTTTTAAGCAATTCATCTGCCATACTCTGTAAAATTTGATTTTTTTTATCTGTGCTTAAAACTGCAATTTCTGCAGCAGCCTCTTTTGCTTGTGTTCCTATTTGCTTAAGCATATTTAAAGGTTAATTAAGTATTTCTATTAGTAAAATTATTTATAGAATAATTAAATCGTCTTTATGAATTAATACACTGCTTTCAGCAATTGCAGTGTTGTCAATTTTTGCAATACCCTTAGCGACAATTTTTTTGTTAAATACAATTGATAATCCATCTCCAATTGTGAAAGAGTTATCAAATTTAATAACTCCTTTTGATAGAAGTGAGGCATTCTTTAAAAGTGCATTTGCTGCACCTTCATCAATGAAAACATTTGATACCGGAGCCATCCCATAAGCAATCCAAAGCTTTCGAAGTCTAATTTTTTTGTTTGATGCAGTTATATAGGTTCCAACCTTTTCATTTAAAATTGCCTTCGATAAATTAGATTTTGACCAAGAAATTATATGTGTTGGTATACCAGAAAAACCAGAGATTTGAGATGCCATAATTTTTGTTGAAAATCCTCCCATACCTTCTCCAGCCTTTGAAATAGGTATCAACTCGTTTAGTTGATTGGAGTCATATTCAATGTAATCAATTTTTTTTGCATCTTTATTTTTATCAGGATTGAAATTATATAATCCCTCTTTATTTGTAATAATTATAAGTTTTTCTGCGTTAACAATAATTGATACTATTGCAGATAGCCTATCATTATCACCAAACTTTAACTCTTCAGTAGCCACAACATCATTTTCATTAATTACTGGAACAATTCCCTGTGACAACAATTCATTTAAGGCTTGTGTAGTGTTAATGAATTGTTCTCTATCATCTATTAAATTTTTTGTGATTAAAACTTGTGCAATATTCATTTTTTTATCTTTAAAAATTTCTTCATACTGATTAATCAATTCAATTTGACCAACAGCTGATGCCACCTGTAGCCTCTTTAATGATTTTGGTCTACTTTTATAATTTAATTTCGCTGCCCCAAGACCAACAGCACCGGAAGTTACAATTACAAAATTAAATTGATTTTTATTTTCGGATATTAACTCGGCCAAGTTTTTCAACAGAGTTAAATCAACTTTATCATTTTTAATAATTGAAGTAGTCCCAATTTTTATTACTATATTTTTTTTATTGTTTGTATTCAAATTCTAAATTTCCTAACACAATTGTATCACCATCGATCGCACCCATTTCATTAATTTCTTTAGAGAGAATAGATTTTTCAAATCTAATAAATATCTCGTCTAAGACACTATCTTTATTTCCAGAAATGTTGATCATATTTGTGACGAATTCGCCCGAACAACGAAATTGATTCTCTACTTTTTCTATATAATAATCATCTTGCTCTAAAAAAATTTTATGGAATTCAGAATAAATAATTGGTAAGTCATTTTTAAATTCTTTTTGTATTGTGTTGACCAATTTATCAATTCCATTTTCATGTAAACAAGATATATTTAAATATTTTTCATTCGGCGTAAAGAGTTTATCTGACTTATTAATGACTATTAATTTTTTAATAGATTGATAATTTTCATCAAATTTAAATAATTCATCATTAAGCATTGAAATTTGTGATTTAATATTAAATTTTTCATTTATTGGGTCGATTAAGTAAATAATAAATTTAGTATTTCTTAAATGCTTAAGAACTCTCCTGCCCATTCCAACCCCGTCTGAAGCACCCTTTATTAATCCAGGTAAATCGCAGATGGTTATTGTTTCTTCAGAATTATTTAAAACACCTATATTTGGACTAGTAGTTGTAAATTCGTAATCACCAATTTTTGCCTTGGAGTTAGTTAATTTCTGAATTAGTGTACTTTTGCCTGCATTTGGTAATCCAACAATCGAAATGTCAGAATAGAGACTATAAGTAAGTTTGACATCAAGTGATTTTCTTTTTACTCCTTGTTCACATATTTGTGGATTAGGATTTCTTTTTGAAATCAATTCATAATTTCCTCTACCACCTTTTGAACCTGCAATTAATTCATAAAAAGAGTTATTGTCATGAAGGTCAGCAAACATTTCATTATCAATAAATACCTGCGTTCCTCTCGGCACTTCTATGATTAAATTCTCACCTGAGGTTCCATTTTGAAAATTTTTATTACCTGGTCCACCGTTTGTAGCCTTAAGAGAACTGTTTGACATTATGTGAGATAAGTCAGGCAATTCTTTATTGACCTGAAATAAAACACTACCACCATCTCCCCCTGATCCACCGGATGGTTTTGTTTTAGAGTTTAAATTATTAAAGCTAACAGAGCCTGGTCCTCCAGCTCCAGATGATACTGAAAGCTTGATTTCGTCAACAAACATTGGCTCATTTTGGAATTACGTTAACTAATTTTCTACCATTTCTTGTAGAAAATTTTACAACACCGTCTATTTTTGCAAAAAGAGTATCATCTCCGCCTTTAGATACATTTTCTCCTGGATGAATTTTTGTACCTCTTTGTCTAACTACTATCGAGCCAGCAGAAATATTTTCACCGTCATAAACTTTAGTACCAAGACGTTTAGACTTTGAGTCTCTTCCGTTCCTGGTTGAACCACCTGCTTTTGTTTTAGACATTATTCCTCCTCAGCGCTTTCGAGTCCTTGTATGCTTTTAACTTTCACAATTCTTGAGTTTTCCCTGTGTCCAACTCTTCTCCTATTTCCAGTTTTATTTTTATATTGAAAAATGCTAATTTTTTTTGATTTTGAAATAGAAAGATACTCTAACTCAACTTTATATTTCTTTAATTCTTTATCATCAATTACTATTTGGCCTTTTCTAGGGCTTACTAATACAGGTATAATGGTTTTTTCTGCAAAGGAAGATGAAACTGAAAATTCATCTCCAACACTGACTCTTTCTTGAGATGAACCAACTTTTATAACTGCATATTTACTCATAACTCAATTACTCTACTACAGCCTCGGAGTCAATCAAGCCTTCTTCTATACTTTTGTTAGAAAAAATATCATTAATTATTAGGCCCCTGCCATTACAAACTTCACACTCTTCAGAAAAACTTTCTACAAGACCGGCTGCAACATTCTTTCTTGTCATTTCTACTAGTCCAAGTCTTGATATTTCAAAGACTTGAGTTCTAGTTTTATCTTTTGCTAACTCTTGCTTAAACCTGCTTAAAAGACTTTGTTGCTTTTTAGTTGACTCCATATCTATAAAATCAATTACAATAATCCCCCCAATATCTCGAAGCCTTAGCTGTCTTGCAATTTCCTCTGCGGCTTCTAAATTATTTTCATAAACAGTTTCTTCAAGACTATTTTTTCCAACAAATTTCCCAGTATTAACATCAATTACTGTTAAAGCTTCTGTTCTATCAATAATAAGATGTCCACCAGATGGTAACCAAACTTTCCTATCTAAAGCCTTTTTAATTTGATCTTCTATGTGATATCTTTCGAATAACATTAATTCATCCTGATAAAAATCGACAATATCGCTTATTTCCGGAGATGTTACAGAAACATAATTTTTGATTTCATCAAATTGATCTTTTCTGTCAATTAGAAGCTTTTTAAATGTTGAGTTGAGGTGCTCTCTTATTACCTTTATGGAAACATCTGGCTCTTGATGAATCAACTTTGGTGCATCTCCACTTTTGTAATTACTAACAACAGCCCACTCTTCTACAAGTTTTTCAATATCTACTTGTAATGCTTTCTCACTCACTCCCTCGGCAGCAGTTCTAACAATAACTCCAAAATTTTCGGGCTTAAGCTTACGAATAATTTTATCCAACCTACTTCTTTCATTATCAGACAGCCTTCTAGAGATTCCTTTTGTTCTAGAGTTTGGAATTAAAACTAAATATCTCCCTGGAAGAGAGATTTGGCCAGTCAATCTTGCTCCTTTTTCTCCCATAGCGTCTTTTACTACTTGAACTAAAATTTCTTGATCAGGTTTTAATAAATTTTCAATTTTTGAGTTTTTGTGAGAACCTTCTATGTCAGCAACATACAAAACACCATTTTTTTCATCACCAAAAGCAACAAATGCTGCCTCCATTCCAGGTAAAACATTTTTTACTTTTCCAAGGTAAATATTTCCAACTTTAGACTTAGCATTATTTTCTGATGTATAGTATTGAACTAAAGTTGGTCCTTCAAGAATAGCAACTTTTGAAATCCCATCTTTTGAGCTAATTAGCATCTGCTTTTTTTCGACTTCTGGAACTGGTAATGGTTGCTCTCTGAACCATGTTGGGTTCTTATCCTTAAAATTTTTATTTTTTTGAGAACCTGAGCGAGTAGTCCCAGACTTTATTTTTACTTTTTGGCCATTAAACCATTTAGTTTTTGTATTGTCTAAGTTGTCGCTTTTGCGAACAATTTTTGACTTTTTGAAAATACCAAACATTAAAACCTCCGAGATGACGAATATATAAATTTAACATATACTAAGAATAGTAGATTTTAGAATTAAACAACTATGTTGTTTTCAATGAAAACTCTATTAATTAACCCAAATATTATTGCAGTTGAAAAAATTGACGAACCCCCAAGGCTTAAAAGTGGAAAAGGAATTCCTGTCAATGGGATAAAGCCAAGAATAGTAAACAAATTTATAAATATTTGCACACCCAAAAGAATTAATAAGCCTGAGAGTAAATATTTTTCAAACTCAATTTGGGTTAGTTTAATTATTCTATTAACCCTGAAGAAAAACACAATCCATAGAGTTATAAGTAGTAACCCTCCAAAAAAACCAAAGTTTCTGGAATAAAGAGAAAAAATAAAATCTGTAGTTTGCACAGGAACAAAAACTTCAGTTATCTGTGAATCAGTAAAATAAGTTCCAAACAAACCACCTGATGAAATTGAAAGCCTACTTTGGTTCTGTGAAAAATCATCACCTATAAAGAAATCTGTAATTCTAGATATTTGATAATCACCTAATAAATTAAATTCTAAAAGGATGAAAAATGAAAGGAAAAGTATTAGTAAACCAAGAACAGCACTTCTCATTTTAATATCAGAAATAAAAAACATTAAAGAAGTGACAATTAAAAGTAACATTGTTGTTCCAAAATCAGGTTGTATAAAAATTAAAAACAGATTTACTAAAACCCCTGATATAGCAAGTAATTTATAAGACTTTTGACTAAGCATCTTGGCAACAAACAACACTAAAACTATTTTGCTGAATTCTGATGGCTGAATAAAAATCGGTAATCCAACTGGTTCTAAATCATACCACCGGCGAACACCGAGTATTGGTGTTGTGAAAAGTAAGCCAAACAAAACAGAAATGGAAAGTAAAAATAATGAATTTATTAGATTAAATAAGTTTTCAATTGAAAGATAAGTTGTTAAAAAAAATACAATTATTCCAATTAAAGAAAATATTATTTGTCTTGTTAGAATATTACTCGCTTCAAACTCAATAGATTCAACTGAGCTAAACAAAGTAAACCATGAAATAACACTAAACAACATAAATTGAAGCAGTATGTATAAATTTGTTCCTTCAGGACCTAATAAAGTAATTTTTCTATTTATCATTCCGTAATTTCTCCAAATTCTACTGGAGTTAGTTCGTATTCAAGTAAATGCTGAATAATTCTTCGAGAAATTGGTGCAGCAACAGCACTTCCTGATCCACCCTCATCTACAACTGTAGCAATTATATATTTTGGATTACTGACAGAATCAACTCCAACAAACCATGAAGTATTGTTTTTGTCACCAGCATTTTGCGCTGTTCCTGTTTTTCCACCAATATCATTTGCTTTATTTCCCAATATACTGAAAGACGCATGCGCTGTTCCACCTTTATTAGTAACTGTGTTTAAGTCTTTTAAAAGAAATAAAATAAATTCATCACTTACATTAATTTTTTTATTTGTTATTTTTTGTGCATTTATATTTAAGGTTGGTGATAGGTTGACTCCAGTCAACAACGTTCTATATGCATTTGCAACCTGAATGGGAGTAGTTGTTATAGCTCCTTGACCTATAATTAAGTTCATTAAATCTCCACCTAACCATCCCTCCTCTCTCACAAGTCCGGGTCTAGATACCTTCCATTCTTCAAAAAGATCTCTATCAGGAATAATCCCAACCTTTTCAAATGGTAAGTCAACGTTTGTCTTTTCACTAAAACCGAGCTCTTTAGAGTATTCTTGAAGAATAGACTCACCATATGAATTACCAAAATTTCGCCAAATGTTTAAAGCTATATCCCAAAAATAAACGTTACAAGACTGCTTTATTGCATCAGTTAGGTCTACTTTTCCATGACCCTCAATTTTCCAGTCGTTATAAACTTGCTGAGATCCATCATCAAAACCAAATGAAAGACTCCCTTCACAATCATATTTTGCATCTTTATTATTTAATCCCTCAGGAAATATATTTTCACTTAATGCTAACCAGTACGCAACAACTTTAAATACTGAGCCTGGAGGGTAAAGACCTTGGATTGCAAAATTATTAAAAGCCTGATCTCTATCCAGTTGCTTGAATTCAAAATCACTTATTCCAGATACAAATTTGTTAGGATCAAAATCTGGTAAGGACACCATGGAAACAATGTTTCCAGTTTCAATATCTAGGACTACAGATGCACCTCTTTTAATTTCATTTTGTAATTCAAAACTCTTATTTGCTAAATCAATACCTTGTTGTAGTGATTCTTTTGTTACTAATTGAGTCGAAGAGTCTATCGCTAAATATAAATCCTTACCTGGAATTGGTTGTTTTGAGTCAACAATATCAGATCCCGAAAAAATTAATTCACCAGGAATTCCAGATAAATATTCTTCGTAATACCTTTCTAATCCATTTTTGCCAACTTGGTTATTTCCTATTGCATTTTTAAATTGATCAAATTCCTCTTGATTTGGTATACCTAAATATCCAACAGCGTGAGCAAAAAGTTCATTTTTAATATAGCTTCTTATTGGTAAATCAATAATTAAAAAAGCATCAAAGTTAGTTAATAAATTATTTCTAACCTCATATTCAACAGAAGAAAGATTAATGACAAAATGTAATATATCCTTACTTTCGAATATTTCATTAATTTCCTTAATTGATAACGTGGGAAAATTATATTGAATAACCTGTCTGTAGTTGGAAGAGTTTTGATTAGTTATTTTTCTCATATTTATAAATAAGTGTGGTTCTAATTTGGTTTCAGCAATTTTTTCTCCTTTTGCATCAAATATTTCACCTCTGGGTGCTGCAATATAAAATTTATCTAAATTTTGCCTGTCAATAATTTGAGATGTAGATTCGAATTCTCTTGTTTGTAGTTGAAAAATGTCAATCAAAACAAAAACTAATAATATAAAAAATGCTACAAATGTAAATTTAAGTCTTAATTGGTTAAACATAGTTTTTGGTGACTCTTTTAAAAAATAAAAAAATAAATAAATTTACAAAAATAGAAATAAAATAACTTGCTATCCAATAATCCATATCAAACTCTACGATAATTGGAATTTTATATATCAATAAACATAATGAAATAGTGATCAAATGTACAACATTTGTTTGACTGTATCTCGATACTATCAAATTAGACAAAACAACAACTATTAAGAATATTGAAGTATACAATCCTAAATAGTAAGTACTAAAAAAAGAATCATACAAAATTCCCGATAAAAAAATTGGCAAAACTAAATTTTGATTAAATACTTCAGTACCAATATAAATAAGAGAAATTAAAAATATATAAACTCCAAAATCTAAAGAAATTAATGTATTTAGATAATTTTCTACTATACAAAGAATAAAAAGAAAAATAGATACAGAAGTTAATCGAAATACTTTCATTTATTTTTGGGAATAAACAATTTACTTTGAAAGGTGAGCATTTCCTCTATTGGCACAGTTACCGTAAGTTTGTTATTTAATTTTCTTTGCTCATAAGGTTCTAAATTTATAATTGGAAACTTGCCTATATGTCCAAATGTAATATCTGAAAATAAATTACTGACTTTTGAATTCAGTGTAGATTCCAATGAGCTAAATATAAGCTCTTTTCCATTTGAACTAACTTCAAAAACGTTGTTATTTTCATCTAATACTCTGAAGTTAAAATTTGTAGAATTAAATGACTCAAGAATTGAATAATCATTAAAAACTTCACCTAAATAACCAACTATATATCCGGTCTCGTTTATAACTAGATCGCCAGGTTCAAAATTATAATCTCTTCCGCCAGAAATTAAATATTCATCCGTTGAGTTTTTTAAAATTAAGCTCGTTGCATAGTATGTTAATTCAAAATCACTTATATTCTTGATAAGATCTTTATAAGAATCAATGTTGTCCTGTAATTCCTGATTTTCTACATACAATACCCTCAAATTAGTAAGCTCTTCTTTTAGTCTTATATTTTCAGCAATTAAATCTGCTCGACTTGAAGTTAAGTTAGAAAATTCATTTTGAATTAATCTGTCAGATACTTGGAAATTTGAAATCAAACTTAGTTGATCTGGAATAAAATTTGATAATGTTTTGTTTGAAAAATAGTCAACAACACTCAACAAACCTGAAAGAAAAATAAAAAGGAAATATACTACATATTTTCTTACACCAACAACTTGAGAGCTTTGCATATTAATTAGGTTTTGGTGATTGTTTCAAAACACTTTTGTAGTCTTGAAATCTTTCTAAGCAAATACCTGAACCAATTACAACAGAACTTAATGGATCGTCAGTATTATTTATTGGAATACCTAACTCTTCTGCAATTTTTTTATCCATTTGCTTTAATAGAGATCCACCTCCTGTGAGCCATGCTCCATCCTTGTCAATATCTGAAACTAACGCTGGAGGAGTTTGTGAAAGGGATATTCTTATAGCTTCGATAATGTCATTAACAACTGGCTGTAAGGCGTTCCTAACATCACTGGCTTCTAATAACACTTGCTTGGGTATACCTCTTACTATATCTCTTCCTGTAACTGTTACTTGAGGCTCTTTATCATATTGGTAAGCTGATCCAACTGCATGTTTAATATTTTCTGCGATTCCAGTATCTACAAGAATTTGATGTTCTCTTCTCAACCATTCAATTAATATTTCTGTCATATCTTCACCGCCAACTCTTACAGAATTAGCATTGACAATATCCCCCATGGAAATTACAGCTATTTCAGTTGTGCCACCGCCTATGTCAACAATCATATTTCCATATGGCTCAAAAATGTTTAAACCACTTCCTATTGCCGCAGCCATTGGTTCTTCTATTGTATAAACTTCAGATGCTCCAGTTGCATGAGCTGCTGTTTCAATTGATCTTTGCTCAACACTTGTAACACCATTTGGAACACATATCACAATTCTAGGTCTTGAGTAAGCGCGCCCTATTGCTCTTGATAGTAAAGTTTTAACAAGCTCCTCTGCCATTTCAATTTCAGATATAACACCATCCCTCAATGGTCTTATAAGTTCAATAGTATCTGGAACTCTTCCAATTAATTTTTTAGCTTCTTTTCCTATAGTAATAATTGAGTTATCACTTTTATTTACTGCCAATAATGTGGGTTCATCGATTACAACTCCAACTCCTTTTACATATATAAGAGTGTTTGCAGTGCCTAAATCAATTGCAATATCGCTGCCACCAAATAGAGTTCTTCGTAAATTCAAGTCAACCATGTACTAATAGAATAATCTAATAGTCGTTGTTTTTAAATAATTATTTACTTTGCAAAAAATAACGAAAGTTCTCTTTCTGCACTCTCGTCTGAATCCGATCCATGAACAACATTTTTATCTAATTCAGTAGCTAAATCGCCCCTAATTGATCCTGGGGTTGATTCACTTGGATTTGTAGCACCCATAAGATTTCTAATTTGAAGGACAACATTTTCACCTTCAACCTGCATGGCGACAACTGGTCCACTTGTTATGAATGATACTAAATCACTAAAAAATGGCTTATCTTTATGTTCTTCATAATGCTTCTCAGCTAATTCTTGAGAAATAGTCATCATTTTTATCTTTGTGATTAAAAATCCTTTAGCTTCAACTCTTGAAATAATTTCTCCAACTAAATTTCTTTGTACACCATCAGGTTTTATCATAAAAAATGTTTTCATGTATTTATCCTTTTTTTATACTCTCCAATTAAATATAAACTACCTAGTAATATAGAAGGATTCTTATTTGATGAAAATGCTTCAAGACTGACTATTTTGTAATCTATATTTTTATTTTCAAGATAATCTGTAAGATTATTGGGGTTTTGCTGATCAAAAAAAGTATCTTCTTCAATAAAATTTAACTTGTATTGTTTTTTTGAATTTATGTAACTGATGATGCTTTCTATATTTTTTCCATTTTTAAAACCCAGATACAAATAGGTATCCACTGAACTATATTCTTTTTCATAGTCTTTTAAGGTCTTTATAAACCCGTCTATATTATGTGCACCATCTAAAATTTTTAAAGGGTCTTGACTGATAATTTCAAATCTACCTTGTACTAAATTATCATCAAAACTTACAGATACTTCTTTATTATTTGTACCAAGTATCGAATTAACGGTAATAAAGGCAAGCCAATGATTTAATTGATTTGCTGTTAAATTTTTTATTTTTTTTGATTCACTTTCAACATAATCTTTTAAGAAAAACTTTGATTTACAATGTTTATAGTTATTATCTAATTCTTTTATTAATTCCTCACTTAAATCTCCAACAAATAAATTATCAATATTATTTGATACAAATATTTTTTGATCTAACACTCCAAGAGCTGTATAACCCAATAGATCTTGATGATCTCTTCCAATATTTGTTAATACAACATTTTTACTTTGAATAATAGAAGTAGTATCTAGCATTCCACCAATACCAGCTTCACAAATAAAATAATCCATTTCATTATCTAAAAAAGCTTTACATGCAATGAGAAAAAGGGTTTCAAAATACCCTAAATTTATATCATTCTCACTCTCAAAGTCTTGAACAATTTTGGAGAGATAATCAAAATTAATTTCACTATTAGATTGTATTCTCTCTGAAAAGTTTAGAAGATGAGGTGAAGTAAACATTAAAACTTTTGTCATTTCATTATTAAGTAGTTTGTAAATAAAATTTGCTGTTGATGTTTTACCATTTGTACCAACAATAGAGATTGTCCTATTCATTAAATTATTAAGCTGAGCTTGTGTAAAGAATCTATGTAGTACTTGAAGGTTCTTGTTGTTGGTTAAACCAATTTTAGAATCTAAATACTCCTCTAATTCCTTCAATTATCAAGTGAATTTAAAGTTGAATTTATTGATTCAATCTGACTATTTAGATGTTGAACATTTTGTTTTTCTTGATCAATTAATTCTTGTTTTGCGTTTTGAACAAATTTGTCATTACTCAGCCTATTATTCGAAATTTCTAGTGATTTATTTAATTCCACTTTTTTCTTATTGAGCCTTTTAATTTCACTTTCAACATCAATATACTTATTAGCCAATAAGCTCACTACAAAATCATTTGATTGGAAGGAAAGAACAACTCCATCATCTAAATTGCTTTCAACAACAGATATATTAACATTTGCAGTTTTCTCAAGCTGATTGACAAACCAATCCTCATAAGAATCAAGTGAATATAAATCAATAGCTAAAGAATTTTTTAAATTATAAGTTGATTTAAAGTTTCTTATTTTTGTAATGATTTCTTTTAAATTTTCTATTTCAAAAATATCATCAGAAACTTCGGAAAATTTTGAAGGCCATATATTATCTATTAAATAATTTTCATTGAACGACGACCATATTTCTTCGGTTATATGGGGCATTGCAGGATTCAATAATTTCAATGATTCCAAAAATGTAGATTTTAATACCGTTTGTGTTTCAATTTTTTTGTCTTCGTCGTTAAACAAGTTCTTTGAAAATTCAAAATACCAATCAAACAACTCTGACCATAAAAAATTATATAATAACTTATAGGCGTCAGAAATTTTGTACTTTTCAAAAAGCTGATTAAATTCTTCTAGAGTGTCATTAAACCTCGAAATAATCCACTTATTTTCAATCAAAGATACACTGCTTATTTCTGATGGTGTAGATTCATCAGTATATAAATGTACAAATTTTGCTGCATTCCAAATTTTGTTACCAAATTTTTTTGCAGATACCGTCCATTCTTCATCAAATGGAACGTCTTGTCCTGGATTCGCTTTTTCGATTAGTGAAAATCTCAAAGCATCTGCACCATGTTTTTCAGATAGTTCTAGGGGGTCCATTGTGTTGCCAAGACTTTTTGACATTTTCCTACCTTGTGAGTCTCTAACTAAACCATGAATAAGAATATCTTTAAATGGAATATTTTCCATTGTGTATATACCCATCATGATCATTCTTGCAACCCAGAAAAAAATAATATCAAATCCAGTAACAAGTAGTGTTGTTGGGTAATAGTTTTCTAGATCTTCTGTTTCCTCTGGCCAGCCTAAAGTACTGAATGGCCAAAGTGCTGATGAGAACCAGGTATCTAAGACATCTTCGTCTTGTGTTAACTTTAAACTATCTTTAAGACCATATCTCTCTCTAACATCAGACTCGCTTTTGCCAACATAATAATTTTTTTCAGTATCATACCAAGCTGGAATTCTATGGCCCCACCACTGCTGTCTTGATATACACCAGTCCTGAATATTGTACATCCATTCAAAATAAGTTTTGTCCCAATTTTTTGGTACAAACCTAATTTCATCGTCCTCAACTACTTTTATTGCTTTTTTTGCAAGTTCGTCAGTTTTTACAAACCATTGCTCAGAAATCATTGGTTCAAGTATTGTTTTTGACCTATCACCTTTTGGAATTTGAATTTGATGATCTTCTACTCCTTTAAGTAAATTTTGATTTTTAAGAATGTCTACTATTTTTTCTCGAGCATCGAACCTATCCAGCCCTCGTAATTCTTTAGGTATAAATTCATAATCTTCAATTTTTCCGTCAAAATTAAGACATCTGATCATATCTAGATTATGCCTTTTTCCAATTTCATAATCATTGAAATCATGGGCAGGCGTAATTTTTACACATCCAGAGCCAAACTCAACATCAACATAGTCGTCAGCAATAATTTCTACTTCCCTATTTACAATTGGGATAGTTGCTGTCTGACCTATTAAATCTTTATATCGATTATCTGAGGGATTTACAGCAATAGCTGTATCCCCAAGTAAAGTCTCTGGTCTTGTTGTCGCTATTTCTATATATGAATCTCCAACCGTATAATTAATTGTCCACAACTTACCTAGTTCATTAGAAGATGTTACTTCCAAATCAGAAACTGCTGACTTTAATTTTGTATCCCAATTAACCATACGAGTACCCTTGTAAATTAAATTATTTTCATATAATGAAACAAATACGTTTATTACTGCTTCTGAAAGTCCTTCATCCATTGTGAATCTTTCCCTCGACCAATCACAGCTCATGCCTAAAGTTTTCATTTGATTTGTAATATTGTCACCTGATTTATCTTTCCATTCCCATACTTTTGCTAAAAAATTTTCTCTTCCTAAATCATGCTTAGAAATTCCATTCTCTTCTAATTCTTTTTCAACAAGAAGTTGGGTTATTATTCCAGCATGATCAGTACCGGGAAGCCAAAGAGTTTGGAAGCCTTGTAATCTTTTTATTCTTGTAATTACATCAATAATTGAATGTTCTAATGCATGACCCATATGTAGTGAGCCCGTTACATTTGGAGGTGGAATTACAATAGAAAATTTTTCGTCAGAATCTTTTGGATGGAATTTGTTTCCTTGTTCCCAATATTTCTGCCATTTTTTTTCTATTGATAATGGATCGTATTTTTCATTTTGCATATATTATATTTTATGCAGTTTTATCGTCTTTTGACTCTTTCAAAACCATTTTTGGTGCAATATCTTCCAAAACATTTTCTTTATCAATAATTATTTTGGAAATATCTTTTCTTGATGGAGATTCGTACATTTCATCTAACAATATTTTCTCTAGTATTGACCGTAAGCCTCTTGCACCAGTTTTTCTCTCTAGTGCTAAATCAGCCATCGCCTCAAGTGATGCATCTGTAAATACAAGATCTATATCATCAAGTTGAAACATTTTCTTAAATTGTTTTGTAATAGCATTTTTAGGCTTAGTTAAGATTTCTATCAATGCATCCTTGCTTAATTCATTCACATTAGTCGTAACTGGTAGCCTTCCAATAAATTCGGGTATTAAGCCATACTTGATTAAATCTTTAGGTTCAACAAAAGCAAATAGTTCCTCTTTGTTAAATTCTTTCACATCTGACATATTTGTATTAAAGCCAATTGTATTTTCTCCAAGTCTTTTACTGATAATTTGATCAAGGCCATCAAAAGCCCCTCCAACAATAAATAAAATATTTGTAGTATCTATTTGCAAATATTCTTGTTGCGGATGTTTTCTACCACCTTGTGGTGGAACTTGAGCAGTGGTTCCTTCAAGTATTTTAAGTAATGCCTGTTGAACACCTTCTCCAGAAACATCACGTGTTATTGATGGATTATCTGACTTTCTTGTAATTTTATCTATTTCATCAATGTAAATAATGCCTTTTTCAGCTCTAGCAATTTCATAATCAGCAGACTGAATTAAAGTAAGCAAAATATTTTCTACATCCTCGCCAACATAACCAGCTTCAGTAAGAGTGGTTGCATCCGCTATAGCAAAAGGAACATTGAGTGTTTTGGCTAATGTTTGTGCCAGTAGAGTTTTACCACTTCCAGTTGGTCCTAAAAGTAAAACGTTTGATTTTTGAATTTCAAGTTCATTATCTAATAAATCACCCTTGTAAATTCTTTTGTAATGATTGTAGACTGCAACAGACAAAGTCTTCTTAGCATTTTCTTGATCAATAATGTATTCATTTAGCGACTGGTTAATCTCTTTTGGTAAAGGTAAATACTCTTCAGAACTTGTTTCTAGTTTTTCAACTTTTTCTTCTTCGATTATTTCAACGCAAAGTTCGATACACTCATCGCAAATGTACACTCCTGGGCCTGCGATTAACTTAATTACTTGTTTTTGAGATTTGCCACAAAAACTGCACTTTAGTGCCTGAGATGAGTCTTTAGTTGCCATTTTTAACTACCCTGTTGCTCTTTTGTTATTTTTTTTCGGCTAACTCCCTTTGAATTAGCACCTCATCTACTATACCGTATTCTTTAGCTTCTTGCGCGGTCATCCAAAAATCTCTATCTGTATCTTCTGCAACTTTTTCAACGTCTTGACCAGTAAAATCAGCCAATAATCCGTTTAATTGAGTTCTCATTGATACAATCAAGTCAAAATTTCTCTCCATATCAGCTACAGTCCCCTCCATACCACCAGATGGTTGGTGAAGCATAATTCTTGCATTTGGCAAACTATATCTTTTTCCAGGTGTACCACCAGCTAAAATAACAGAAGCTGCAGACGCTGCTAGCCCCATACACACTGTAGAAATATCTGGCTTTATGTACTTCATTGTGTCATAAATTGTAAATAGTGAAGTGATTGATCCTCCTGGCGAATTGATATACATAAAAATATCTTTATCTGGGTCTTCTGACTCTAAATGTAGTAGCTGAGCCATTATGGAGTTAGCTACACCATCATCAATTGGTGTTCCCAAAAATATAATTCTATCTTTTAGAAGCCTTGAGTATATATCAAAGGCTCTCTCGCCCCTGTTAGTATTTTCTATAACAGTAGGGATAACATAATTTGAAGGTAATTCTTTCATATTATTCTTCCTCTCTTACTTCTTCCTCTTGATTGTAGACGTCTTGTAGGTATACTTTTTCACCATCCTTGTCAACAGACACTCCTTGTTGCAAAATATGTAGCATAGCCTTATTTCTTAGGGATTCTGCTTCTAGATTTAACCTATGACTTGCATCCTCTATTTCATTTCCTTCTTTATCATGTGTTAACATGTGATCATCAATATATTTAATTTCTTTGTCATCTAGTTTAAGTTCTTGATCTTCAACAACTTTATCAAGAATAACCACCATTGATAAATTTCTAGTTGCTTGATTTTTTAAGTCTTCTTGAAGAGTTTCTTCAGTTAGTCCAGTTATTTGTAAGTAATCTTCAATTTTTATATTATTTTGGTTCAATTCAGCCATAAAGTTTTGCAATATGCTATCCATTTCAGCAATTACTAACTGTTCAGGAAGTTCTAAATTTGATTCTTCTATCAATTTACTAGTTAATAAACCTTGATACTGATTAGCAATTTGTCTTTTTTTAACCATCTCAATATTTTTAAATAACTCGTCGTTCATTTCTTCAATATTATCAAATTCAGTCATTGAAGAAACCCATTCGTCAGTCAATTCTGGCATAACTTTTTCTTTGATTTCTTTTACTAAGACAGTAATTTCGACATTGTTTTTCCCAATAGAAGGTACATCATCATTAAATTTAATAATTGCTCCTGTAGACACACCTTCTAATTTTGAATCCATTGAGGGTGTTAGTGAGTTACTTCCAAGTTCATACAAATAATCTTGATAAGAAAATTCTTCTAACTCATTACCATTTTCTATACCACCTATGTTCACTAATAAATAATCAGATGTTTTTGAAGGTCTTTCAACTTTAGTCACATCAGCAAACTGTAGCTTTATTCTGTCAATTTGATCTGAAATCTCTTCCTCTGTTGGAGTAATGGATTCTACTTCTACAGTTTGATTTAGTTTTGGAAGTTTTGATAATTTAGGCCAAAGTGTGATTAAAACATCTACCTTGTAGGATTTCTTTTCTTTTTTTAAATCTTTTACCACGGGCCTTACTGCTGGATTTAATTCTTCTTTT
>CACNQV010000015.1 GCA_902622665.1 uncultured Candidatus Actinomarina sp.
CTTAACTCCATTTTTAGTGTGAAAATGTTCAAATCTATGTTCTACGGATGACTGTGTAGTTAAAAAATTTAAAACTTCTTCTTTGGGTATAGAAAATTCATTACAAACATCTATAAAAGTAGATACAAAATCATCAAAGTAATAATCTAAATTGAATTTTTCCTCATTAACATGTTTGAAATTTTTAGGCAATATTCCTTCTGTCTTGACTTGACTATCAACAGGTCCTAAAAAATTATTTTTCTGATTAGTTGAAAAATTAAATATTTTTAATTTAGAAAATACATACTGCTCAAAAGTTTCATGCCAATCAATATGGTCTTGATAGATATTTAAAACAACAGCCATTTCAAGTTCTATTTTGTTCATATGAGTCAGCTGAAAACTTGAAAGTTCTAAAATCAAATAATCTAAATCATTCGAATCTGAGATTAAATTTAATGGTGAATTTCCTATGTTTCCAGCTGGTTTACTTTTAATATCATATTTATTTAAAATTCTGTCTAATAATGTTACAAAAGACGTTTTGCCATTAGTACCAGTGACACCTATAAGTTTTACATTATTTATTTCACTAAATAACTCAATATCTGTCATAATTTTAATTCCACTGGATGATGCCATTCTTAGAATTTCATGATCTTTTTTTACACCAGGAGATACAAAAATAGTTTTTATATTGTTTATGTTTTCTGTATTAAATTTATATTTTTTATCTATATTTACTAAATCATCATGTATTAAATAGTTTTTGTTTTGAGATATTAAATATTGTTCAATATCTTGTCCTGTTGAGCCGTATCCAAGTATCAGTGAAGACTTCATTGCCCAAATAATACATAATCTGCATAGAACAAACCCAGGCCAATAACTACAGCAATACCATTAATTATCCAAAACCTCACAATAATTGTGGTTTCAGCCCAATTACTCATTTCAAAATGATGATGAATTGGTGCCATTTTGAAAACTCTTTTTTGTCTATATTTGAATGAAAGTATTTGTACAACTACAGAAACTCCTTCAAGAATAAAAAGAAAACAAAAGAAAAATATTAATCCATCTGCACCCAGAGCAAATAAAATTAGTGGGAATAGAGAACCTAAGAAATGCGATCCTACATCTCCCATTATAATTTTTGCAGGATTGGTATTCCACCATAAAAATCCTAAACAAGCACCAGCTACAGCAGAAATTAGTAGCGAAAGTTCAACAGTTAAGAAATCATCGCCTATAAAATTTGAATAATACGTTGGATGACGATAAATCCAAAAAGAGATAATTAAAATCCCTCCAAAACTAATTGCGCTACTTCCGGCAACCAATCCATCCAAGCCATCTGTAAAATTTACCGAATTAGTAATGCCTATAATAAAAAATATAATTATCAACCATTTAACAATGCCTATATCAAAACCTAAACCACTAAAAAAGTAGAAGTTTGAATCATAATTCAAAAATATAAAATAATAAGCACTAATACAACCAATCAAAAATTGTAAAGCAAATTTTTGTGTAGGTTTTAATCCTAAATTTCTTCCAGCTTTAACCTTTAAATAATCGTCTATAAAACCTACCATTGCCATAAGAAAGGCAAGTACAAAAAGTAAAATAACATTTACATTCATAGAAGTTAATTCAACTTTAAATCCTTCTCCAATAGTCCAGAAATTTATATGAGATAATGAGTAGCCAGCAATAGTGCCAAAAACGATAAATAATCCTCCCATTGTTGGAGTTCCTTTTTTGTGATCGTGAAAATTTACTTCTTCTTGAATTTCTTGTCCTATATTTCTAGATCTAAAAAAATTAACACCAATCAATGTAGAAAAAATGACTACAAGAAAACTAATGCCACCAGATACAATTATTCCAATCAATTTTCTAACTCCATAATTTCTTTTGTAATTTGAACGTCGTCAAAAGGTATGAATTTATTATCGATTTCCTGATATTTCTCATGTCCTTTACCCAATACTAATAAAACTTCATTCTCTTTTAATAATTGTACTCCTTTATGTATTGCTTCTTTTCTATCTAGGATTACATCTAAACTTTTATTTAGTGGAATACCTTCAAGTATATTTTTGGATATTTCTAAAGGGTCTTCATTTCTGGGATTATCATTTGTGATAATGACGTAGTCAGCATTTGAGGAAGCCTCTCCCATTTTCATCCTCTTGCCTTTGTCTCGATCACCTCCAGCACCTAATATTACATTTACTTTTTCATACTTGTTTTGAGCGTATTTAATTGCCTCTTTTATTGCACTAGGCGTATGTGCATAATCTATTATTACAGTTTTATTGTTTCGATTTATTGCTTCAAACCTTCCAGGTGGATTTACAACATATTGACTTTTATGAATCAAATCTTCCAATTCAAATAAATTCGAGTAATAAGCCATAGAAAAAGCTAACAAAAAATTTTCAATAAATTTTGGGCCTGATAATTGAATCTGACATTCAACTTGATTACTGTCAATTGTGAATTTTACTATTTGTTCATCTATTTCTTTATATATAACATCATTGTCATCATTTGTACCAATGCTAAATGATTCGATATTTGAAGCACTTACAATTTGAGTGCTTTCCGGTGAGTCAATATATACAAATTTTTCAGACACTCCTTGTTGAAATAATTTTGCTTTAGAGTTCAAATAATTTTCGATTGAACCATGATAATCTAAATGATCTTGGCTCAAATTAGTAAAACCAGATACAAGAAATTTTAAATCCCCTAGTCTGTTTTGATCAAGAGCATGTGAAGAAACTTCAAGAGACACTGAACTAATATTTTCCAGTTGAAGCGAGATTAATTTAACAACATTAAATAATTTTGGGGTAGTAAGAATTTTCTCATTAGTAAATGAATATTTTTGTTTCTCATCAATAGTTCCAATGAATAAATTATCTGAACCAATAAGTTGATTCAAGTAAAAAGCTGTTGTAGTTTTTCCATTAGTTCCAGTTATTCCAAAATAATTAAGACTTTTATAATTTGGACTTATCCTTTCAAGAATATAATTATATATATTCTCATAATCTTCAAATATTAAAACTTTATCATCTTGAATATCGCACTTATTACTTGTAATTACAAACTTCGGATTTTCATTTAAAGATGAAGAAATATATTCATTTAATTTATTATTATCGTCATGATTTATACATAATATAGAGCCATCAACTACATCATATGTATGGTTTACGACTTTTGAATAATCTATATCCAAACTTTTTAAGAAATCTAAATTTAGATTTTTCAATTTTATTCTCCTGGTACTAAATAGCTTACAATTTTTTTGAATATTGGAGCGGCTGTTGACCCACCAGTTACATATTCAGTATAAGGAGAAACCGAAGCCCCCCATAAGATAACAGATCCAACAATTGGTCCTTCATTTGTTTCTATAAAACCTGTAAAAGAAGTATTAAATCTAAAGTCTGAATATCCCACTCCCTCTATATGTGTTCTGCTTGTTCCAGTTTTACCACCAATTGTATAGTTTTCCATAAAGATCGAGCGTCCAGTTCCATTTTCTCCTTCTACTACGTTTATTAGTAAATTTTTTAATCTTTCTGAAGAGTTAGAGTCAATTACTTGGTTTTCCGAATAATTAGAATACGGAGCTTTAATTAACGTTAAATCAACATTTTTACCTCCATTAGCAATAATGCTGTAGGCTTTTACCATTTGCATTTGAGTAACATTTATTGAATATCCTATAGACAATGAACTAAGGCATGTTGTACATGTTTTATTTGGATCAAAACCTCCTTTAGACTCACCAGACAGCTCTATCCCTGTTCTTTTAGAAAATCCAAATTTCGAAAGAAATTCTTCTAAGTCATTGATATTTAAATCTTTTGTGGCAATAATTGTTCCAACATTTGAAGATCTTTCAATTATTTCTTTTACCGAAAGATTGTAGGGTTCATGTTTAAGAAAGTCTTTGTAGCACCCTTTATATCCTTTGAAATCTTTTTGACATGAGTTTTCAATTAACTCAATGGTGTCTTCAACATAGTATTCTGTTTTTTCCTCTAATAAACCTTGTTCTAAAGCCAGTCCTATAGAAAATATTTTTAATGATGATCCTGGTTCATATTGTGCCCTTGTACTAATTAAGTCAATATTTATTGATTCTTTATCTCCTCTCTCTTCAGCAGAAATTAATACTTCTCCAGTATTAGCATTTGCAAAAACAACTGAACAATTGAAAGCTTCTGTGTTTATTAGTGCTTCTTTACACAAGTTTGTAGCTAAATATTGAAGTTCAGAGTCAAGAGTTAATATCAGGTCTTCACCATGAATTGGTTGAGTAGTTTGAATATTTGCCTGTGGAATGATACTTCCATTTGGCGCTGCTTCATAACTAATTTTTCCATCAGTACCCTCTAGTGTGCTATTAAAATAAAGCTCTAATCCCTCAATCCCATAATTGTCTGTATCAACAAATCCAATAATTTTTCTTATAAATGGAGTATGTATAATCCTTTTACTTGATGGTTCTACCATTACACCATCTAGACTCCAACTTTTTATTTCCTCACCTTTTTTGTATTCAATATTTCTATCAAGATAAAAAAACCTAGAGGAATTGAGTATTTTATTAACAATTTCAGTACTGTCTTTTTCAAGCAATGGAGACAAAAGTGTGGAAACCTCTTTGATGTTTTCTACTTTATCTGGATATATTCCTATGTTAAATGATTGTGTACTTGTTGCTAATGGTTGAAGATTTTTATCATATATACTCCCCCGCTTAGCTTTGAGAGTTTCTGACTTTGTACGATAAGACAATGCTTGCTCTTGAAAATATTCGGAGTTTGTAAATTGTAAATCGTAAACATTTTTTAGAAATACACCACTAAAAATTGTAAAACTGCTGAAAATAACAATGAATAAACTCCAATTCTTAATTTGGTTGTAATTCATTTTCCTAAAGTCCCAAGAATGTCAATTTCAACTAATTCTGAATCAATTTTGTAAGGTGATGAAAGGTCTTTATTTACAATGTAAACATCGAGTTTTTTAAAATTTAGTGAATCTGAAATTTTTTCAATATTTTGAATAGAGTATTTCTCTTGATATAAATTAAACGTTTGGTCTTTAAGAATTTCCAATTCAATAATGTCTTGATTTACTATTGACAAGTTGGTTGACAATTCATTTATTTTCATGTTTGTATACAAATTCCAAATAAGTGATGAGAAAATTGAAATTACAATTATTAATAAAAAATTTTTAAGCTTCATATTTTCACCATGAATCTAAGAACCGCAGACTTTGATCTCGGGTTTTTTTTAATTTCAATATCTGAAGGCTTTCTTTTTTTAAATTTACCTAGTTTGAATTGTGGATCATTTTCACAGATACATATTGCGAGTTTAGGATCGCATATACACCCTTTTGTCTCTTTGTCTATAAATTGCTTTACTGTGCGATCTTCAATTGAGTGATACGAAAGAAAAATCATAATGCCATTTGATTTAATAAAATTTTTTACAGTTTCTAGAGATTCAATTATTTCACTAATTTCATCATTTACTTCGATCCTTATAGCTTGAAATATTTTTCTTACAGTGCTTTTAGTAAATTTTGGATTTTGACGCGGCAGGGATGATTCAATAACACTTACTAACTCATTTGTTGTTTGAATAGGTCTATTATTAATAATCGTTTCGGCTATTTTTTTTGAATTACTTTCTTGTCCATATTCATAAAATATTTTTAATAATTCTTCATAACCATAATTATTTACAACTTCTTTAGCAGATAGCTCTTGAGAGACATCCATTCTCATGTCAAGAATTGAATCATACTGGAATGAAAAACCACGATGCGAAGAGTCAATTTGATGTGATGAAAGACCAAAGTCATAAAAAACACCACTTATTGACTCAATATTATTATTTTCTAAATATTCTTTAATTTTCGAAAAATTGTAGTGCTGGACATCATGTGAATCTGGAGAGTTTTTTACTGCTTCTAAATCTCGATCCAGTGCCAAAAAATTTATATTATTATGATTTTTTTTGAAATATTTAAAATGGGATCCGTATCCATATGTTGCATCTATAAATATTCCATCTGGTACATCAATGAGCAAATTAGATATTTCTGATGTCATTACCCCATCGTGTGTTAAATACTCTGCCCTGTTTGCATTCATACCCAGCTCTCTAGAACTGGCACCAATTGGAAAGTTGGGCGGAGTAAGGGTGTTCCAATTTAGTTGTCTAGAGAGCTGGCTATGAACCTATCCTTTCACTTCATTAATATTTGCAAATGCTTGGTCTGCTTCATTTTGGATTTTCTTCCAACTTCTTGTTGACCAAACTTCAACTACTGGGCCTGATCCGGTAACGGTTACTTCTTCATTGATGTCTATACCGCTATATGCACGTAGATTTTCAGGTATCTGTACTCTTCCAGCAGAATCAATTTTTACATCTACAGCACCACTAAACAAAGCTCTTCTTAATTGTCTAGATGTTCGATCTGTGGAAGGGAGAGATGCCATTTTTGAAGCTTCATTTTCCCAATTGTCTTTTGTTAATATTTGAAGACAATTATCTTGTCCCTTGGTGATTACACAGCCCTGTTGAAGCTCTTCTCTGAACTTTGAAGGTATAACTACTCTACCTTTAGAGTCCATTGTATGTTGAAACTCACCAAGGAACACTTTATCCGCCTTTCGTGCCTTGAACCACTTTTACACATTATATGACACTTTATGACACTCTGCAACACATTTTGAGAAAAAATTTTTTAAGCTGAAATAAGGTATTCTTTCCAAGAAGGATCTGGATTGCTGCCAACAATAGTTTTAATCCAAAAATTGTCTTTAGGATTAGATGGTAGATTTTTAAGGTTCAAATGTGTTTGATGTAGAAGCTTATCGGCTTTTATTAAGTTACACTTTTTACAACATGCGACAACATTTGACCACTCATGTAAGCCACCTTTAGAACGAGGAACAATATGATCCACTGATTCTGCAGATCTTCCACAATATTGACATGTAAAAAAATCTCTAATAAAAATATTTTCACGATTAAGAGCTACCCTCCTTGCAAAAGGAGCTTTTACAAAATAAGTTAAAATTCCAACTTTTGGAATAAAAAATTCTTCTTTTTCTGATCGTAAAATTATTTCAGAATTTTTTATAGAATTTATTTTATTATTGTGCATTAATGCAATTGCTCTTTTAAATGAAACTACAGAAAGTGGTTGGAATGTAGAATTCAAAATTAATGTTCTATGGCTTGATAAACTCATAATAAATTTGAACTTATTATATTTTTATGCTTGAAGTTCTTGACTAAGTACATCATCTTCTACTTTAGTCAATAAATTTAGAAATCTTTCTTTATCAAGCTCAAATTTAGAAACATCTTCTTTTACTTCTTGAGTGACAGTGTCAATTGTTTCAAAAAATGTAAGTTGTCCATTCTTCAATGCATCAAAAACTTCATTGTCTTCAACTGAGTATATTGTCTGACCATCTGATTTAAGTTTTACTTCTGATAAGTGTTGCGTAAGATCACCATTTTTAGTCAAATATTTCCAAGCTCTTCTAACTCTTTGAATACTCATACCATTATCAAGTAATGTCTTTATAACTCTTAAAGCAACTATATCTCTAAAAGAATAAAATTTTGGAACCCCTGGTTTTCCGTCAGAAGACTGAATTGAAGGAGAAACTAAATTCACTTTGTCCCAATACCTTAATTGATGAGATGTACATCCAGAAAGATAGCATGCCTGCTTCGATGTAAAAGCATTTTTCTTCAAACCTTACTCCTAAAAAAATGATGTATATTTAATTTAATTAAATTTTTTATTTTTGTCTAGAGCTATCTTGGTTTCTTAAAATTCTAATTACTTGTTTTACGTTCCACTCATTTACATTTTCAGCTTTTAGGAGTGACCTTGTATTTGCAACAAATACATATCCAGCAACTGCCATTACAGAAAAACCAAATATAGCTATTGCGGGTTGAATTATGTAAGTACTGAACATTGTCAACAGTCCCAAAACAAACACAAAGAAAGAAATAACAGCTCTATTTCTTGTAAACTTTGAAAGAGTAGAGTCTTCGACTGTTCTTGCTAAATCAGGATCATTCTTCATTAGCTCTTGTTCAATTTGTTTTAATATTTCTTCTTCTTTTTTATTCAAACCCATATGTAAATCTTAATATAAAAATGAGTTAGTCTAAATTTATGAGCAATTTATTTCTAAGACATGGTGAGGTGCAAAACGACAAAGATGTATTTTATGCAAATTTACCAGGATTTTATTTAAGTAGCAAAGGTGAGTTGCAAGCCAAGGACGCGGCAATAAAAATTAAAAAATTATTTAATATTAAAAAAATTATCTCATCTCCTCTTTTACGAGCAAGGCAAACAGCAGATATTATAAGTGAAGAGCTAAAGATAAAAGTAGAAGTATCTCAAAATATTATTGAATGGTCCGGACCTTATGAATGGATTGGTAAAACAATAAAAGAGATCCAACTTACAGATAGTTTTAAAAATTACAATAATAACCCACTAAATTTAAGAAATACATCAGAAACTTTAAAAAATGTTTATAACAGATTTAAATTAGAGTATGAAAAATATGAAAATACTCTCTTTGTTTCCCATCAAGATACCATAAGAGCTTTTACTTTTTATTATTTAGAAGAGAAAGATTTTTCAGTAAATAGACCTAATCATTGTGAATTACAATTTGTAGAAAATAAAGAAATAAAATCATACTAGGTTTGTCAAAGATAGTATATTAAGTGATATTTAAAATAAAATAATATAAAATAAGTAGTCCTCCACCAAAAGATCCAATGAATCCCAAGCTACCAACGATTGGTTCGAGTGATTTAAAAAATTTTGAATTAAAATTTGCTAAGTATATATCTACTAACTTTCTACTAACTTGAAAAGATATAAATCCATTAAAAAAAATGTATACAAAACTTAAAATGGTAATCCAAGGGTTAGGAAAATTCATAATAAGGTAAAGTTAATATAATTATGAGATTTAGCAACAAGACTAGAATTTTTATATACACTTCTGTAATTTTATTATCTAGTTACATTGGCTACCTTCTTGGGAACACATTTTGCATTATCTCTGATGAAGGAAGCTGTTTAACAAGTGTCTTAACCTACATAGGTGCAGTCAATCTATTCAATCTATTTGGGGTTTTTATTTTGGTAAATTTATCTGAAAAATCAATAACAGAATGGAATCAAAATTTAGAAGAAGAATGAACTAATTTATCACAAATTTTTTCAATATCTTCATGTTCAATGTCTTTATGAAAAACTAATCGAATTGATTTCTCTCCAATCAGTCCAGCATTAATTGATTCATCATAAAAAATATCTAATAATTTATTTGGATCTTCTTCATTTTTAATATTCAAAAATATCATATTTGTTCCTTTGTAAACAATGCTTTCTATTTTTTCATTATTTAGGTTTGCGATTAGGAAATCATAAACTTTTTTAGCTTTTATATGGTCTTCTAGGATTCTTTCTCTACTTTGAAGCGCGGTTCTTGCCATTGAAGCAATAACACCAACTTGCCTCATGCCTCCTCCAAGTTTTTTTCTAAATTCTCTGGCCTCTCTTATAAATTCCGCAGAACCAAGAAGCATGGAGCCTATAGGTGCTCCTAGAGCCTTAGAGAAGCAAAATGTCAAACTATCGCAATAATCCCCATAATTCATATTTTTGTCTTCTTGGATTGCGTGCCATATTCTTGCGCCATCTATATGTAACTTCAGATCATTTTCTTTTACTATCTTGCTGAGAGATTTGATTGAATTAAATGATACAATCGAACCTCCGGAAGCAAGATGAGTATTTTCAATAGAGATAGTTTTGATTATTGGTTTGTGAACTTTTGACTTTAATATAAGTTTTTCAACATTATCTAAATCTAATTCACCATCAACATGTTCAGCATCGCGAAATTGTACTCGAGATAAAAAAGCTGCAGCTCCATGTTCGTAATTTTTAATATGTGAATCAAACGGGGTAATTACTTCTGTACCTGGATCATTATGAATTAATAGTGAAATTTGATTTCCCATTAGTCCAGAAGAAACAAAAAGACCTTTTTCAAAACCTAACAGATTAGCACATTGATCCTCTAGATTATTTACCGTAGGATCTTCAATGTACTCATCATCACCAAGTTCGGCATATAAAGCACTTTCTAAAACGTCTTTTGAAGGTTTTGTTACGGTATCTGACCTTAAATCATACATTAAAGTGCTGCCTTAATATTTTTCATCGCTTGTCTAATTCTTTGTTTATTTTCTACTAAAGCAATCCTAATATAACCCTCGCCAAATTTTCCAAAACCAACTCCTGGTGAGACAGCTACATTTGATTTTTCTAAAATGTCTAATGAAAATCTTAATGAATCTTTATTAAATTTTTCTGGAAGTTTTGCCCAGACAAACATAGTCGCGTCGGATTCCTGAACATTGAAATCTAAATCTTCTAAGTGCTCAACAACTAATTCTCTTCTTTCTTTATAGACAGCTGACAATTCAAATGGATAATCATCTAATTCATTCAGAGCTACTGTTGATGCAATTTGTATAGGTTGAAAAGTTCCATAATCTATATAAGACTTTAACTTAGTAACTGCTGCAACTGCATCAGTATTACCCACCGCAAACCCTACTCTCCATCCAGCCATTGAATATCCCTTTGTAAGAGAATATAGCTCAACACTATGTTGTAAATTCTTGTCAGAAGTTAGAAGTGATGGCGGTTTATTTACATGAAAATAAACATCTGAGTATGCAAAATCATTTACGATTAAAAAATTATATTTTTCAGCTAGCTCAACAAGATTATCATAAAAAATTTGATCAACTGTAAGGGTGGTAGGGTTATGTGGAAAGGAAATTAACAACAATTTAATTTTTGATTTTTTTAATATATCATTTAGTTCTGTCAAAAAATCTGACTTATCAAGACAATTAACTTTTATAGTTTCAGCTCTTGCTATTAATGGAGCAAAGTGATGAATTGGATAGCTTGGATCTTGAACTACAACTTTGTCTCCAGGATTTAAAACTGACATTAAAAGGTGTGTTAACCCTTCCTTACTGCCAATAGTATTTACTACATTGGAATTTGGATCAAGATTAACTTGATAATTTCTAGAATATTTTTTAGCAATGGCTTCTCTTAGGCCAAATATTCCTTTCGATACTGAATATTTATGATTTTTTTTAAGCTTTGCTGTTTCAATTAATTTTTCTACAACTTTATCGTGAGTTGGTAAATCAGGATTTCCATAACCCAAATCTATGATATCTTTTCCTAGGTGACGCGCAGCAATCTTCTTTTGATTTATTTCATTAAATAAATATTCAGGAAAATTATTTATTAAATCATTACTGTACTTATTCATCTAAAAATATTATCTATAGTTTCAAAAAAAATCTCTCGATTTGAATCTTTTAATACATGTATTTTTTCATAGTTTAATTCACTATCAAAAAATATTGGGCTGTCAGCTTTAGAGCATAAACTTAAATTTCCTCTTGGATGCTCAATTTGACTATAAGTAAATTCTTTTTTTCCAAATGAATTTTTAGTACCTATCCATTGATTAATTCCAATTTCATATTTCTTTATTAATTTAAGTTTTTTTTCTGAGTTTCCTCCAATAAACAAATTTATATTGTTTTGTTTAAACCTATTTGAATTTACTATTTCATTTATAATTTTTTCAATATCATTTGAAAAATTAGTTCTTTTTTCAAATTTATCATCACCTGTGCCAATTCCTAATTTAAAGTTTTCAATTTCTAAAAACTTACATATGTATTCGTCAAATAATTCCTGATAAGGTCGCGCATTAATGTTTAATACACATACACCTAAACTAAATTGATCATTAACAACCTCTTTGAGTTTGAAAATTCCATCAATCAATTCATAAACATCTAAATTTTTATTGGCAGGATTTTTTCCATGATCAAATAAATATACCGTATCAACTTCTATAGACATTAATTTTTCTGCTTTTTCTATAAAGTTATTTTTAAAAAATTCTCCGGGAAGTAAGACAGAATTAATTTGATTCATTAAATGCAAGTGCTGCGGCACCAATAATTCCAGAATCTTCTCCTTGCGAAGCAATAAAAATCTCAGGAAAATTTCTGAATGGAAATTTATATCGGCTATTTATATCCCTCTGTAAAAGCTCAATTAAATCAAAAGGTTCAGAAGACATAGTTCCACCCAAAATAAAAGCTTCATTATCAAATATTTCAAATAAACTTAACAGGCCATTTGATATGTTCTGGATTATTTCTTCTCGTGCTGCTATTTCTAAATCTGTTAAGTTAAGTTTATCGTCAAACAACACTGATCCAACATTTTTAATAGCAAATATTTTGGCAAGTTCTGAATCTTGATTTTTTTGTGTGAGTTCCTCACACTTTTTTGTCCAAACAGAAGCAGCAACTGATGATTCAAAACTACCTTTTTTTCCGCTATCCCCCTCAACCTCTCTATCATTTGAAGTAAGCATATGTCCAATTTCTCCTGCGTTTCCTCTTCCTCTTAATAACCTTCCTTCAGAAATTATTCCCCCACCAACTCCAGTACCAAAAGTTAGCATTATTAAATTTGAATATTTGTTTTTGTAATTTAAAAAATACTCACAATAAGCAGCCACGTTTCCGTCATTGTCTAAATGAAATTTATAATCTGTAAAATTTGATAATTTTAAAAAATCAATACCGAATTGTAAATGTGGACCATATAAATATTTATTATTAGCAGAATCTACATATCCTGGCATTGCTATTGAAACTTCTGAAATTTTTGAAAGATTTTCTTGAATAATATTTGATAAAGACTCTATAAATTTCTCTTCATTCTCTGGAGTTGGTATCTTATCTTTGTTTAAAATTTTATATGACTCATCTATGACACCGTATTTAACGGTTGTTCCGCCTACATCAAAAGATAAACAATTCATATATAAATTGATGATAATTCTAAATACTGATTAGTTGCTCGAAAATAACCTACATTAATACAAATGGTAGATCTGGTCTTCCAATGTGAAGCTTGTGGTTGATGTACATCACCAAATAAAGAATACTCTGGTTGATAACTTTCAATAAAATCTTTTAAACTTTCCCACCCTTGTTCGATTTTGTTTGTAACAACATCTGTTACTAACTCACGAATTAGCGGAGGCGCGTGTGTACAGATGATATTGGAGTCTTTTAAGTTAAACAATTTTTTTGAAAATGTTTCTTCGTCAATTTCTCCTCTTGCATTTATAGGTGTTGGAACTCCACCACCAGCAAAACCAATTTTTTTATTTTTATATTCAACTACTAAACCATCTACATTCTTTACTGAACTACTTAGGTATGAATTCATAATATCTACATCGTCTACATTTCCGGGAATAAACCAAACTTCGTATTTTTTAAGTACATTAAAAACATCCTCATACTGTTTGTGTATTGCACTTTGCATTTTTTTTGCAATTTTGTCTGGATCAGCTTTATACAATTCTCTCCATAATGTTTTTCTCTCATCAAATTTGTGTTCTTTTCTTAAATTAATCAATTTTTTAACATTGTCTTTGCCAAATACATCCATAGCAATTCCTTGACCATCTCTGTAATCAATCCAATTAATTAAATCTCCTAATACAACAATAGGCCCCTTATTCTGCGGTAAAGAACTGAGATACTCTACTTCATAGTGAACATCTGATACGAATATCATTTCATCTAATTTGTAACTGCTCCAGAGTCTGAACCACTGACTAACTTCGAGTATTTATGAAGCACTCCAGACTTATAACGAGGTTCAGGAAGAGTTAATAAATCAAAACGCTTATTCATCTCCTCTTCACTTATATCAAGGTCTAATGTTCTATTTGAAATATCTAGGCTAATTGTATCTCCATCTTTACAAATTGATATTGGACCTCTATCAAAACTTTCTGGAGCGACATGTCCGATACACAAACCTGTTGTTCCACCTGAAAACCTTCCATCTGTAATTAACAATACATCTTTACCAAGGCCAGCACCTTTTATAGCAGCTGTTATTTGTAACATCTCCCTCATACCAGGACCTCCTTTAGGTCCTTCATTACGAATAACAACAACTTGTCCTTTTTTAATATCACCACTAAAAAGTGCATCCAGAGCATCTTGTTCACTGTCAAATACATTTGCAGGGCCCGAGAAATTATTCAAATCTATTCCAGCAGTCTTTACGACAGACCCTTTTGTAGATAGGCTTCCTTTTAAGACTGCTATACCCCCTTCATTAGATATAGGATTTTCAGGAAAACTTATCACATCTTGATTTTTTGGAATTACAACATTCTCTAAATTTTCACCAACAGTTTTACCAGTAACAGTCATGCATTCTGGATTGATAAGACCGTTTTCTAACAAAATCTTTGAAACTACAGGAACCCCACCAATTTTATCTAAATCAACCATATGAAATTTTCCAAACGGTTTCATATCTGCAAGATGAGGAACATTTCTACTTAATTCATCAAAAGTCTCTATGCTTAATGATATTTTTGATTCATGAGCTATTGCAAGTAGGTGTAAAACAGCATTTGTGCTTCCACCGAGAGCAAGAACAGTAGTAATTGCATTAATAAAAGCCACTTTTGTCATGATATCTCTTGGTTTAATATCGTTTTTTAATAAGTAATTTAATTGTCTTCCAGACTCTTCAGCTGCAACTCGAAGCCTGCCATCTTCAGCAGGTATTGAAGCTGTACCTGGTAAGCTCATTCCTATCGCTTCACCAACAGAAGCCATAGTGTTAGCGGTAAACATACCAGCACATGATCCAACACCGGGACACGCCGCACACTCTATTTCATACAAATCTTCTTTTGTAATAATTCCCTTTTCATATGCACCAATGCCTTCAAAAACATCAACAATTGATATATCTTTACCTTTATATACTCCTGGTAAGCTACTTCCACCATAGAGAAATATCGCTGGTCTATTTATTCTCCCAGCCGCCATTAACATGCCAGGAAGCGACTTGTCACAACCTGCTATTGTTACCATTCCATCAAATCGTTCTGCATGCATAACAAGCTCAACTGAGTCAGCAATAACTTCTCTTGAGACAAGAGATGCTCTCATACCCTCGTGCCCCATTGATATTCCATCGGATACAGCAATTGTAGAAAAAATTAAACCGGCAGAATCAGGACCATTAACCCCAACTTTTGCGTGTTCAGACAACTCCGGTCCAGTTAAATTACAAGGTGTAACTTCATTTCCAGCTGAGACAATTCCTACTTGAAATTTATTAAAATCTTCATCATTAAGACCTACTGCACGAAGCATTGCACGGGCAGCAGATTTACTTACACCTTGTGTTACATCATCGGATATTTTTGCCATAGACTAAGAATAGATTATTTAATCTACGAAATCATTACTTTTAATTTTTCATATTCTTTTTTTATACTTTTATCTTCTGAGTCAAATAACTCAACTAAATTTTTACATAAATCATTGTTTCCAGATTTAACAAGTGCCCATAAAATATATATTTTTAAATGTGATGAACTTTTTGGATAGATCTGCTCTAAAAAATTCGATGTATTTTGATCTGGATTATTTCCTAGAGCAATTATGGCGTTTCTTTTAAGGTATTCAGCATCTCTTTTTGGAATGTAAAACCAGTAGAACGTTTTATTTAATTTTTCATTATCCTCTTTAATAATATCTTCAAGTTTGACTTGTTGGTTTTTATTAAATATAACTACATTTTTATTATTTTGTCCTGGTGGACATGAAGTTAAGCAATCATCACAACCATAAAATTTATTTCCTATTGCATTGCGTATTTCATATGGAATTACTTCTGGTGACTGAAGCCAGTAGGAAATACATTTGTTTGAATCGAGTTTATATTCGCTATTTAAAGCTCCTGTTGGGCAAGAAATCTGGCATAAATTGCATTCACCGCAGGAATAATTTTTAATTTCACTTTCCTTAAATTTACGATCAACATATATTGTCGCTAACAACTGCCACGGTCCTGAACCTGGCGTCAACATCATTGTGCTTTTACCCTGCCAACCCAAACCAGAAGATACAAAAAAAGTTCTGTCATAGTGATTAGGATTATCAATAAAAGATTTAAACTTAATATTTAAATTTTCAAAAACTTGTTCAATTTCGTTAATTTTATTTTTTAGGGGTAAATAGTAATCTTTTTCTGCAAATCTTGCAATTTGGCCATGACCAGGAGATGTAAACATTGATGGTTGAGTTTTGTTTTTGTAATTATAAGTCAGTAATATCGCTGATTTAGCCCATTCAAACTTATCACCCAAACCTGAAAATTCTGGATTAGAAAAGGTAAACTTCATATTTGCATGAAGCTCATCAATTTTTATATCATTAATCTCTTTTCCAAAATCTAAATTTGAAGGTAAATTAGTTACTCCTAATTTAAACTTTGAAGAAAAATTTAAATTATTTTCTTCAAAAAAATTTATAACATTTATATCTTTCATTTCTTTAAGGTTTTACTATAGTTATTCTAAATGAAAAATTTAAATGTCATTTCAGAATTAGTGCTTTTACTTAAATAGCGCTCATTTTGCTTTGATGAGCGCCTCCCAAAAAGGGAGGCTTTTTTTTGGAGACATAAATAAATGACAAAAGAACAATTAACTGGTGCAGAACTTGTAATAAGGGGACTCGAGTATCTTAATGTTTCAACAGTTTTTGGAGTACCAGGTGGAGCAATTTTACCTGCGTATGACCCATTATATGACAGTCCTATCAGACATATTTTAGCTAGACATGAGCAAGGTGCTGGACACATGGCAGAAGGTTATGCACAAGCAACTGGTGAGCTTGGTGTTGTTATAGCTACTTCTGGTCCAGGAGCAACAAACTTAATAACACCTTTAGCTAATGCACTAATGGACTCCACTCCTCTCCTAGCCATTACTGGTCAGGTTGCATCAACTGCTATTGGCAATGATGCATTTCAAGAAGCATATACTGTAGGTCTTTCAATGGCTGCTACTAAGCACAATTATTTAATCACTGATGCATCAGAAATCCCTCAAGTATTGAAAGAAGCAAAATACATTGCAACCACTGGCAGACCTGGGCCAGTTTTAGTTGACATACCAAAAGACATTTTAAATCAGGTGACTGCCTGGGTTGAGCCAAAAGATCTTGATTTGCCTGGTTATAAACCTACTACAGAACCAAATCCAAAAATGGTTCAACAAGCCTCTGCTTTAATCAAAAAATCAAAAAAACCAATTCTATATGTTGGTGGAGGAATTATTCATTCAAAAGCAAATAAAGAACTCTTTGAGCTTGCTACTAAATTTAATATTCCTGTTGTTACAACTTTAATGGGAAGGGGTGCTTTCCCAGATGGTCATGAATTGTGTCTTGAAATGCCTGGTATGCATGGAAACTATACTGCTACTACTTCAATTCAAAATGCTGACTTGTTAATTGCAATAGGTGTGAGGTTTGATGATAGAGTTACTGCAAATCCTTCATTTTTTGCCCAAAATGCAAAAGTTATACATGCTGATATTGATCCAGCAGAAATTGGTAAAGTACGTGATGCACAAGTTCCTATTGTAGGTGATGCAAAAAGTGTAATAAAAGGACTTATTGAGTCTTTGGGAGACGAAAAACTAAACACTGAAAATTGGATTTCAGAACTTAAAGAAATGAAGACTGAATTTCCTTTGTCCTATAAACAAGAAGATAAGGGTCCTCTTAAGGTTCCTTATGTCTTAGAGGAACTTCAAAAGTTAACAAAAGAAGAAGCAATTGTTGTTGCTGGTGTCGGTCAACATCAAATGTGGGTATCACAGCATTGGAACTTTACTGAGCCAAATACCTGGTTAAATTCAGGCGGTCTTGGCACTATGGGTTATGCGTTACCTGCTGCAATTGGAGCAAAGACAGCTTATCCTAACAAACTAGTTTTAGCATTAGACGGTGATGGATGTTTTCAAATGACCTGCCAAGAATTAATCACTGCTTCAACAGAAAATATACCTATCAAAATTGTAGTGTTTAACAATGGAAATCATGGAATGGTTCGTCAATGGCAAAAGATTTTTTACAATAGTAAGTTTTCAGCCTCTGAGCTAACTCATGACACACCAGATTATCTTAAACTAGCGGAATCTATGGGTGCAGTTGGATTAAGAATGATAGAAAAATCTGACATAGAAAAAGTATTTAATAAAATGTTAGAAATCAATGATAAACCAGTTTTAGTTGATTGCATTGTTGATCCAGATGATATGGTATTTCCTATGGTGCCTGCTGGTGGAAGCAACGATCAAATCATTATGAATGAAGAGGATCTTGAAAATTTATGAGTGAGAGAATATTGTCAGTATTAGTAGAAGACAAACCTGGAGTTTTAGCCAGAGTTTCATCGACTATATCAAGAAGAGGTTTCAATATAAATTCTTTATCTGTAGGGCCAACAAATATTGAAGGAAGGTCAAAAATGACAATTGTTACTGAATTAGA
>CACNQV010000016.1 GCA_902622665.1 uncultured Candidatus Actinomarina sp.
TCAATACGCTGTCGCAGACGAGTTTTGTTGTTGCACTAAGAGCTTTACCAGCAGTAGTTATTGGTGGTTTAGACTCAATTCCTGGGGCAGTCGTTGGTTCAATAATTATTGGATTAACACAGGGGTATGTTGCTTATTATCAATATGATTTTGAAATTTTAACAGGTATAACACTAGGAAATGGCTTTTCACTGCTTGCACCATATATAATTATGTTTTTTATTTTAGTTGTAAAACCTGATGGCTTATACGGTACAAAGGAAGTTGAAAGAGTATGAAAAGTAGACCAAATCTTTACACAAACTACGATAAAGAAACTGCAATATTTTCAAACAATACACAGAAATTTTGGTTTGCTGTTTTATTTGTATTATCAGTATCTCTTTGCTTTGTAGCAACAGATTATTGGATTTTACTAATATCAAGATCACTAACTTTTTCAATAGGTGCTTGGGGAATAAATATAGTTTCTGGGTTAGCAGGACAGATTACATTAGCGCATGGATCATTTATTGGTATTGGTGTATACACAGCAGCAGTACTAGGAGGAGTCGCTTCAAACAGTGTATGGGGTTATGAACTTGATATGTTAATTTGGCTACCAGCAGCTGGAATTGTAGCAGCACTTTTTAGTCTTATTTTGGCACCACTAGCAGTTCGACTAAAAGGATTAAACTTAGCTTTAGTAACTCTTGCATTCCTATTTATTTGTTCACATATTTTTTCAAATTTTATATCAGTAACTGGTGGGGCAGGTATTGGAAGAAAGGTGGCTAAGCTTGTACTTTTTGGTATCAACCTTGAGGAAGGTTTAGTATTTGGTAATTTCTTACTTGAGAAAAATCAAATTCAGTATTTAATATGTTTGTTTTTATGTATAGTCATGGGTTTCGGTTTTAAAAATATTGTACGTTCAAGAGCAGGTAGAGCGTATGCGGGAATACGTGATGGAGATATCGCAGCTGAAGCTTTAGGTGTAAATTTATTTAGATATAAAGCTAGCGCATTTGCTCTTGCAAGTTTTTATGCTGGAGTTGGCGGCGCTATGGCATCTACAATTTCTGGCGGTGTAGAGCCAGGTCTATTTAACCTATTATTTTCTATTTTGGCTGTAGCAATAATTGTGATTGGTGGTGCAGGCACAGTATTAGGACCTCTTTTTGGAGCATTTTTCTATATTATGGCACCAGGTTTTATTCAATATATTTTGAAAATAACACACTTAACAGAATCAGCGTTACCCCTTAATTTAGGCCAAATAGAAGCGATGCTTTTTGGGCTTTGTATAATCTTATTTTTGATATTTGAACCTAGAGGACTATGGGGTATATGGTTTAGGTTACGTAATTATTTTAAAGCCTGGCCTTTTTCCTACTAGATAAGAAAAAATCTACTAATCTTTAATTATTAGTACTAATAAATCTAAGGGGGAGAAATGAAATCATTGCGTAAGCAAGGGATCATTCTATTTACTATTTTTGCCCTTGTTTTAGTAGCCTGTGGTGGTGACGCTGCTGAGGAGGAAGTTGTAGAGGAAGCAACACCTGAAGTTGTTGAAACTTTAGACTCACCTGCAGTAACAACCGCACAATCTGTTAAAACAGGAGTGGGAGTAACTTCAGACCCATGTCCAGAAGCTGTTGGATCATTTCCAACAGGTGCAGACCCATCCAAGGGATGTATATATCTTGGGCTCATAAATGACTATACAGGTCCTTATGGAGCACTAGGTCCAGCACTTGAGCTCGGACAAAGAGCATTCTGGCTATGGGCAAACACATCCGGCGGAGTTGGAGACTATAGCGTAACAATTGTTGAAGGTGGAGACGCACAATACAATCCTGCAAAACATTTAGAGGTTTATAATTCTCAAAGAGATAATGTTGCAGCATTAGCTATGTCTTTAGGAACACCGCAAACTTTATTTATTCTTGATGAACTAGATAAAGATAATATGATTGCAGCACCAATGAGTTGGTATTCAGGTTATGCATATAAAGAACTTGATAAAGGCTTAATTGTTGAATTCGGATCTTCATATTGTGCACAAGGTATGAATGCTCTTGACTGGGCGCTAGCAAGCTTACCAGTAGACATTAAAACTATTGGAATTATCGGTAATGCTGGTGATTATGGTGGTGACTGGGCTAAAGGTGTACAGGCTGCTGCAGAAGCAAATGGAGTAACAGTCGCATGGAGTTATTTACCTCCAGCTACTGAATTCGACGTTGCACAAGCAGTCGGATTAATGGTTACACAACCAGTCGACGCTTATTTCCCAGCTTTAGGACCTACAGCAATGGCTCAAGTTGCTGGTGGTGCATTCCAGCAAGGCATAACGCCAATTGCTATGATGGCAGCTCCATCATTTAACGATAGTTTCGTTAGAGAAGGATTTGCTTTGGCACCATTATTTACTTCTGGGTCAATGTATGTAACTGCTTTCACACAACCGTATGAAGCAGATACACCAGGTCATGCAGCTATGAGAGCTACTTTTGAAGCAGTGGGTCAAAATACAGGTAACTTATTCGTTACAGCTGGTTGGACATCACAGTATCATTTAAGAGATGTACTCAAAGCCGCTATAAAAGGTGGAGATTTAACAAGAGCGGGTATTAGAAGAGCAGCAGCTAATGTTGATGTTAGTTCTGATCAAATGATGCCTATTAAAAATCTTGGTCGTGATGGAGGTCAAACAGAAACATATGTTGGAGTTCCTACAGCAGACAATTTGAGTGGTATTAACACACTAGCTTGGCCATACATTGGGCCAACAGCCGCAAACACTGATTGGAGTGCGGGCGCTTGTAGTTAATATTTAACTATTTGATATAAAGAGCCGGTAATATACCGGCTCTTTATTTTTTTTTAAATCTAAAATCTTTCTATGTACAATTTGTTAAAAACAAAGAAAAAAATAATTATCCCTTTCATTATTGTTTTTATAACTGTTTCATCTTTATCTCTTGTTAAGACAGATTATTACTTTATGTCTCCTGGACCTCCTTATCAGTGGGAAATAGATTATGGGGAAATAAAAAATTATGATTTTGAAGGTAATCTCTATCAACTTACTGTGAGGAGAGATGAGGCAAATGCATTAATTTATGCATGGTCTTTAATCAATGATTCATATGATTTATATCCAAGAGAAGAAATTTTACCTGATGGTGTTACTCCTAAGGAACTTAGTGAAATTAGTATTCAAAATATGAGAACATCCGAAAATGTTGCTATTGCTGTAGCTTTAAAAAATGTAGGTTATGAAATTAGTTCAAAAGGTGATGGAGTTTCAGTAGTAGGTTTACTCGACGATTCACCAGTAAAAGAAAAGTTAAAAAAAGGTGATTTATTAAATTCAATCAACAATAAAGAAATTAGTTCTACAACTGAGTTCATATCCACTTTAAGAACATACAGTATTGGGGAATCTGTAACAATTGGTTTACTTAGAGAAGTAGATGGAGAATTAAAGCAAATGTTTGTAGAGACCACTCTTATTGAACACGTTGAATACAAAGGTGAACCTATGGTCGGGTTTCTTGCTACGACTGTAAATGAAAGATTTGACTTCCCTTTCGAAATAGATATTAAGACAGGAAATGTCGGAGGGCCTTCAGCAGGCCTAATGATGGCTTTAAATGTTTACAATAATTTAATACCAGAGGATATAACAAATTCTATGATTATTGCGGGGACTGGGACAATTGAAATTGATGGCTCGATAGGACCGGTAGGTGGTATCAAACAAAAAATAATTGCTGCAAAAAGAGCTGGCGCTGAACTGATTCTTGTTCCAATAGCGAATTTTGAAGAGGCTAGACCATTTGAAACTGAAAAAACAGCAATAGTTGCTGTTGATTCTTTCGATGAAGCATTATCAGTTATTTCGCAGTATAGTTCACGTTAAAGACGAGAGATAAATAATATATAAACATGGTTAATATCGGCGGTACAAATACTGGCAATGAAAGAAGAGGCTTATCTTTTCTTGTTTTTGTTGGAATTATTGGATTTTCAATTGCAAGAGCAATAGCAACTTTTTTTACCAATTATTTGTGGTTTGATTCTGTTGACTTAAATTCAGTTTGGATAAAAATTCTTTTAACAAAATCTATTCTTGTTGCGGCTACATCACTTTTGGCATTTGCATTCATTTTTATAAATTTAAGACTTGCCGTAAGAGCGACACCAGTGATGGATATTTTTGAATCATTTGAATCCCAAGATCCATTATCTAGATTTCGTGAATTTTTTAATGAACGTTTCCTAAAATATAGACTTTGGGGTGCTATTGGTCTTTCTATATTTCTTGGTGCTGGAGCTTCCCAATTATGGGAACAGGTTTTATTATTTATAAATCAAAAGTCATTTGGAGTTACAGATCCTATTTTTCAAAACGATGTATCAAGTTATGTTTTTGGTTTGCCACTTTACAGACTGTTCGTTTCCTGGGGATTTCAATTGGTCATCTTTACTTCATTTATTATTGTTTTATTCTTTATCGCAACGGGAGCTTTACAGCTTCGACAAGGTAGATTACCTGAAGTAAGTAGTGGTGCAAAGGCTCATCTTTCTGTTTTGCTTGCATTTGTAGCATTACTCAAAGCGTTCGCTTACAGACTGGACTCTATGGAACTTTTATATTCTCCACGAGGAAAAGTTTTTGGCGCCAGTTATACAGATGTAGTTGCGCATTTGCCAGCTTTAAATCTATTGATATTAATTTCATTGTTTGGTGCGATATTGTTGCTAGTCAATATAAAACGAAGAGGTTGGTTATTACCTGCTACAGCAATTAGCTTGTGGCTTGCTGTTTCAATAATCGTTGGTGGAGTTGTTCCTGCAGCAATCCAAAGATTTAGAGTTGTGCCTGATGAGTTAAATAAAGAACTTCCTTATGTTGAGAATCACATAAACTATACAAGACTTGCTTATGGTTTAAATAGTATCGAAGAAAAATCATTCGAAGCATCACCAGATCTAACAGACAACGATATAGCTGATAATGCACAAACTGTCGACAATATTAGATTATGGGATCCTACTGTTTTAGCTGAAACATACAGTCAGCTACAGGAGATTAGAGCATATTACGCACTTGATGAAGTAGATGTTGATCGTTATAAAATAAATGGTGAGCTAACACAGGTAATGGTCTCAGCTAGAGAGTTAGATCAAACAAATTTGCCGGCAGTTGGTTGGGTCAATGAAAGACTTCAATACACACATGGTTATGGTGTAGTTTTTAGTCCAGCAAATGATGTTGCAAGCCAAGGTCAACCAGATTTTTATGTAAAAGGTGTGCCTGCGAATACAACTGTTAGTGAACTAGAAGTTGAACAACCAAGAATTTACTTTGGCGAATCAGCAGAGTCAGTTGAATATGTAGTTGTAAACTCTTTACAAGACGAAGTTGATTACCCATTGTCAACAGAAGGTCAGTCAGTTGCATATACAAATTACTCAGGAGATGGTGGTGTAGGAATTGGTTCATTTTTTAGAAGGCTTGGTTTTGCACTACGATATAGTGAATTGAACCTGTTAATTTCAAACCAGCTATCTGATGACTCAAAATTAATTATGGAACGAAATGTTGTAAGTAGAGTTAAAAAGGCCGCTCCATTTTTATATACAGACAATGATCCATATTTGGCATTAATAGATGGAAATTTGTTTTGGATAATTGATATGTATACAGTGTCTGACAAATATCCCTATGCTCAACCAGCTGATACAAGAAGAATTAATGAAAACTCCGGACTTCCTATGAACTTTAACTATTTAAGAAACTCTGTTAAAGCAGTAGTTAATGCATATGACGGTACAATGAATTTTTATGTTGTTGATGAAAATGATCCACTAATTTTGTCATACAACGATATTTTTCCAAATCTTTTTACACCAAAAAGCTCAATGAGCACTGAGTTGCTTGATCATATAAGATACCCAGAAGATTTATTTACAATTCAATCCGATATGTATAGAGATTATCACATGATTGATCCACGAGTATTTTATGCAGATGAAGACCCATGGGTAATACCATCTGACTCCTCAACGACACCTAGAGTTGCTACCTTAAGGGGAGAATTTACAGAAATTGGATTTAAACCAATGTTGCCATATTATCTGTTAATGAGCTTGCCTGGGGAAAGTGATTTGAGTTATCTAATTTTTCAACCATTTAATCCAGAGAATAGACCAAATATGCAGTCCTTCTTAGTTGCAGATGCAGATCCAGAAAATTATGGACAGTTAATTGACTTTAGGCTACCAAAAGGTGAATTTGTCGATGGACCTAGCCAGGTTGCAACTAGAATTAACCAGGACCCTGATATTTCTCAAATATTTACTCTTCTTGACCAGCAAGGTTCTAGTGTTATTAAAGGTAACCTTTTTGTTGTTCCTATAAATCAATCAATACTTTATTATCAACCAATTTATCTCCAAGGAGAGCAGAATCCATTACCTGAATTTAAATTTGTTGTAGTTGTTTTTCAAGACAGAATAATAATGGAGGAATCTTTGTCTGAAGCCTTAGCTAGCGTTTTTGGTGGAGATTTCGCAACTGAGAATGTTGAAGAAACAGAAGGTGAAAGCCCTCTTGAGCTACTTGAAAAAGCAACTAGAGCTTTTGAAAAAGCCCAAGAGGAATTGCAAAATGGAAATCTAGGTTTGTATCAAAAACTTGTCGAGCAAGCCCAACAATTTGTCGACCTTGCTTTAGCAATCTTAAATAACAATTAAATTTCTTGAGTTTAAATTAATTCTTATTAATATTAATTATTCAGCGCGGGGTGGAGCAGTCTGGTAGCTCGCTGGGCTCATAACCCAGAGGTCGTAGGTTCAAATCCTACCCCCGCTACCAATTTATCTTATAAACAAATCTATTATTCGTTTTCTACCTGTGGAAGCAGCCAATAACTTTAACGCAAATAATCCGGAAGCACCAAGATAAGCTAAGCTCCCTAAAACAAGAAAAATTCTCCAAAATAATATTGCATCCATATTTAAATTATAAACAACTTGTAGGCAATGGCTATTTAGTTAATTTAAATATTTCATCAGCTGTAATCTCTCCATTAAGAGTATGCAAGATTAAAAGGTTGCTATCTAATATTAAGGTAGTTGGTATTCCAGTCCAATTGAACTGCGATAAAACAATATCGGACTCTTCCTCTTTTAATATATTTTTATAAGGAATTTTATTATTTTTAATAAATTCTCTACCATTTGATGCTGAGTCATCAACAAGAACACCAATGACAGTAATATTTGATTCTTCAGAAATTTTTAATAATTCCTCGACTTCATTTTGACAAGGAATACACCAACTAGCCCAAAGATTGAGAATAATATAATCTGTTTTGATTTGATCAACACTTATAGAATTCAACTGTTTTAGTGACCCAACTTCAATTCCATTATTTATATCTGAAATAGTATTAGTTTGTTCATCAGGAGTTGAGGCATTTAACACGGCAATACCAATAAGCCCGGTTAAAAGTATGAGTAGTAAATTTCTTTTAATCATAATGTAATGTTATTACCTAATATAAATACAATACTAAACATGGACATTCAAGATATATATTATCCCGGATTTAATAAAAGCCTTGAAGAGCTAAATGCTATCACTAAGTTAAAGAAAAAATCTTGCGAGATACTTGATTTCACTGAGATTGAATGGGTAAGAGATGTATTACGTCAAAGGATTAACGAAAATCATAATCTAGAAGTTAATTTTAAAACTCCATCTGAGAAACAATTTGAAGAAGTCTCAGCACTTGTTGGTGCAGACATCGATATGGAAGATTTAAAAAACAACTTTCATAAAAATAAAAGAATTATAGGGATTACATCTGGAAAAGGAGGTGTTGGCAAATCTACTGTAACATCTTTGCTTGGTATTGCATTTGATGAAATTGGCAAAAAAGTTGGAATACTTGATTCTGATATTTGGGGCTACTCTGTTCCAAAGATTTTAGGTGCTAAATTTCCTCCAATTCCATTTAATGAAAGAATCTTTCCATCAAAAATTAATAATTTAAGTGTGATATCAATGGAATATTTTGTAAAACAAGATGAGGCTGTTATATGGAGGGGACCAATGCTACATAAAGCTATTGAGCAATTCCTATTTGAAGTGTTGTGGCAAGATGTAGATATATTACTTATAGACATGCCACCTGGTACTGGTGATGTTTCAATTTCTTTATCTCAATTCTTAAAATATTATGAAAATATTGTTGTAACAACTCCTCAAACAAATGCAACCATTGTTGCAGAGCGTTCAGGAATTATGTCTAAAAAAGTTAATGCAAGCATTATTGGAGTTATTGAAAATATGTCATATATGGAAGTAGATGGCAATAAACTTTATCCATTTGGTAAGGATGGAGGAAAAGATCTATCTAAAAAACTTGATGTACCAATACTTGGGGAGTTACCTTTATTAGAAGATATAACAGTTGCTTCTGAAGGCAGTGATTTATTTGCTTTTAAAAATAATCCACACTTTCAGGGTGTTATTGACATTGCTAATGAAATTTTGAAATTTCAACCTAAAAAGAAACCGATTGATCTAAAGATTAATTAAGTAAGTTACTAGCGAAATCAAACCCAATAAAAAGCAATAAATTGAAAATACATTTAATTTAGAACTAACTGTAAAACTAATAAGAACCCTGATTGCAATTAGTCCCGAAAGAAATGCAGCAATGCAAGGAATCCATAGAGAGTTGTTAATAGGTTCTGTAGCCTGTATAAAAGTTAGAAACCAAGCTCCAAAAATTGTAGGGAGTCCAAGAAGTAGTGAAAAGAATATTGCTTCAGTTTTTTTTAGTTTCAAATATAAAGCTGTACTTAGAGTGATCCCTGACCTTGATACCCCAGGAAATAATGCAATGGCTTGGGCAAATCCTATTGTTAAAGATTCTTTTAACGAAAGATCTAATATACTTTTATCCCCCTCTTCTAGCTTGTCAGCAAAATACAACACACTCGCAATAAATACATAAGCTACTGCCGTTATTAATAAAATTGCGCTGCTTTTATCAATTAAATTACTTATTGGCAAAAATAATCCAAAACCTACAGCCGGCATTACTCCTATAAATATAAGCTTAAATATTTGAATCAATGAGTTACGGTTTTTTAAGATTAAGAGAATGTCTTTGAAATAATATATTAAAATTGAAAAAAATGTTCCTAAGTGTAAAAATGCTATTTCATAAGTATTAAAGCTGTTGTCTTTGAACAACTCTGACAGAATAACTAGATGTCCACTTGATGAAATTGGTAAAAATTCAGTGATTCCTTGTATTATCCCAAATAAAATATCAATCATAATTAATTAATTGTTGAAAAATGCCATCCTTGACATGATGTACATAAGTATATTCTAAATTTTTTACTGTATTCTTTTTCTATAAACAATCTTTCTTTTCTTGCTTCAATTTCAGAGTTAAACCTTCTTTTGTTTGAGCATTCAGATATATTGTTCATACATTTATAAGATTAAATTTGTAAATTGTATAAACGAGCTATATCTTATTTATTTTTAATGAATTAGACTCAAATAAATGAATTTTTTAGTAGTAGTCCTGAGTTACTTGCTTGGTTCAATAAATTTTGCCTATATTACAGCTCGAATTAAAGGTATTGACATTTCTTCTGAGGGAAGTGGTAATCCAGGCACATCAAATGTGCTAAGGACATTAGGAAAAGGATCTGCAGCAGTTGTATTGTTTGGAGATTTATTAAAAGGAGCTATTCCTATTATATATTTTTATCAAGATCGATATTTTTTAATTTATGGACTAGCTGCTGTTATAGGCCATATTTATCCTGTATTTTATAAATTTAAAGGTGGGAAAGGGGTTGCTACGTACCTTGGTGTTTATATTACAACAGTGTTCGTAAATCCTCATAATTCTGATTTATTCAATACAGAGATATTTCAAATACTTAATATACCTGCGCTTGCATTTTTCTATTTTGTTATATTTAAAACAACTCGTGTGTCAGCGATTGCTAGTTTGACAACAGTTTTAATAACTGTGTCATTATTAATTTATGCAAATAATGAAATATCAAATGTCGTAATTCTTTCTGTTATATTTGTTTTAATTTTGTTAAAACATTCTGAAAATATCAAAAGACTTAGAGAAGGCAAAGAAAATAAATTTTAAAAAGAGAAAATTTTTTTAAAACTAGTTATTATTAAGACAACAACAGTAAGGGCAGGGCATGAGTTCTACACTAGTTTTAATAGCATTAATGATATCGCTTTCAATAGCAGTCGTTTTCCCTGAGTTACAATATTCAAAAATAAATAAGTCTATTTCAAATGAGTATCAATTTATGGTGGAAAAACAAAGAAGAGGATTTATTATTTTAGGATTAGTAGCTATGTCAAGTTTCTTTATAGCTCTTCAAACACTCTCAGTTACAATTTTTGTATTCCATCTAATTATTGATTTAGTTTTTGGTGTTTATGCATATACTGCATTTCAAGTACGATCATCTTCTCTTCAAAGAAACAGTTTTACTTTTGTAGATGATTTATCTGCAGATGATGATAACGTTGAATATTTCAAACAAGCAGTTTAATTGTCAAGATTTGATGCTAATTTAGAAAATTTATCAGCAGCTTTTGATAAATTAAATGATATTCGTGAACAGTCTTTAACTATTTCAAGAGAAATAGTTCGTGAGTGTTCTAAAAGTATCAGAAACGTCCATAGAAATGATGTATCTGGCGCTGAGAATCACATAAAAAGTGCTCAAAAAAAATTAACAGATTTAAAAAGCATTTGTAGTGAGATTTCTGAAATCAGTTATGCAGGTTATGTTCTAGACGCCGAAAGAGAGTTTGTAGAGGCGGTTATGTTTTATAATTTTGAAGTGAATGGAACAATTCAGCCATTTTCCGAATTTAATTTGCATCCTTCCAGTTACATACAAGGTATAGGCGATACTATTGGTGAGTGGAGAAGAAAAGCACTCGACCATTTAAGAAATCTTGATATTAAAAAAGCTGAGTCATATTTGGAAATTATGGAAGAAGGTATGGGAATATTAAATGAGCTTGATTATCCAGATGCACTTACTGGAGGACTTCGAAGGTATGCGGATAATGCAAGATCAATTATTGAAAGAACTAGATCTGATATAACAAATGCTTTTATCAATGAGGCATTAAGAAAAGACATATCTAATATAAATAAAAATGAATTATAAATATATAACTGGTCAAGTTCTAGAAATTGCTCCGACCTCTGGCTGGACTGATGGAACATTGCTTCAAGACATCTATCCTGACTCTTCTTTTGTAAGTGGCAATAATCCAGATAGCATGCAAATGAAACCAGAAATTAAAAATCGTAAAGTTTATGCAAAGTATTCATTTGCAAAAAGATTTGAAGGAGGCCCTGGTCTTGTTCATGGTGGTATTTTGTCAGCAGCTTTGGATGATATGATGGGCTACTCAACAGTTATTCATAATATATTTTCTGTAACTGCAAATTTATCTGTTAACTTTCTGAAACCGACTCCAGTTGAAAAAGATTTTGAATTGTATGCTTGGGTTAAAGAAGTTGATGATAAAAAAGTTTATACGGAAGCTGTTATTCAATTGGGTGATGAAATTCATGTCGAAGCTCATGGCATGTTCATTGATTTAGGACTAGATGCGGCAGAGTTCTTTGCCCCAGATAAAAATTATCCTTAAACTAAATTTTTGACATTAAAAAGTGGCTCATAGATTGAATACTAATCATAGGATTGACTCCTGAGCATCTTGGAAAAGTTGAAGCATCAACTATGTAAACATTTTCTAAGCCATGTACTTTACCATTTAAATCTATAACCCCATGTTCAGGGTTTGGATTAATTCTCGCTGTACCCATTTGATGTGCTGAGCCTAAAAGTAATCTATAAGGTTGATTTTTAATTGCTAAAATCTTACTTAAAAACTCCTCTATATCTCCATTTTCATTTCTCTTCCAATGCATGGTTGGGGAAGTTGAAACCATAATTTCCTCAGCCCCCGCAAGATAATAAGACTTTACAAGTTGAGTAAGTCCATCAAGAAGGTGATTATTATCAAATTCATTTAATTTATACTTCCAGAGTGGACCATTATTAATTAAAGAACCACTACTTGTATCAGATGTCAGAACAATTGCACCAGACCAGTGATTGTAACTTTTAATAAAATCTTCAGCTGAGGAAACAAAATTTGGAAAATATGGAAAAAAGATACTTGGATGCATCGGCAATCCTTGTAATAAGTATCCATAATTGTTGGTTTTGAATAAGAAATCCTCAGAATGCATACCCTGCATACTTCCATGCCAAGGCTGTTGCTGTTCATTAAATTTTGCAGCAACTCCTGAAACTGGGTGTGTCTTTAAGTTCTTTCCAAGTTGTGGGTTTTTGTATCCACTATTTAACAAGATGCTAGGAGTATTCAGAGATCCACCTGCAAGAATAACTCTTTCAACTTCGATTCTTGAAGCTGTACCATTATTTTCAACTTCAATGTGAGTTGCTTTGTCATTGTTTATAATAATTTTTTGAATGCCAGTATCACTGTAAATATTTCCATTGAAATTTTCATTCTCCAACCAGATTTTATAAGATGAATTTCTACTTTCATACCCACATCCAAAGGCACAAAAACCACACTCCATGCCATGAGTACTACGATTATTTTTTGGAATGACTCGATAGCTAATATTGTTTTTTTCAAATCCCTCTGCTAACTTTTCCTCTTTTAATGGGATATGATTATATTCAGTAGTTACCCCGAGATTATCAACTACATGCTTGATACTCTCTTTAAATACATCAGAATTAAAATAATCTTGTTGTTTAGTCAGTTGATCCCATTCATTCAACACTTCTGTTGGGGTCTCAAGAGATGTCTGCCAATTGATGCTTGTACCACCACCTATACTTTTTCCTGTAAGAAGTTGAATTCCAAATCCTCTAGTAGCACTAAGTCCATAATGTTCAAAAAAGTTGTGATACCCAAAAGTTTCATTGTTTGTGTCTTTATTTAGATAACTTGCTTTGTCAAACACAGCAACATCATATTTTTTGGATAAAGTATGTGCTGCTATACCTCCACCAGCTCCACTACCAATGACTGCGACTTGGACTTTTTTTGGGAGTGAATGAGATTTCTTGTCTACGGATCCATTTTTGTGTTTTGGATAATTTAGTTTATTATAAACTACTCCCTCTCCATCAAGAGATCTCGAAATACAGTGTCCCATTAAAACAAACATATAGACACCAAGTTTTCGTAAAATTAAAACATTTGATCTCTGAAGATAAGAAAAGAAGTCTTTAACTTTCTGATCTTTTATAAAAAGCTTTCTGAGCCCAAACGAAAAAA
>CACNQV010000017.1 GCA_902622665.1 uncultured Candidatus Actinomarina sp.
AATACAATAAATTAGGCGTAGAGGGATCTACTGGAACAAGAATTTTTAGCCTATCAGGACACATAAACAAACCAGGAAATTATGAAATTGAAATGGGTGGTTCTTTTGGTGAGTTTGTTGAAACACTTGGTGGAGGAATTAGAAACAGTAAGAAAGTTAAAGCATATATTCCTGGAGGTGCTTCGGCTCCTTGGTTTAGAGGTGATCAGTTAGATATAAAAATGACAATTGATGATGTTGCAAATAATAATTCAATGCTTGGTTCAGGTGCTGTAGTAATGATGGATGAAGATACGAACCTTGTTAGTGCTGCCAAAAGCATAGTCAGCTTTTTTGCGCACGAATCATGTGGTCAGTGCACACCTTGTCGTGAAGGAACTACATGGATTGAAATGATACTGGATAGAATTGCAAGTGGTCGAGGGAGAACATCTGACATTAATTTACTCTTAGATGTTTGTGATAATATATCTCCAGGATTATCGTGGCCACCCAAAATGACCACTATATGCCCGCTTGGTCCATCAGCTGTTTCACCCATCACTTCTTTGATGAATGATTTTAGAGAAGAAGTTGAACGCTTGATTCCAACGAAAGTATTGTTATGAGTGAGGTAGTCAATCTTAATGTAAACGGCATTGATATCCAGTCAGATTCTAAAAAACTTTTAATTGAGGCGTGTGAAGATTCTGGAATTCATATACCCAGGTTTTGTTGGCATAAACGTTTAGATCCAGTTGGTATGTGCAGAATGTGTCTAGTTGAAATTGAAACCCCAAGAGGAAAAATGTTAGTACCTTCGTGTACTACACAAATTTCTGATGAAATGATTGTGGATACTGAATCTGATGTAGTTAAGAAAGCTCAAGAAGGAGTCCTAGAATTTTTATTAATTAACCACCCTCTTGATTGTCCAATATGCGATAAAGCAGGCGAATGCCCACTACAAGATCAAACCATGGCTTATGGTCCAGGAGAAAGTCGGTTTGTTGAAGAAAAAAGACATTTTGAAAAACCTATAAGTATTTCTGAAATTATCTTGTTGGACAGAGAAAGATGTATTTTGTGTGCAAGATGCACAAGATTCTCAGATGAAATATCTGGTGATCCATTAATTGAATTTATTCAAAGAGGTAATAAGACAGAGGTAAACACATTTCCAAATGAGCCATTTAAATCATATTTTTCAGGTAATACGGTACAAATATGTCCTGTTGGAGCTCTAACATCAACCTCATATAGATTCAAAGCTAGACCATGGGATTTAAAATCTACAAGATCAACCTGTAATGGGTGTCCAATGGGTTGTTCTACAGAATTAAATTCATCGCAAAATAAAATGCTTAGAATTCTTGGAGTAGATAATGACTCAGTAAACCAAGGTTGGTTATGCGACAAAGGTCGTTATAACTTTGAGTATTTGAATTCGGAAACAAGAATAAAAACTCCACTAAAAAAATTAAATAACAACTTTGAGGAAGTTGAGATGCAGGAAGTTTATAGTGAAATTTCTGAACTTATTAAAAACGAGAATACTAAAGTAAATTTTTACCTTGGGTCAAACCTAACAAACGAAGACTTTGTAGCATTCAGAGAGTTTGCAAATTCAATTTCTAATAATGATAATAAATTTTATTTAAATGACGATGTCTTGTTTCAAGGGTTTTTCAATGAAGATGTTGAACTAGGCAAAATAGATGATCTAAACAATTCTGATGCAATAGTTATTTGGGCTGAAGATTTAAAAGAAAGATTACCAGTTCTTTATCTAAGAGTTAGGCAAGCTGTCAAAAATGGTGTAAAGCTTATTGTGTTCGGACATACAAACAGAACTTTGGATGATGTTGCAGAAATTTTTTATAGTGATGAAGTAGTTTCAGAAAATTTTGAAATAATAAAAGATTTAACAAAATTAGAAGATTTCAAATCCCTTATAATAGAAAAAAATGTCACAGCTATTATCGGCAAATCTACTCCACAACAATCAGATAGTAGTATTAATAAATTATTTGATTTCTTAAACTCTAATTCAAATTTGAAAATTCTAAATGCTTTTACAAAAGGAAATACTTATGGAGCATTTCAAATTTTAGATAATTTAAAAGGTACAAAAGATTTTGTCAATGAAATTAACAGTGAGAATACAGATTTATTGTTTGTTGTTGCAGCAGATCCTATTGGTAGGTCAATATATTCAAAACAGGTAAAGAAAGTTTTTGATGAAATTAAAACAGTAGTTTCATTGGATAATTTTAAACATGAAACATCGGAGTTAGCAGATGTCATTGTTCCAATAAGTTCTACACTTGGAGAAAAAAATGGAACATTCACAAATATTGAGTTTAGGACATCTCGAATTGATAAACTTGTACCATCACCTGGACAAACTGTCAGTGATTGGGAGTTTATAACAAGCCTTATGAATTTCAGTGGATTGTCAAATAATTCCTACAGTTTAGAAGAGTTAAATACAAAAGCTTTTGAAGATTTAGATATAGAATTAAAACCATATTTTGATAACTTAGATAAACCCTCAAATCTAGATGGAATAATTAACAGAACAACACCCAAAATAGCTACATCAAGTAGTGATTCTGAGAAAGTTAATTTTTTTATTGGCGAGAAGCTTTATGGTGATTCCGTAACAGAAAGAAATTCTGAAAGCATCTCTCTCTTGGGAGCAAAGAAATTTATTGAGATGAATCAAGAAACTGTAGATAAATTTAAATTGACTTCTGGAAATTGTCTTTTAGAACAAGACAATTTAGAAATTAATGTATCTTATACAGTTAACAACATCCTTCCAAAGGGAACAATATATATCCCGACAAATAGAAGAGAACTTAATAAATTTGATTTCTCAAAAAAAATTATGATTACACCAAGTCGCGTTAAAGAAGCCTTAAATGTCAACTGAACTGATAATTGCATTAATAAAGTCAGGCATTGCATTATCGGTCTTACTAACTAACACAATTCTACTAATTTGGCTTGAAAGAAAAATAGTTGCTGGAATGCAATCAAGAGTAGGTCCTGATAGAGCTGGGCCATTTGGAATATTACAAACTTTAGCAGACGCGATTAAGTTATTACTTAAAGAACAAATTATGCCTCTAAAAGCTGATAGGGCAATGTACTTGTTGGCACCTATTATTGCATTAGTCCCCTCTTTTTTAATATTTATGATTATTCCCCTAGGTCCAGATTTAAATATTGAAGTTGCTGGAAAAAATTATGTAGTTGATCTTGTGGGTGCAGATTTAAATGTAGGTGTTTTGTATTTTTTAGCATTGTCTTCTATTGCGGTGTATAGTGTCGTTCTCGCTGGTTGGTCATCTGGTTCTAAGTACCCACTTCTTGGAGGTGTTAGGGCATCTGCACAAATGATCTCATATGAAGCAGCTATGGGCTTATCCCTTGTGCCAGTAATACTTTACTCTGGCTCACTTTCTCTTGTCGATATTGTTGATAGTCAATCTGGTAATTTATCGAGCCCTATTCCGTTTTTAGATTCTGTAGTTTCTTTCATACCTAAATGGAATGTTTTTCCTCAATTTGTTGCTTTTGGAATCTTTTTTATAGCTGCTGTAGCAGAAGTAAATAGAGCTCCTTTTGATCTTGTTGAAGCTGAACAAGAATTAGTTGGTGGTTTTCATACAGAGTATTCAGGATTTAGGTTTGCAATGTTCTTCCTAGCTGAATATATAAATATGTTTAATATGTGTGCAATAACTGCCACTTTCTTTTTAGGAGGATGGCTTGGCCCTACCTTCGAAAATTTCTTGCCCCCTTTATTATCGGCAATAATGCCAATTTTTTGGCTAGGAATAAAAATTTTTGCATTGTTGTTTCTATTCATTTGGTTTAGAGCAACATTACCAAGACTAAGATACGACCAATTAATGGAGCTTGGTTGGAAAAGACTTATTCCTGCATCATTAGTTTGGCTCATATTATCAGCAATAGTTTTAGGTTTTAGAGAGTTTGGGTTGCCATGGAGTTAATTTATGAGTGATACGTTTGGGTTAGTAAAAGGATTAAAGGTTACCTTTAAAGAGCTATTTCGAAAGTCAGTTACTGACAAATATCCAAAAGAATTCAGAGAAAAGCCTCAGAGATTTCATGGTCGTCATGTTTTAAACAAATATGAAGATGGAATGGAAAAATGCATTGGTTGTGAATTGTGCGCAGGTGTTTGTCCCGCACAATGTATTTATGTAAGGGGTGAGGACAATCCTGAAGAGAATCCTGTTAGCCCGGGTGAGAGATATGGATTTATTTATGAAATTAATATGCTTAGGTGTATATATTGCGCTTTATGCGTTGAAGCATGTCCAACTGAAGCAATTACTATGACATCCTTATTTGAGATGAGTGTTACAAACAGATCAGAAGCAATTTTTGATAAAGATGTACTCGTTGTCAATGAAGATGGAACTCCAAACACCCATGAAGTCAAAACTAAATTAACAAATATAGATGACCTTAATACATCGGATGGATGGATGAGAGCAACTTCTCCAAATGGTAATCCAAATTTTCAAAATGTAGTTAACTGGTCAGGTTCACTTGGAGTAGGAAAGAAGCCCCCAGAAGAAGGACAATCATTGGAGGAAGAGTAAATTGTTTGAGGCGTTCCTCTTTTTTGCACCAGCAAGTTTAATAATATTAGGAGCACTCATTGTAATTTTTGCTAAAAATCCAGTACATAATGCTATGGGTTTAGTAATGACTTTAGTTTCTTTGGCAATAATTTATATAACCCTAAATGCTACTTTTGTAGCCATGGTTCAAATGTTAGTTTATGCAGGCGCCGTAATGACTCTTTTTCTGTTTGTGATAATGATGATAGGTGTTGATAAAAAAGAACAAACTACTGACTCAATTAAAGGCCAAACATTTTTAGTAAGTGGAGTATTTTTAATACTTATTTCCTTATTAGTTTACGTAGCTGTGAGCTCAGATTTTAAATGGGATCTCTGGTTCCCACCGGTTGAATATGATGTTGAAGGAACACCACAACTGATTGCAGGTACATTATTTACAGCATGGATATTTCCATTTGAAATAATTTCAATATTGTTAATTGTTGCTACTGCTGCAGCAATTGCACTTGCATATGACACGAAGAAAAGAAATAGCAATGCTTGAAGTAACTACTGATTGGTATCTTTCACTAGCCGCAATTTTATTCACTATTGGATTTCTTGGAATGATGATTAGAAAAAATGCTTTGATAATGTTTATGTGTATTGAGTTGATGTTAAATGCTGTAAATTTAACATTCATTTCAGCATCCAAACATTTTGGCCAAATTGAAGGTCAGGTTTTTGTTTTTTTTGTTTTAGTTGTAGCAGCAGCAGAAGTAGTGGTTGGTCTTGCAATTATTGTTTCTATTTTTAGAAAACAGTCATCTGCGTCAGTTGATGTATTAAATGTGGCAAGAGGTTAGTTTGGATTTCATTTTTCTACTTTCAATTTTCCTACCATTTCTAACGGCTATTTTTTTATTTCTAAATAAGAAATTATTTAATGAACTAATGACAAACTTTTTTACTCTAAACGCTGCACTTCTTTCATTTGCTATCGCAGCGTATTCTTTTGTTGTACTTGCTTTGAATAAATTTAATGGAGTAAATATAGAGCTGTTCCAATGGATTTCTAATCCTGATATAAGTATTGGATTTACTCTTGATGGATTGTCTGGGATTATGCTGATATTAGTTACAGGCCTTTCTTTTGTTATTCAGCTTTTCTCAACTTCGTATATGGAAAAAGATGAAAATTACAGCAATTATTTTATATATTTCAATTTTTTCGTATTTTCGATGTTGCTGTTAGTAATGTCTTCAAACTTTTTAGTGATGTTTTTTGGGTGGGAGCTTGTGGGCTTGAGTTCCTATTTATTAATTTCATTTTGGTCCAAAAAACCAGCAGCTGCAAAAGCTGGAAATAAAGCGTTTGTAATAAATAGAGTTGGTGATTTTGGATTCTTAATTGGATTAATGATCATATTGGATAATTTCAACACCTTTGATTTTTACAAAATTTTAAATAATTCAAATGAAGTATCTGAAAACACTATCACATTAATTTCTCTTTTTTTACTTCTTGGAGCATTTGGTAAATCTGCTCAATTTCCATTATTTAGTTGGCTTCCAGATGCAATGGAGGGTCCAACTCCTGCAAGTGCACTTATCCACGCAGCAACAATGGTTACGGCTGGGGTATTTATGCTTGTTCGAATCTCTCCACTTTTACAACACTCAAATTTAGCAAGTCTTTTAATAACAGTTTTTGGCTTGATAACGGCTTTACTCGCAGCATTTTCTGCCATAAATCAATATGATATTAAAAAAGTTTTAGCATACTCTACCATTTCACAACTTGGTTTTATGTTTATCGCAATAGGCGCTGGGGCATATGTAGCTGCGATTTTTCACTTAGTTACTCATGCATTTTTCAAAGCATTGCTATTTCTTGGAGCAGGAGCAGTCATACATTCTATGCATCATGAACAAGATATTAGGAAAATGGGAGGGTTAAGAAAACAAATGCCAATTACAGCTTCAATGATGGGTGTTGGAACACTTGCAATTTCTGGAATCCCCCCACTTGCAGGATTTTGGTCAAAAGATGAAATATTAGCTTCTGTCTTCGCAAATGGAGGTATTTATTATATCTTTTGGGCTCTTACTTTAGGTGCAGCTTTTCTAACAGCATTTTATATGGGTAGACATTGGTTATTAATTTTCGAAAAAGATAATGGTTTTGAACATTCAGATATTAATGAAGCTCCAAAAGCAATGACAAGGCCTCTCTTGCTTCTTGGAATATTTTCTATATTTATAGGATTTATAAACACACCATTTTTTCATGGATTAGAAAAAGTTCTTCACGTCAATCTTGAGAATGTTGAAGTAACACATTTACCTGAGGGAATTACCCTGGTAGTTTTAGCAGTTTTGTCTATAGGGGCAGGATTCACAGGTTTAATTATTGCATTTCTATTTTTTGGTATTGAACTACACAAGCGTATTGATTTACAAAAATTTAAACTTGAGTACCCTATTAATTTAATCAAAGATCTCTCTTTTAATGTTTTGTACCTAAATAAATTCGGAAATTTATTTTTTGTGTCTGGCATGAAAAACTTAACTCGTAAAGTAGCTGTTGTAGTCGATGGAATGTTAATAGACGGTTCAGTCAATTTTGTGTCTACAGCATTTAATAAAACGTCAAAAATCACCTCTACAACTCAAACTGGAATGGTAAGAAATTATGTTGTTTATTTTGGTTTATTTTTGTTACTTCTAATTGTACTGTTCATTGCTACTCCAATGGTGCAATCGTGATTGCGATAATGTTTTCTCTTTTGATAATTCCTCTTAGTGGTGCATTATTTGTGTTTGCTATTTCAAATTCAAGAAAAGAATTATTTAGACCAATCGCAATTGCTTTTTCATTAATTACATTTACCCAAACTGTATATTTATTATTCGGTAAATATGCAAAAACAGAATTTACAATTTTATCTAATTTTGATTGGATTCAGTCTTATGGACTAAGTTTGCATTTTGGATTATCAGGAATGTCCACACTTTTACTTGTATTAACTTCATTGTTAGTATTTGTATCTCTTTTGTCTATTGGTAAAGATCATGCTGAAAGTAAAGGCTTTGTTGGAGCACTCTTATCATTACAATTTGCTATAAATGGGGTATTTATAAGCGGTGACTTAATATCTTTATTTATATTTTTTGAAGCCTTGCTTATCCCAATGTATTTTCTAATGGGTATATGGGGTGGAGAAAACAGAAGATATGCAACAATAAAATTTATTCTTTATACTGTTTTTGGTTCAGTCTTCATATTTATTGGAACAGTTTATACAGCAGTGTTAAGTTACAGGGTTAATGGTAAGCTCGCAGTAGATTTTGAAACACTGGCTTCCTTAATTTTGCTTGAATCTCAATCAAGAACTTTATTCTTATTATTTACTTTCGGTTTTTTGATTAAAGTTCCAATATTTCCACTACATACATGGTTGCCTGATGCTCACGTAGAAGCACCAACTGCTGGAAGTATAATGTTAGCTGGAGTTCTTCTAAAAGTTGGTGCATACGGAATACTAAGAGTTTCGATACCTTTTTTTACCGAGGGTTTTCTTGCATATAAAAATTTGATTGCAGTTCTATCTGTTATTGGAATAATTTATGGAGCTATAGTTGCTATTGCACAAATTGATATAAAGAAATTAATTGCATACTCATCAGTAAGTCATATGGGATTTGTTATGTTGGGAATATCAGCTGGAGGTTTTTTAAGCC
>CACNQV010000018.1 GCA_902622665.1 uncultured Candidatus Actinomarina sp.
CACATCACAATCTACTGTAAAGGAATATCCATTTATAATTCCTAAATTACAAACAGCTCTTAAAGATCTTCCAATTAATCTTGAAATTTCTTTAGACCTACCAGATTCAAAAGATTTTCTTGATATTCTATTCCCAGATGATCCAGGTAACATATTGTATTCTGCACTTACCCAACCCTTGTCAGAATTAAGTAACCAGTCTGGAAGTCTAGTTGAGACAGATACTGTAACTAATACTTTTGTGTTGCCTGATTCATATAAAACTGAGTTTTCAGCTGAATTAATAAAGTTTTTGGTTACTTTTATTGGCCTCATTAAGGGGACATCCTTTCGATATTCCAAGAATTATCTTCTTGCTTATAACAAAACCTATCATGTGTCCTGTTTCTTCTCCCTTGCCAAAACTCCCAATAATTTACTTCAATAGAGAAACCACCCCAAAAGTCAGGTCTTGGTATTTCTTTTCCTTCATATTCTTTTTCAAGTTCATCAATTTTATTCGTAACATCTTCTCTAGAGGAGATAATACTGCTTTGCGCTGAGGCCAATGCACTTAGTTGTCCACCTCTTGGTCTAGTCTTAAAATATTCATCAGATACTTTTAAGTCAGCTTTTTTTGCTTTACCTTGAAATCTGACTTGCCTGTGTATTTCAGCCCAATAAAAAATTCCCGAAACATTAGGGTTAGCAAATATCTCCATTGCTTTTGGACTTTCGTAGTGTGTATGGAAGATTAAATTATCATTTATAATATTTTTAAATAATACATATCTCGATCTTGGTGCATTTTCATCTACAGTAGCAATAACCATTGCATTAGGTTCGTAAATTTGCGTTTTAATAGCTTCATCTAGCCATTTTGTAAATTGGATTATTGGGTCATGATTTAAATCCTCTAATGTAAGGTCTGAATCGCTATATTCATTCCTCAGAGATTGAATCTTTTCAGAAAAGTTTTTCATTAATTTGATTTAATATAATTTAAAGCCGATCCACTTTCAAACCAACTTATTTGCTCTTCAGATAAAGAATGGTTGGTATCTATATCTACTGCTGAACCATCTTCTTTTTGTATAGAAACTGTAACTTTACTTCCTGGTTTTAAATTTTCTAAATTTTTTATGGTTAATTTATCATTTTGTTCTATTTTTTCATAATCCGTTCTGTCAGCAAAAGTTAATGGGAGTATTCCCTGCTTTTTCAAATTAGCTTCATGAATTCTTGCAAAGCTTTTGACCAAAACTACTCTACAACCTCTAAATCTTGGCTCCATAGCAGCATGTTCCCTTGAAGATCCCTCACCATAGTTCTCATCGCCGATAGCAATCCAATTTATATTATTTTCGTGGTATGTTTTTGCAAGATCAGGCAATGTCATAACTTTATTGTTAATTGTGTTAACACCAGTTCCAGACTCTTCTGAAAATGCATTATTAACACCTATAAATAAGTTTTGTGATATATTTTCTAAGTGTCCTCTAAACCTTAACCATTTACCGGCAGGTGATATATGATCAGTCGTACACTTTCCTACTGCTTTCATTAGAACTGTCATATTTATATAGTTATTTTCATCAAATGGATCAAAAGGAGTTAAGACTTGTAATCTCTCCGAGTTTGGATCTATCACAACTTCAACACTGCTATCTTCTTTTGGTTGTATAAATCCCTCTAAAGTACTAGCAAACCCCTCAGGAGGTAGCTCTTCCGCAGATGGTGGTGACAATCTTACTTCATCACCTTCATCATTAATTAACGTATCATTTAAAAAATCGAACTCTAAGGTGCCCCCTAAAGCTAACCCTATTACAGTTTCAGGAGATCCGATAAAAGAAAGAGTTTCTTTATTTCCATCATTTCTTGCTGGAAAATTTCGATTATATGATGAAACAATAGAATTACTTTCTCCAGGTTCTATATCATCTCTTTTCCATTGTCCAATGCATGGACCGCAGGCATTTGCTAACACTGTAGCACCTATTGCCTCTAGATCACTTAGATACCCATCTCTTTCAATTGTGGCTCTTGTAATTTCAGAGCCAGGGGTAACCATTAATGGTACTTTAGACTTTAACCCTTTTTTTGCTGCTTCCCTTGCGATGTAAGCTGCTCTTCCTATGTCTTCATAGGAAGAATTTGTACATGAACCTATCAATGCGCTTGAAATTTGAAGTGGGTAACTATTATCGATAGCATCTTCTTTTAATCGAGAAACCGGACGAGCTAGGTCTGGAGTATGTGGACCAACTATGTGTGGCTCTAATGTGTCTAAATTAATTTCAACTACTTGATCAAAAAAATTACCTGGATTACTCACAACATCATCATCTGCAGTAAGCAAATGCATATTTTTATTTGCTAATAGTGCAATATCAGATCTTCCTGTTGCATCTAAATATTCTTCACCTTTTTTATCAAAAGGGAATATAGAGCACGTTGCTCCAATTTCGGCTCCCATATTTGTAATTGTTGCTTTTCCAGTTGTTGAAATTGACTTTGTACCCTCTCCAAAATATTCAACAATAGCATTTGTTCCTCCTTTAACAGTTAGAATTTCTGCAACTTTTAAGATAATATCTTTTGGAGCTGTCCACCCATTTAGTTTTCCGGTAAGCTTTACACCAATTAATTTTGGTATTTTTGTATTAAATGGCATTCCTGCCATTACGTCAACTGCATCAGCTCCACCTACACCTATTGCGACCATACCAAGTCCGCCTGCATTTGGAGTATGACTATCAGTACCTATCATCATTCCGCCAGGAAATGCATATTGCTCTAATACAACTTGATGAATTATTCCAGCACCAGGGCCCCAAAAGCCAATATTATATTTTTCTGATGCTGATCTCAGAAAGTCAAAAACCTCTTTATGGGTCTTGTTTGCTACATTTAAATCACTATTTGCACCTTCATAAGCTTGTATTAAATGATCGCAATGAACTGTTGTAGGAACAGCTGTTTCAGGAAGTTCAGCTTGCATAAACTGTAATAATGCCATTTGAGCAGTTGCATCCTGCATGGCAACTCTGTCTGGTAAAAAATCACCAAAATCTTCACCTCTGTTTAATGATATTTCAGAGACATTTCTAGCGTGTCCATATAAGATTTTTTCCGCTAAAGTTAGTGAATTTCCTTTTCTAGCCTTAAATAATGCAATGTTTGACTCAAGAGTCTTATAAACTCTCTCTACTAATTCAATATTTGTTTTTGAAAGGTCCATCAAGATAATTATATATTTAGTTGAGCCTAAAGATGAACTTATCTAAATTCTAAACATCCAATTTTAAGACTCTCTGATTTTTTACTACTTTCTGAGGCTAAAAACTATTCATCAATTGCAAAATAACAATATTATTGGCATTTTATTTATCTTGTTTGGTCATATAATTAATTTGTGAAATTAAAACTTGTTTCTTTAGTATTTTTGTTACTTATTTTTTGTAGTACTAACCCATACGAAGAAGAATTATCACTTAATGCTCAGCTTCTATTTGATGAAATTAGTAGTTTTGAGGAAAGTGCTAGAGATCTTGACTCTCAATGTGAACTTCTTAAAGAAGAAAGAGAATACTATGAAAATGATGGTATTCCTATGTCATTCTTTGTTGAGTACGAATATTACAAATTTAGATACTTGGGTGGATCTCAAATGAATGTAGAAAATTACCTGAGTTCTCTTTTTTACTTTTGTGACATGGGAAATATATATGAAGAAAACTGGAAAAGTTTAAATTATCAGGAAAATTTATATCAACAATTAGCATTGGCTCCAATCGAACCTGTAGTAATTATTGATGAATAGAATTTGTTGAATCGAATTTAAAAAAAGCTTTTAATGACTGTCATAACTACCAAAAAATCTAGTTAAATAAATTTTTTAAAATTTGGATGTATCTTAATGAATTACTCTCAAAAGTATTGCCGTGATTGCTGCACTCAGCAAATTCTTCGTAAACTGCATTTGAACCAAGTATTTGAACAATCCTTTGTGATTGTAATTTAGGAACTATTTCATCATTTGAACATGACAATACTACTGTTGGAAAAGCTATTTCTTTATTCGACTCAAAAGTTTTATTAATTGAGTTAAAGTCGAAATCATAAATTAAATTAGTTAAGAAAATTGTTCCAGGTTTTAACAGATTTGCCATAGTTTTGTTTAATGGGGTTCTGTAGGAAACTTGATCAGTAAAAACTTCTAATAAATCTAAATAAGGACTTTCAGCAAAAATTCCAATCAGTTCAACATTCGAAGTATTCTCATAAAACTGAAATCCAGAAAATAAAGCAGTTGTTGCACCATAGCTAAAGCCCCAAATACCAAAACTTTTCAATCCTTCATTTTCATAAAAATAGTTAATAGTTGTATAAACATCATCAACTTCTTCGATACCAAAAGTAAAGTTTCCCTTACCTGAAAACCCATGATTCCTGAAATCAATTGCAATTATAGAAAAACCTTGATCGTTAAAAAGTTTAATTTTTTCAAGCATCTCTGGATCAGCTTTTTGACTTCTTAAACCGTGAAGCATAATAATTGTTACATCTGAGTCAGAAGGTATCCACCAGGTAGAAATAAAGGAATTATATGATTTTATTTGTATCGCTTCATAAGGAATTTTTAAATCACTTGGTGAAAATTCATAAGTTTCATCTCCGATGCTAAAAGCAGTAAACGCAACAATAAATGATAATAAGAAATATAAAACTACAAAAAAAACTACAGTTATTAAAAGTTTTTTATTTTTTAATAGATTCATTTTTTAAGGATTTATTAGTAGGTATTTTGAATCCAACTAACCAAAAACTAAATACAGCAGAGATAGCTAATATAATTCGCACAACTACATTATCGATAAAAGCTGGTGAAATAGGTATTAATGATAACGACATAGTCAAGAGCATCATTGTTTGGGCATATAATTTAGTTTTGAAAGTTATGCCTTTCCCTTTTTTAAAATCGAGTACATACTTGCCAAATTTTTCATGTGTAATTAGCCACGAATAGAGCTTATCTG
>CACNQV010000019.1 GCA_902622665.1 uncultured Candidatus Actinomarina sp.
TCAGTAGTAATAATTTCTTAGTTGTTGAATATGAAAATTTTGAAGATTTAAAAAAATATATAAAAAATAATTATAAAAATTTTGATACTGTTCTTTTTTCATGTGGTGGATCAAGTTTCAGTAATTTTAAGAATTATAAGGAAAGAGGAGAATATTTTAAGGAAATGATTGTAGGTGAAATTAGATGAAAGTCGATTCATTAAATTTCATTAAGAGACTAAATATATTTTCTGTGCTGTTTTTAATTTCCTTCGGAATATTACTGAATGTGTCTGCTTCATCAGTTGAAGGTTTGAATCTTTATGGTGATAATTTTTATTTCATAAAGCGTCATTTAACGGCGATAATACTTGGTGCAATAATTTTTAATATTTTAAAAAATTTAAATATTAACTTCATTGAAAAATTCTCTTCTATTTCAATGGTATTTATTACTACCACACTATTTTTAGTTTTAACTTATGGAATAGTAGTAGGAGGTAGCAGACGTTGGATTGATCTTGGGATTGTTAATTTTCAACCAAGTGAGCTCGCAAAACCTTTAATTATATTGTGGGTTGCTAAACAAATATCAAATGACATAACAGAAGATACTGATCTCAAAAAGTTTGTAAGATCTATCTTTCTACCACTACTTTGTGCTTGCTTAGTCTTACTGGAACCAGATTATGGTACTTTTGCTTCAATCTGTTTTATTTTGTTTTCGCAAATATTTTTTTCAAAAATTAAAATTATTTACCCTTCACTTACTATCTTTGCATCTATATTGCCACTATATTTTGTAGCAACTTCGAGTGAATACCGTTTAAGTAGGATAGAAACCTGGCTTTCTAGAAAGTGTGATTTGGGTATAGATTTGTTGGGGGACTGCTTCCAACTTAATCAAAGCAGAATTGCTATTAGTTCTGGGGGTCTTTTTGGTCTTGGCCCTGGTACATCTAGAGCTAGATGGGGATCGTTGCCAAACTCATACTCTGATTTCATATCATCAATAATTGGCGAAGAGTATGGATTTTTTGGTTTATTTTTATTGGTCCTAGCTTTCTTTATATTAATATCAACGACTTTTCTTATAGCAATTAGAGAAAAAAATGAAATTAAAAAACTAATTTCTGTTGGTTTTGGTAGTTGGATATTTTTCCAAACGGTTATAAATCTAGGAGGTGCAGTTGGTATTGTACCAATTACGGGAATTGTTCTTCCATTTGTTTCTTATGGATCAAGCGCTATGATTTCGATTTTTATAGCTTTAGGTATTATGTATTCAAGAGATTATGAATAAAAAAGTATGTTTTTTTTGTGTTGGGACTGGAGGACATGTATTACCAGTACGAAACCTTATTAAAGAATTAAAAGAATTAGGAACTAATAATAAAGATATATTTGTTATTTGTGACAATCGGGGAAGACAATACCTAGATAATTTAGATGTAACCATTCACACTCAAGAAATATTTGTTTCAAAGAAAGGATTAGTGGGATATATATTTAATATTTTTACAATTTTAAAATCTATTAGAGAAGTAACCGAAATTCTTAAAGATCAGAATGTATCAGTAGTACTTACAACAGGGGCATACATTGCTCCAGTAGCTGCAATTGTTTCAAAAATTTTGAAAGCTAAATTTTTTATTCAAGAACAAAATATTTACGCAGGCTTAGGAAATAAGATGAGTGCAATATTTGCAAAAACAATATTTACATCATTTGAAGACACTCAAAATATAAATAAAAGTAAATTGAAACATACTGGACCAGTAGTAAACACAACACTAGAAAGGGAATATATTAAACCATTAGGAGTGCAAACGATTGGTTTTGTTGGAGGAAGTCAAGGGTCTGAAGAAATAAATAACTATGTTGAACAGTTTCTTAATTGCGAAGCCTCATCGGAGTTTAATGTTTTACATATTACAGGAAAAGCTAAAAATACTAATAATTTAGAACTTCAAAATTATAAAAGTTATGAATTTTTAAATGACATGGATGATTTTTACAAAAATATAGATATATTAGTAGGTCGTGCAGGAGGAGGTTCTCTTGAGGCTGCTTATTTAGGCATTCCACAAATAGTAGTACCATACAAGCACGGCACCACATCGTCTCACCAAGATTTGAATGCAAGATATTTAGAAAATAAGAAGTTTGGACTTAAAGTGAATTCATTTGATGAGTTATTAAGCAAAGTTTCAGAAATTTCAGTAAAAATTAAATCTAATAATTTAGATATACCAGAAATAGTGATTGGAAATCAATCTATAGCTGAGGAGATTTATGAGTATATCAATTAATACTTTTAAATCATGTTACATAGTTGGTATTGGTGGTTCTGGCATGAGCTCTATTGCAAAATATTTATTTCAAAAGGGTTTAGAAGTATCAGGATATGATCAAAGAAGTTCTTATATAACTAATCTTTTAAATAACGATGGTATAAAAGTAGATTTTGACATCTCTCAAGCTACTTACAGCAGTGAAACATTATATATTGTTTCATCAGCAATAAATATTGAATCTACTTTCTTAAGTGATTTTGTAAAACAACCCAATGTTTTAACAAGGCCAGATTTTTTAAAATTATTATCTGCATCAGTTGATGTAATAGGAATAACGGGAACACATGGAAAAACATCTACAACGGCCTTACTTGCGCATATATTTAAATTTAATGACATCGATATATCGTATATTTATGGTGGTGTTACCTCATTTAATGGGATAGGTGGCCATTATGGTGATAAAAATCTTCCCTTAATACTAGAAACTGATGAAGCATTCAATACTTTTAAAGATATTCAAATTAAAAACTTACTCGTTACAAATATAGATCATGATCATATTGATTATTTTGGATCTTTTGAAAATTTAGTAAAAGCTTTTAAGCATGTTATTTCAAACGTAAAAGGTAAATGTGTAATTAATATTGATGATGATCAATTATCGAAATTAATAAGATCAGAAGATATTTCTTACTCATCTTCTAAAGATTCCAATTACAAATTAAATACTTATTCAGACTTTCTGTTTGAGGGAAATAAATTTAAAATTAAAACAAAGTTAATAGGAGATCACTTTATTTCAAATATCATTGGAGCAATTGCTTTAGCAAATTTGAACGGATTATCAATAGAACAAAGCTTGAATGCCATTGAACATTTTACTGGAGTAAAAAGAAGAACTGAGTTCATTGGAGAATTTAATGGTATAAATTTTTACGATGATTATGGGCATCATCCAACTGAAATCAAAGCTACTACCAAAGCTTTAAAGGAACATACACAAGGAAAATTAATAGTAGTTTTTCAACCACATAGGTACACAAGAACCAGAGATAATTTTAATGATTTGAGTAAATCATTTGAATACTCGGATTTGACTCTAATTACAGACATATATTCAGCAGGAGAAAAGCCAATTCCAGGAGTTTCTAGTCTTATGTTTGAAAGTGAAAAGGTCAAATATGTAAAATCGCCTAGAATGGTACCCCCTTATTTGAAGAACAACATTTCTCCAGGAGATACAGTACTAACTATTGGAGCCGGAGATATTACTCTTTTAGGTCCTCAGATATTAAAATATTTAAATGAAAACTAGTAGCGTAAATCTTTCATCGGTAACTACATATAGATTTGGTGGTCTGTGTAAAAACTTCATCACTATAGATAATGTAGATAACTTTTCCAAGATATCTGAAGAAATGAATAGTAACAACACATTCGTTCTTGGAAAAGGATCAAATATTGCATTTGCTGATAGTGAATACAAAGGATATGTTTTACAAACAGATTTTAATTTTATAAATTTACTGGACAATGAGAACACATTAGAAGTTGGCTCTAGTGTTTATTTACCTGATTTGTCGAGATATTTAAAAAAAGAAAGTTTAGGAGGGGGAGAGTTTTTACTGGGTATCCCAGGCTCTATTGGAGGTGCATTAAAAATGAATGCTGGAGCTTATGGATATGAAATTGGAAGAAATGTTGTAGAGGTCAATTGTTATGACTTAGACCAAAAACAGCTTGTTAAATTAGATTCCAAATCAATAAATTACAGTTATAGAAAATCTAGCAATCTTAACAACAAAGTTATAATGTCAGCAATTTTAAAGTTTGAAAAAGGAAATTTTAAAGAAATATCAGAGAAAATGTCTGTATTCAATAAAAAAAGAAAAAAAAGCCAACCTCCAGGTATATACAACGCTGGAAGTGTGTTTAAAAACACCAAAGAGTATTTTGCTGGGGAGTTAATTGAAAAAGCAGGCTTAAAAGGATATTCAATTAACAATGTAAGTGTTAGTAGCAAACATGCTAACTTTTTTATCGCAAAGAAGGGAGCAAAAGCCTTGTCTTTATACAAATTGGTACAGCATGTAAAAGAAAAGGTTAATGATAAATATGGAGTTATGCTCGAAGAAGAAATCCAGTTTATTGGTGAGTTTAACTAAATGGAAATTGATTTTAATGAACAAGATAGAGTATCATTTCGTTCATTTTCAATATTTAGTCTTTTTTTATTAATAATCTTAAATACTGGCTTTACCTTGAACTCTGCTTATTTTAGAGTAAGCAAAGTTGAAGTACTTGGTAATAATGAGATATTTGACGAAGCTGATTTAATTAAGCCGGCTTTAGGTCAATCCATTTGGTTAGTTAATAATGATACTTTTTCCGATAATATGCTTAAGATACCAACAATTGAAAGTGTCATTATTTCAAAAGAATATCCAAATAAAATAAAAATAGAA
>CACNQV010000020.1 GCA_902622665.1 uncultured Candidatus Actinomarina sp.
AGCTTCAACAGCTGCTTCTTCGGTTGTGTCTCCACAAGCGACGATTACCATTGCAAATACTAAAAGAAAAACAATTGCTTTTTTATTCAATGTTTATCTCCTTTTAATTAAAAGTAGACAGCTTCATTAGAAGCCGTATGTTATTAATTTAATATAGTTAAATTTATGTATCAACGAAAAATTATGTAAATAGACAAACTGTTTGCAATTTAATAGAAATTCGCTAAGAAACCCCTACTGTTTAGAAGAAAACTGCATTATTATTTTATGTTGTATCTAAGGAGAAAAAATTGTCCACTACCGTAGTTCTCGGCGCCCAGTGGGGAGATGAAGGTAAGGGTAAAGTCACAGATTTTTTTGCTTCTACAGCTGATTTTGTTGTCAGATTTCAAGGCGGAAATAATGCTGGTCACACGATTGTAGTTGGAGAAGATAAAATTGCTCTGTCATTAACACCTTCTGGAGTTTTATATCCTGATTGCGTTCCTGTAATCGGTTCGGGATGCGTACTAGACCTTGGCTTTTTAAAACAAGAGCTAGAAATGTTGAACGAAAAAAACATTAATACAGAAAAATTAGCTATTTCACCAAACGCCCATCTTGTAATGCCTTATCACAAATTACTTGACGAGTTGATTGAAGAAAGTTTAGGTGAAAATAAAATAGGAACTACTAAAAAAGGAATTGGCCCTTGCTATGCTGACAAAATACAGAGACGTGGTATTAGGGTACAGGATTTGTTAGACCAGGAAGTATTTGAAAAAAAAGTAAAATCAAATATTGAAGAAACTAATCTCACTCTTACCAAAATATATGAGCGACCTCCTTTGGTGGCTGAGGAAATAATTGAAGAATTTAATGGTTATAGAGATATTGTCGATAACTATATAGAAGATACCTCACTTTTAATTGAAAATGCTATTAAAGAAAATAAAACAATTTTATTTGAAGGAGCCCAGGGTACACTGCTCGACATAGATCATGGAACTTATCCATTTGTTACTAGCTCAAATACATCTGCAGGAAATGCTGCTATTGGATCCGGAGTTGGTCCAAAAAATATAGACCGTATTGTTGGAGTGACAAAAGCCTACATATCTCGAGTTGGAAGTGGACCGTTTATAACAGAGCAAAAAAATGAAATTGGTGACTACCTAATCGAAAAGGGTGCAGAATTTGGTGTAGTCACGGGTCGTAGAAGAAGATGTGGTTGGCTTGATTTAATTTCTTTGAAGTATTCAGTAAGAGTTAATTCTTTAACTGAGCTATTTATAACTAAACTTGATGTTCTCTCTGGGCTAGAAGAAATAAACTTATGTATTGGATACAAATATGAAGATGAGCTTTTTACAGATTATCCATACAAAGAAAGTATTCATTATAAAGCTGAACCTGTTTACCAAGCTTTTAATGGTTGGACAGAAGATATTTCCTCTGTAAAAAGTTTTGGAGACTTACCAAAAAATGCACAAATTTACATAAAAGCAATTGAAGACTTTATTGAAGTACCCATTACGTTCATCTCTGTTGGGCCTGAGAGAACAGAAAATATAATAATTTAAAATGATTGAGAGATATTTAAATCCAGAAATTAATTCTATTTGGGATGATCAAAACAAATTCGATACATGGAAATTGGTTCAAGAAAAATATGTTGAGACACTAGAAGAGTTAGATGTAGCTGAAAATGGAATCGCTAAAAAAATAAATCAATCAATTGTTCAAAAAGATGAAGTGTATAAACAAGAGGAGATTACAAACCATGACTTAGCTTCATTTGTTGATATATTGCAGAAAAAAGTTGGCGAAGGTTCTAATTGGATACATTATGGATTAACAAGCTCAGACATAGTAGATACTGCAAATAGCATTTTAATTATGCAGTCACTTGATTATGTTAAGGACCTAATAAACGATTTGCTTTCAACTTTAGAGGAAAAAGCTGTGCAAGAAAAAGATACTTCGATTATTGGAAGAACTCATGGTGTTTACGCAGAAGAAACTTTTTTAGGAAATATATTTGGCAACTGGTATCTAGAGGTTGCTAGAGGGTTGAATCGACTTGAGAATTCTAAAAATAATATTTCTTTTGGTAAATTAAGTGGCCCAGTTGGAAACCACTCAATAGTTACTTCAGAAATGGAGAAGCTTACACTTGAGAAATTGAATTTAAAGTCTGAACAATTCGCAAATCAGATTGTAAGTAGAGACCGGTATGCAGAGGTTGTTAGCTCACTTGGTATACTCGCATCTACTTATGAAAGGATTGCTACAAACATACGTAGCTATCAGCGTTCTGAGATATCTGAAATGTTCGAGTCATTTAAAGATGGGCAAAAAGGCTCTTCGGCAATGCCACATAAAAAGAATCCTATTGGTAGCGAAAGAATAACCGGTTTAGCAAGAATAATGAGATCTTATGTGAGTACTAGTTTAGAGAATATGGTTTTATGGAACGAAAGAGACATTTCTAATTCCTCAGTAGAAAGGATCATGCTCCCAGATGCTTTTCACCTTATTACTTTTATGAGTATCGAGTTGAATTCAATACTAAAACACCTAGTTATAAATTATGAACAAATAAATGTAAACCTTGAAGACGCAAAAAATAAATCTATAAGTCAAAAATATCTTTCATATCTTGTGAACAACGGAGTTGATAGAGATACAGCATATAGAAAAATTCAAGAAGAAATTTTTAACAATTTATCTGCTGAAGAATTAAAAAAAGAGCTTGAAAAAGAATTTAAATTAGAATTTCCAGATTTAGAAAATCAAGTTAATAAAAACGTAGACGAAAAAACGTTTAAAGATAAATTTCAATAAATTGGATAAATTTAAATCAAAATTTCTTGAAATAAGAGAAGAAGTTAAAGACTTACTTCCAAACAATGAAGGTGTAATTGATGCTGTAATTGCTCCAGTATTTTTTGTTGTGTTGGCTAACTTTGTTGATTTAAATACAGCGATCATTAGTACAGCTGGATTACTAATTGTTTTTCTAATTTACAGAAGACTAAGAAAACAAGATTTAAAGTTTGTTTTTTACGGATTTGTTGGATCTGCTATTGCACTACTTCTAGCAAGACTTCAAGGAAGTGCTTCTGGATTTTTCATTCCTGGAATTATAAGAGACGCAACAATTGCAATCTTTGGATTAATTTCGATACTGATAAGAAAGCCATTTACGATATACAGTTCAAAAGCATTCAGGAATTGGCCTAAAGGGTGGTATTTTCACCCAAAAGTACGCCCTGCTTACACAAAAGTTGCTATTATTTGGACCATTTATTTGTCTCTAAAGGCTGGGTTACAAATTTACTTCTTTAACAATCCTGAAATACTGGTTGTAATCAAACTTGCAACATCTAATCAAAGCACCTTGATTCTTTTAGTAATTTCATATATTGTCGGCCAAAGAAGTTTACAAAATTTAAATGGTCCAAGTGTTGACGAATTCATAAATAATTCACCTGAACCTTGGATCAGCCAACAAAAAGGATTTTAAGGTAAAATTTAACTATGAATAATTTATCAACCTCTGAACTCTCGTCTCTTGCAATAATTTTTGGGATTTTAATTATTACTTATTTTGTATTGAGAAGCATCCTCTTTCCTACATTAAAAAAAATAGCTAAAAGAACATCAACGTTTATTGATGATTTATTTCTGGAAAAAAAATTTCTGAATCGACTTTCATATGTTCTGGTAATTATAGTTTTTACTTTTTTGACCTCATCTCCTACATTTAATCTTGAAATATTTTCAAATCCAATAATTTCTAGACTTCTTGATTCATTACTGACTTTGTTTGTCGGCCTTACCATTCTTGAAATGCTCACTGTGTTTAATAAAGTTTCTGAAAATATTGATGTATTAAAAAATAAACCTATCAAAGGATATATTCAAATAGTAAAAATAATTATCGCATCATTCATTGCAATAATTATTTTTGCAATAATAACTGGTCAATCAGTGGCTT
>CACNQV010000021.1 GCA_902622665.1 uncultured Candidatus Actinomarina sp.
ATTGACTACTCCTTCAAACCAACCTAATTCAGAATCTTTAATAATCATTCCCACTTCTAATTCAAGTGGAGCTGAGTTTATGCCAATTAAATTCACTTTGTCATTGACATTAAGGTCGTATCTTTCTGCAGTTAAAGTTGATACAACAAGTTTATTATCTTTAATTAACTGAGCTATTTCATCATCATAAAAGTAATCAACTGAAGATGACTCGATTGTTTTTAATGAAATGCTGTATAAATAATTTTCTAATGATAATAATTTATTTTCTCCATCTTTTGATTGAACTGATTCTAAGCCAACATTCGCTCTTCCAATGAATGTTAGGTTGCTATCTAAATTTTTTGCACTTTCTATAATCTGATTAGTGACACTATAGAAAAGGCTTCCCGATTGGGATATTGTAATAACATCATAATTTTCAATTTTGTTTTTGGTGTACGCAGGTTCTGACTCATGATAAGAAATTGGTAATATTAAAAAATTAATTAAAGCTGCTGATGCAATTGTTGAAAGCATATTAATAATCTTAATTTTTTTTTAAATTTACATATATTTAACATTAATAAATACATGTAAATTATCTTTAACGTTAATCTATAACTTTATGAAACTTTTAACAAATTTTTTTTCATCCGCTGCTACTAAATTTCCAATAATAACGATTATTGTAATTCTTGGAATCACAGGTTTCTTTGGATACATGACTACTCAAGCAGAAGAACTTGATACTGGTTTTGGTGGAGAATTAGAAACTCCTGAAATTGAAGCACAAGGAAAATTATCAGAATATTTTGGTGGTTCAGGTACTCAAAGTGTTCTTCAATTAGTTTTTGAGGGTGAAGACGTTTTAACTGTTGAGGGTTATGAGGCTTATTTATCTGCTGTAGAAGTTATCGAAAAAAGTGAAATATATAAATATCTAGTAAATGATCCTAATCAGGGATTAGTTCAAGGGTTTTTCGCACCTATCGATGTTGCAAGGGCTTTTAATCCTGCACTTGACGTAAGCAGTCTGACCAATGAACAATTTAAACAATTATATAAGGGTACTTCAACTCAAATGCCTCCAGAATTTCAACAATTTGCATCTGCACTTCTATCTAGTTCATACAATGAAGAAGAAGTAACAGCAACTGCTGGTTTGGGAATAATTACAATAAACTCTGCATTAATTGGTGCTGAGTTCGGGTTTGAGGGAGTATTTGTTGAACAACCTAGAATGGAAGTTGCATTAAACAATGAATTAATCCAACTTAGTGAAGATTTTGAAAATATTGATTTAGCCGGCTTTTCACTCTCTTTATTATTTGGAGATGAACAAGATGACTTCTTACAAGAAGTTGCACAACTTTTTGGTGCTGCTTTTGCAATAATATTTTTTGTTCTCGCATTTATATTTTTCATAAAGCCAACAAAAACTTTTGGATTTTTTAAATCTTCAAGACGTACATTAGCTGATATTTTTAACAGCTTAGCTGCAATCTTGCTTGCAATTTTATGGATGCAGGGAATAGGAGTTGTCTTAGGGCCAGGATATTTAGATATAATTGGTGCACCTAACCAATTATCACAAATTTCGACAATTATCATTCTTGGTTTAGGTGTTGATTATGCAATTCATTTTACAGGTAGGTACAGAGAAGAACTTGGTTTGAAGAATTCAGTAACTCAATCTGCATCTACAACTTTAAGTTCAGTGGGTATTGCATTAACTCTTGCTACATTAGGAACAATGGTTGGCTTTCTTACAAATATTGTTTCTCCATTGACACAATTACAGGACTTTGGGATAACTACTGCACTTGGAATATTTTATGCATTTATACTTGTAATGACATTAGTTCCAGCAATAAGAACATTACTTGATAAAAGATTAGAGAAAAAGAATAAAATCGATACAGATGCATTTGCTTCATCTGGCGAAAAATTATTTAATAAAATTTCTGCATCAACATCTATTATTCCTAAAAAGTTAAAGTTAGTTGCAATTGTCTTAATTTTAGGAATTGGAGGCTATGGTTACTATGGTTTTACAAACATATCAACAGTTTTTAATTTTACTGATTTTTTACCCTCTGATAATCCAACTGTAAAAACTTTTAATACACTACAAGATGAATTTGGTGGGGGATTTGGAGAGACAACTAGTGTTTTGATTGAAACAAACAATGTAGCAACAACTGAAATTCACAATGCTTTAATTGATTCTTTAAATAACCTTTCTGATGTTGATAATGTTTTAGTTTTTGCTGGTAATGCAGCAGCTGAATCTGTAGTTGGAAAACTTGGAGCAATGCTTGCTCCGCCATCTGCAAGTCCACAATCTCCACCACCAATGCCCGACATGGCTTTAATTGGACAGCTCAATGGATACGGAGTTCAAATAATGAACGGACAAGGATTAGATGCTTTGAGAGTTAGTGATTCTGGGAATGTTGAGGGTCTATATAATTATCTTTTACAGACAGATTATGATTTATTTAGTACCAGTCTTTATGTTGATGAAACAAATAGTATTTCAGCAATGCAGGTCAGAATAACTACTTCTGCAGGTACTTCCGGTGCTGCTCAGATTAGAGACGACTTATATATGGCTTTTAAACCACTTTCAGATCTAGGAGTATTTGTTGGAGTAACTTCGGATAATATTGTTACTGAAAGTGTAAATGAATTAATAAATTCATCTCAGTTTCAATCTTTAGTTTTTGCTATTTTAGCCTCTATGGCTTTTCTTGTTTTGTATTATTTGATTGATATGAGAAGACCATTCCTTGGTGTAATAACAGTTTTACCAGTAGCAGCAATTGTTTTAGGTACTTATCTTGGAATGTATTTATTAGATATACCATTAAACCCAGTTACCTCAACTTTATCTGGATTAGCGATTGGTATAGGTGTTCCTTTCGTTATCCATGTTACAAATAGATTTAGAGAAACAATTGCTATAGGTACAGAGCCTGTTGAAGCAATTCGCACCACTTTAAAGACTACCGGAGGGTCATTGTTTGGAAGTGCATTTACTACCATGGCAGGTTTCGGAATCTTAACAACATCTTCTTTAGTTCCTTTTCAACAAATGGGAACAGTAATATTGGTTTCTATTGGTTTTGCCCTAATTGCTTCATTGACAATACTTCCAACCTTTTTGGTTTTATGGGCAAATTATCATAATAAAAAAACAGCTAAATCTTTATAATTAACATTATTAATATTATTTAAGTGAATGTTTCTGAACTTTTTAATATTGTTAATAGCTTAGTTCCACTTAAGTATGCATTTGAAGACGATTATGTAGGCATAACAATAGGCTCTGAACAAAGTGAAGTAAATGGTATTGTTGTTGGTCATGAATTAGATAAATCATTATTGAAATACTGTAATGATAAAGATATAAACACTGTTATTTCTTATCATCCTCCTTCTTTCAAGAAAGTGCTCGAAGAAGATGAAAATGAAATTGTGATCCCTGAAATCATAACTAAAGAATTTATCGATAACCAAATTAATGTAATTACTTTACATACTGCCCAGGATGTTTGCGAGGGAGGTAATGCTGATACCTTAGTTGAATTATTTAATTTAAAAAACACCAAAACCTTTGCTCACACTTTTGGTAATTTTGGTGCTGGACGCATAGGGGAAATTAAAGGTTTATCAAATGATGAATTCAAAAAACTTGTTGAGCACAAATTAAATACAAGTTCAATAAGGACGAATGAATTTTTTAATAACCTCAAGGAAATTAATAAAATCGCAATCCTTCCAGGATCAGGCACACAATTTATTGATGAGATTTTAGAAGAAGTGGATGT
>CACNQV010000022.1 GCA_902622665.1 uncultured Candidatus Actinomarina sp.
AACAATTGCAAATGATGCGACTTCATCAACTCCTGTAAAAGGGTATCTAAAGTTAAAGTTTGACCATCAAGATAACTTTTTACCAAGGTCAGTCATATCTTTCTTTTTTTCCGATGATGGAGTCAAATGGAATCAGCTTGGTTCAAGCCACACAAATGGTGTAACAATAGACCTTCTCGAGAATGATTCATATTTTGAAGTTGGTGGTTGGGGAGATGGCCAATCACTAGGTGGGCAGTATTTAAGTGGCTTCATTAATAAGGTAGTAATACAGACTGATGAGTATAAGCGAGAGTTTACATTTTCAAAGAAGAATAGAGATAAAGATTATTACCTTCTTACCCCTGAGTTTAGAAATGAATATGAAAATAATGTTGAGTATAAAGAAGATTCAATTCGCTTAGATCGTCCAAGAGATTATTGGTTAGCATTACCTAATGAAGTTAATTTATCCGGAAAAGATTTTGAAGTTGTAATACAACTAAATCTTGATTCTATACCAAAGGGTCATGAGACTATTTTTAGTCAAAGCTCAATATTAAGATTAAATGAAGAGTTTAATGACCAATCGTGGAAGTGGTCAATTATAGATGGTCGTATGTACTTTTTTTGGATAGAAGAAGTTATATCTGGTTATTCAAATTTTGTTGGTGGACAAAGTTTAAGATCAGGAAAGCTTATTTCTAATGATGGTAGATTTGACTCTATCATTACAAACTTTTCATTATCCCAATACGATGAAATTACAACTTCTCATAATGGATTTCTAACCATGGCTGTAGAGTATGGATTATTTTTAATATTGTTAATTTTAATTTTAATATTTTATTTAATTTTCAAAAACTTTAACAAAGCAAATCATTTAGAACTTGCAATATTGTTTATGTTTTTATCACAAAATATAACGAATGATCTTGTTTATTCACCTGATGTCGCAATATATTTTTGGATTGTACCTTTTTATTTTTTAGCAAATATTTTACAAGACTAGGATTCGTTCATCCCCATTGATTCAGCATAATCTGTGAAATTTTTGGTTATGATTAAAACTTGTCTTCCATCATCTAATTCGTATGGATTAACTGGGATTGATAATTTTTTAATTTCTGACAAATCAGTTTCTCTAAAATTCCACAGTATATTTACAGCTTTATTTATGTTTAAATTTTCGTCAATAACAAAAGCATCTTCTAATGTACTAATAAAAGTATTAAGGGAACCTATAGATCTGAAATCTTTAATTTCACTCATAAGTTGTAATATTATGTACTGTTGCCTGTCGTTTCTTGATAAGTCACTTACACCCTTCATTTTTTCCCATTCGGAAATATCATTTCCATTTTTATCAACAAGTTTTTCTCCCACAAGAACTTCTGTGTTTCTTGAAACTACCCAATTAAGAGCAGTCGATCCTGTGACAGTCTGACAGCCCTTTTGTAATTCAAAGGAAAAACCTTCGCGTTGAGTCTTATCCACACAGATTTCAATACCACCAAAGGAATCAATTATTTTTTCAAATCCCTCAAAATCAAAACTTGCAAAATGATCAACAGTTAAACCAGTTAATATTTGTACACTGGCTGCTAAATTTTCCGCACTATTTCCACAATCATTTTTTGAAAATGAAGAATTAATTCTCTCAATTGATTGTGTACAGGGGTTTTTAATTAGTAGATCACGGGGAATAGAAAGAAGATATTGATCAGAATTTTCTTCATTGATTATTCCAAGAATTATGACGTCTGCTCTTTGTCCATCAATATATCCTCTTGATGCTGAGGAGTTTGCAGTTCTTTTATCTGATCCAATAATTAAGTACGTGGTAAAGTTATCCAGCATACCGTTTGCAACTGTAAATTTAATTAAATCTTCTGCTTTATCTTTATCAGGAATTTCAATTATTTCTTCATCATTTTTTTCATTACTTATATCCTGCAGTTCGTCATTATTGTTATTTATCTCAGGGGTTGTTGAGGTAGTTGTTATACCTTTTGATATGTCCTCAATTACTTCAGGGTCAAATTCAGTAGTTTCGAAACTTGGAATTAATATAGAGTATGCCAACGCTGCCATAGCAAAGATGCCGATCAATAGAAGCAAATTTCTTTTTTGATTATTCATATACAATCAAATTAAGAGTATAACCATATAATATATAATTGTGACAAAAATCAAATGTGTAATTGCTGCTGGAGGTCTTGGTACAAGGCTACAAGGTTTTAGAAAAAATCAAAAAACGAAAGTTCTACTCGAAGTGAATGGCATGCCTATGATTAATCGTCAGATTCATCAAATAAATCAATGGGGAATAAGAGATTTTATCATAATAACCAGTCCTGACTTTGATGTTTTTATCAGAGAGACAACAAGTAAAGAATTTCCAAATTTGAATATACATTACTCCGTTCAGGAGTCACCAGAAGGTATTGCTCATGCTTTTTCAAAAGCAGAAAGTTTTGTTAAAAAAGACGATATTTTGCTATTAGTTCTTGGAGATAATTTTTTTGGTGAAAACCCAATAAAACATATTGATTTTGTTAACTTTGAAAAAAACAAAGGAAGTATAATTTTTACCAAAGCGGTAGACAATCCAAGTGAGTTTGGAGTTGCTTTAGTAGATGAATATGGCAAAGTTAAGCATATTGAAGAAAAGCCTGAAAAGCCAAATAGTGATCTAGCAGTAGTAGGGGTATATATTTTTGACTATTTAGCTATGGATTATATAAAGCTTTTAAAGCCCTCAAAAAGAGGTGAGTATGAAATAACAGATTTAATAAATATATACATTACACAAAGTATTTGTTCAAACATCCAGCTATTAGATTGGTGGATTGATGCTGGAACTCCAGAAAGAATATTGGAGCTTGAAAACAAGCTATCTTAAAATATCAAGTTTTTTTAAATATCCAAATATAAATAAAAACTGCAAAAGATAAATTAAAAGAGCAATTATTGAGAAGATATTACTTAAAAAAACGTACCCTAGGATTAAGGAAAAATTAAAGATACTATAAATTTTGAATATCAATAAAACATTTTTCTCAGACCAACCTTTTGCTAGGAGTCTATGAGATATATGATCTGTACCACCAGTGGTAGGTGATACACCTCTCTTAATTCTTCCCTCCAAAATAATTAAGAAGTCTAAAAGCGGAATAGTAAAAAATAATATTAATGGACTCAAAGTATAACTTAATGCATAGTCTTGGCCACTGTTCCAAGTAAATAAAATACTTAGAAACCCTAAACAAAACCCAATAAACAAACTACCAGAATCACCCAAATAAAGTTTTGCAGGAGGGAAATTAAATATAAAAAATCCTAATATTACAAATAGCAATACAACAGATACATCTGTTAGTTTATTTTGGTTAAGTAAATATGTGAGAATAACGGATTGGTAACAAATACTACCAGCAACAACAACAGCAAGTCCATCCATATTATCTATAAAATTAATAGCATTAATTAATAAGACAATCCATAATATCGATCCAAGATAATTTATAATGTTGTTGAAGTCAGAGTTAAATAATGATTCAATATTTAAAAATATACCTAAATTAATAATTGGGATTGCTACAAACAAAATTTGAAAAAAAAGTTTAATCTTCCATTTTAAATTAAAAAAATCATCAACTGCTCCAACTAAAGATAGAAGTATGGCGAATATTCCGACTAATGCGAAATTGTAATCTACTTCTCCTAGAAAATTTACTCCAATAAAAAAAGCAATTGCAGTTGCTACACCACCAAGGGGCGGAATATTTTTATTTACTAATCTTTTTTCAATCTTG
>CACNQV010000023.1 GCA_902622665.1 uncultured Candidatus Actinomarina sp.
AGTTATCGACAATTTAAATGTAAATGTTAAAGATATTGAAATTAAGTTAAGGAAAAAGAAAGATATTGAGGAATTAGATATTGTTGAGAATTTTAGTTTATTGCTTGATACTGAACTTAGCGAATCTTTACTGATGGAAAGGCTCTCACGCGAGCTAGTTTCACACATCCAAAAAGAAAGAAAAAGTCAAGGACTTGATGTCACAGACAGAATAAATTTGACTATTTCATCTGAAGACGAGTTTGTTCACGAGACTATAGCTAATTTTTCAAAATATATTACAAATGAAACACTTACTTTGGACTTTATTACCAAGAAAGAATCTTCAGAGAACAAAGTTTATGATAGATTTTTAGATGTTTTTATAGAAAGATCAACAAACAACTCTTAAGATATAAGGTTGAACAAAATTAAATCCAACAATAAGTATTAATGGTGATAAATCAATCCCGGCCATGCCTATTCTTAATGCCGGAATTCTAGATCTAATTGGAGCAAGTATTCTCTCAAAGTATCTATCTAATACACTTTTTACTTGCCCAATAGGATGGTCATATGGTACCTGTATCCAGCTTAGAATTATCCATGCAAAAAGGGAGTAGTAAAATAATCGAAATAATAAAAATGTAATACTACACATTTATTTTATACAAACCTAATTCTTGGAGTCTTTCTCTTTCTGTAGTACTCAATGAAGAATTTGATGGAAGTATCAAAAAAACACCATCACGATTTATTGATCTTATAGTTGAGTTGCTCATAAATGCCATCCCTGTTACAAAATCTAAAATTCTTCTTCTCTCTTGTTGGTCAGGTATATCTCTTATATCCATTGCAACTATAAATTCGTCTTTTATAGCAATTCCTAAATTATGAATTTCAGAGAATGATCTTAATGCTTTAATTTCTACTTCATCTTTAGGTGAATGGACTCTAATATCTCCAATATTTTCATCATCAATAAACCTATTTTCTCCAGATGGCCTGACAGTAGTTTGTTGGGTTGATACAACTTCCTCAACAGACTCAGGCTGCTTTAGTCCAATTGAGATAAGAAATTTTTCTAACATTATGTAAATAGTTTAGTTCCTATACGAACTATTGTAGCACCGTAATCAAGCGCTACTTCGTAATCATTAGACATGCCCATTGAAAGTTCACCTTTGTAACTGTAATCCATAATTAATTTTTCATTTATTTGGTGCATTTCAGAAAAAATAGTCTTTGGGTCAGAATTTATATCAGGGATTGTCATTAAACCAACTACGGTAATTTTTTTCTCTACGCAATATTCATAAAATTTAAAGACTTGATTTTTAGTCACTCCACTTTTTTTTGGATCGTTGTCTATATTTACTTGAATTAAGTAATTACAGTCAATATCTAGTTTTTCTGATATATCGATTTCTTTTTCTCGTGAAATTGTATGTATGTATTTAAAGTTTTTAACAATTTCTTTAAGTTTTCTGGATTGTATTGGAGCAATAAAATGATAATCAACATCTTTATAAACTGTTTTGTGCAAATTAAAGTCAGTTAATCTATTTTCACCAAATTCTTTAAATCCAAATTCGTACAAAAATTTTATTTCTTCGTTTGTCCTGTTTTTTACTACTGGTAAAAGTTTTGCACCATAAGACACAACTTTTGAATTAATCAACTCTAAGTTACTTATTTCCATATAACACCAAATTGTCTTGCGGAAGTTTTATTTTCTCTGTAAGAATTGTAAGAACTGTTGCAGATTGTACATATTGACGATACTTCAACTTGAAAACCTTCTTTTTCTGATAAATCTTTCAAGGCTTTTGACATATTTAAAAAGAACATCCCATCTCGTAGTTCGGTATAGTTATTAAAGTATTTTTTGACATCCTCTTTAACTTCATAGCAACATGACTGTGCATGTGGGCCAATAGAAATTGATAATTCATTTACATCAAATTTTTTGATTGCTTTTTCTAATATATTGTTCTTTAGACCTCTCCACCCAGAATGAATAGCGCCTATTCTTTTTTTATCACTTAAGAGAATTGGCATACAGTCAGCGGTTTGAACTACTAATCCTAATTTTGGCTCTTCTGTATAAATTCCATCAGAATCATATACTGCAGATGATTTCACAAAAGTGACTACGTCGGAATGAGTTTGATTCATTGACGCAATGTACTCAATGCCTGCAAAGACTTTTAAATTATTTACAGATTTAACACTCTTATCCGAAAATAAAGCCTTAGGAATTAATTTTGATTCGATCATCCTTTAATAAAATCAGGAAGACCGTCACCTCCATTATTCTCAAATTCACTTGACTCTTTAACTCTTCTGTTTGGTCTAGGACCAAAACCTGCCGCTACAACAGTTACCTCTACAGCATCTCCAAGAGTTTCATCAATTGTATGTCCAAAGATAATTTCAGCATTATCATCGGCTTTTTCTGTAATTACTCTTGCAGCTTCATTTATTTCTTGAAGTTTCAAGTCTTCTGAACCAGTTATTGTTATAAGTACTCCCTCTGCACCATCCATTGTTGCTTCTAGTAATGGTGAGGAAATTGCAGCCTGAGCAGCATTTGGAGCTCTTTGTTCTCCTGTTGATCTACCTATACCCAAAACAGCATTTCCTGCATCTTTTAGAATTGTTTTTACATCTGCAAAGTCAACATTAATTACTCCTGGTTGAGTGATTAATCCTGAAATCCCCTTAACACCGTTAGATAATATTTCATCTGACTTAAGATAAGCCTCGCTTGCTTTAATGTCTTTATCTGAAATTTGTAAAAGTCTGTCATTAGGAATCACAATAAGAGTGTCTAATACATCTCTTAATGCTTGGACTCCTTCTTCTGCTTGAACAGATCTTCTTCTACCTTCGAATCCAAAAGGTCTAGTTACAACTCCTACTGTAAGCGCACCCAGCTCATGTGCAATTTCTGCAATAATTGGTGATGCACCAGTTCCAGTACCTCCACCTTCTCCAGCAGTTATGAAAACCATATCAGACCCTTTTAAAGCTTCTTCAATAAGTTCACGTGAATCAATTGCAGCTTGTCTTCCGACTTCAGGATTTGCACCTGCACCAAGTCCACGAGTTGTTTTCCTACCTAGATCAAGTTTTAAATCAGCTTTGGACCCTAAAAGGCTCTGTGCATCAGTATTAGCTGCAACAAAATCTACACCTTTAATGCCCATTTTTATCATTCTGTTAACAGCATTTGTTCCACCGCCGCCAACACCAACAACTTTAATAACAGCTGTGTAATTCCTTGGTCTCATGTTTAAATTGACTCCTTTTTCTTTTGTAGTTCTTTTTGTTGCCATGTTTTAATCTCCATTCAATAAATAAACAATATCATTGGTTATAATTAAAAACAATGTATTTTTCAAATTTTATCTATATCTATAGTTTAGATTTACATTTATGAACAATTCGCAATTATATCTTCTTTGCTGATAAAGCGTATTTCTCCCTGACATTCTGAGTTTTCGATGAGAGATCCTAGTGCCGAAGATTTGCTTCCAAGATCTAATGGTTTTCCAAAGTCAATAAGGGTAGATCTATACTCCCCGATAAAGAATTCTCCGTCGTAGGTGAAGTTGAAAGAGTTAACGTCAAGATTATAGCTTTTAAGTGTCATGATAAGTGATACCATTTCCCCATTAAACCCAATAG
>CACNQV010000024.1 GCA_902622665.1 uncultured Candidatus Actinomarina sp.
AAACAAATCAGACAATTCTTAATACGTATGTTGAAAATCTCAAATATGGAACAGTAGCAATAAATGAGTGGTCAGCGCTTGGTTTCGTCATTCCTACACTGCCATGGGGTGGATATCCAGGTAATAAAGACAATGATATTCAAAGTGGGCAGGGTTATGTACATAATTCATTATTATTCGAGTCTCCTCAAAAAGGAGTAGTTTATTCAAGATTTAGATTATCTCCAATAATTGACCCACCGTGGTTTGTAACAAATAAAAAGGCACATAGAATATTTAAAAATTTGACCTACTTTCAAGCTACAAATTCAAAAATTAATTTGATAAAATTAGTTTTTTCAACACTAATATAAAAAATATGAAACAGTATTTATCTATATTCTTATTAACAGTCCTAGTCGCTTGTGGATCAACCGGAGAAAGCAATTCCGTTGCAGAACAGATTGATACTACTACTACAACAATTTCTGAGTCAACTTCAACTACTGAAGGATCAACTGATTCTACGACTACTACAGAAGCTACAATTCAATATGTTTTTGATGTTGAAAAAATGTCCCCATTTACAGGAAAAGAACTTGCACCTGAATTATGGCTTAAAAGACCAAGAAGAGTTATAGCATTCAAAATTGATAATAATATTAATGCTAGACCTCAATCGGGCTTGCAGGAAGCTGATGCAGTTCACGAAATATTAGTTGAAGGCGGAATGACAAGATTCTTAGCATTTTTTTATGACAATACCTCCACATATCTTGGCCCTATAAGATCAGCCAGACCAACAGATCCAACTGTTGTTAGACCTTTTGGTGGGACATTAGTAGTTTCTGGTGCAACCGCAGGGTTGATACCATCAATAAGAGATCTTGGTGTTCCTGTTTTGGAAGAACAATCAAGCCCGGTAATGTTTCGAATATCATCAAGAAATGCACCTCACAATTTGTATGCAGATACTGAACTTGTAAGAGAAGAAATTGAAGATCGTGGCTATTATTTTTTACAACCTGGACCTGGTCCAATGTATCCTTTTGGGTTTAATCAAAGCAATTGGAATGACGGAGCAGAAAAAATTACTATCACATATTCAGAATTTACAACAGTTATTTGGAAATTAGATGGAGATCAGTATTCAAGATTTATAATTGATAAATATGCTAAAGAAAAAGATGCTGTTGCACACAATTTTATAAGTCAAGATGGAAATTATTCAGACATACTAAAAACAGAAACTATTGTTGTTATTCAGGGGCCACTTTATAAAGACAAAGCAACAACATTGCCGAGTGTGTTAACAGTAGGTGTTGGTAATGCATATATTTTTAATCAAGGTAAATATATAGAAGGTTCTTGGAGAAGAGGAGATATCTCTGAACCTTTTGTATTAACTGATAATGATGGTAACGACATTGAAGTTCCACCAAGCTCTCAATGGGTACATATTTTGCCTAATGAAGGTTTAGTATCTGTAGATAAGTAGAATTATTTGGTGTTAAATTTTGTATCAGGAATTTTATTATCTATTTCTTTAATTTCTAGCAATTTATCTGATTCCTGTAATGATTATATTGATAATCATCCAATTCGATCTGATATTATGATGCAGATTGTTCTTAAGTCATATGGATACTATGACGGAAAAATTGATGGAATTTTCGGAAATATATCAAAAAATGCATTAATTTCATTACAAAATTCAAATGATATCGATGCTGATGGAAAAATTGGTCCACAAACATGCAATTTACTATTAGACAAAAAAAATGTAATTAAAAAGAATAAATTAACAACAAACATTTCTAAAAAAATAACCGATAAAGAAAACAAGTACTCGCAAGAAATATATGATGCTCAAATTATTTTAAAAAATCTTGGATTATACACGTCAACTGTTGATGGAATTAATGGTCCTGGTACAAAAAGAGCAGTCAGAGAGTTTCAATCAAAGTCAGGATTAGTTGCTGATGGAGTTATTGGTAGTAAAACTAAAGCTGCATTAAGTAAAGGAGAGGCTAGTTATGTTAAGACAAATGAAACACTAGCACCTAATGAATCTTCAACTCCAAATACTGAAACTGTTACTTATGGTATAGATTTAAGAAACTACGATCCATCTAAACCCTGTGTTGTTGGTTATGTTGACTCAAATGGTATATGGGTACCTGATCCTTGTTTCAAACCTGTGTTTGTTTATAGATTTGGTAAAACAGCACAAGTAAATTCACAAAAAGAGTTGGATGCCTATCTTTCTGAAAGATGGACCCTTGAGAAAGAAAAAACTTTTGTGACAATAGGAAGAGTTAAAACTCAGAATTACACAGATGGAATAAATTCGCCTGTTAATGGAATGGTTATGCCAAGTGGAGCTAATAATAAAATTGTTATTGGTATAAAAAATGATAATAATGTGCGTGCAAGACCACAGTCTGGACCACAAAATGCAGATGCTGTTGTTGAAGTGTTAGTTGAAGGAGGTATGACAAGATTTATAAATATATTCTATGAATCTGATACTTCTTATCATGGTCCAATCAGATCTGCAAGGCCAACAGATCCGACAGTGTTAAGACCTCTGGATGGGGTATTAGTTGCTAGTGGTGCTACTGGCGGATTAATTCCTGAAATTATTGATATTGGAGTGCCTGTGATTACAGATAGACGGCCAGAATTTTTTCGTATCTCATCAAGAAAAGCTCCTCATAATCTTTATGCAGATA
>CACNQV010000025.1 GCA_902622665.1 uncultured Candidatus Actinomarina sp.
ATTTTTTAAAACAAAAAATGAATAAAAAAGTTTTAAAAAGATCAAATTTCCTTGGGTATGTGGAAGATCAATCAAAATTTTTTCAGAATATCGATATATTCGTTTTTCCATCTTATTCTGAAGGTCTTGGATTAGTCTTATTAGAAGCCATGAGTTATCAAAAGGTATGTATTACAAGGAATGTTAAACCAATGAATCAGTTTATTAATGATGAAAACGGATATTTATTTAACAATACAGATGATTTAAAACGGTGTATTTTGGAAGCCTCTAAAGATTTAAACAATGAAAAAATAATTAATGAGAAAATTCACAACTTAAAAAAAGCATTAGAAATATATGACATTAAAAATGTATTTCCTAAAATATTAGAAGTGTACAACTTATGAACGAATATAACTTTCAAAAAATTGAATCAAAATGGCAGAAACATTGGTCAGAAAATAATTCAATAAAATGTAATATTAATTCAAAAGAAAAAAATTTTTATAATTTATGTATGTATCCATATCCTTCTGGAGATTTGCACATGGGACATATCAGAAATTATACAATCGGTGATGTAATTACTCGATACAAAATGTTGAATGGATTCAATGTTTTATCACCAATGGGTTGGGACTCTTTCGGACTTCCAGCTGAAAATGCAGCAATTAAAACTGGAATTCACCCAAAAACCTTTACAGAAGAGCGTATAAAGAATATGAAAGATCAAATAATTAGACTTGGCTCACTTTATGAGTGGGATAGAGAAGTAGCTGCTCACAGTAAGGACTACTATAAATGGACACAATTTATTTTTGTTAAACTTTTTAAGAATAAGTTAGCTTACAAAAAAGATGCCCCTGTTAACTGGTGTGATTCATGTAAGACGGTATTAGCAAATGAACAAGTTATTGAAGGAAATTGTGATAGATGTGATGCCATAGTTGATCAAAAAAACCTCAATCAATGGTTTTTAAAAATATCTGATTATTCAGATGAGCTTTTAGATGGATTGGATGAAATAGGAGATTGGCCTGAGAACGTAAAAGCTATGCAGCAAAACTGGATAGGTAAATCTAAAGGTGCGGAATTTTCACTCAACATTGAAAACACAGACTTAACCTTTGATGTTTTCACTACAAGGCCAGATACATTATTTGGTATGACCTTTGCTGTATTGTCACCTGAGCACCAGCTCATGAGTGAAATTCTTTCTATTTCATCAAATAGCACTGAGATTCAAAATTATATTGATAGCGCTAAAAAGAAATCTGAGTTTGAGCGAATGTCACTTACAAAAGAAAAAACAGGAGTTGATACAGGTCTATTTGTTATAAATCCAGTAAATGGAAAAAAAGTTTCACTTTGGATAGCTGATTACGTATTGATTAACTATGGTACAGGTGCAATTATGGCTGTACCTGGCCATGATCAAAGAGATTATGATTTTGCTAAAAAATATGGAATTGAAATAATCCAAGTTATATCAGATAAAAACAAGAAATCATCAATAGAGAAAGAAGCATTCGTTGGAGAAGGGATTCTTATAAACTCTGGAGAATTCGATAATCTAGAATCACATACTGAAGCTTCAAATAAGATCATAAAATTTTTGGAAGATAACAAAATAGGGACCAGTAAAACTACATTTCGTTTAAGAGACTGGTTAATTAGCCGGCAAAGATATTGGGGTTGTCCTATTCCTTTAATTAATTGTGATAAGTGTGGAATGATTCCTGAAAGCGAAGATAATTTACCAGTCTTATTGCCAGAAATAGATGATTACAAAAACACAAATGAATCGCCTCTTGCTAAGAGTGAGGAGTTTATCAATACAAACTGTCCTGAATGTGGAAATGAGGCTATAAGAGAAACAGATACAATGGATACATTTGTTGATTCATCCTGGTATTTTTTAAGATTTGTTGATCCAAAAAACCAAGATATTCCATTTGATGCTCAAAAAGTTAATAACTGGCTTCCTGTTGATCAATACATAGGAGGAGTTGAGCATGCAATTCTTCACTTGCTTTATGCAAGATTTTTTGTGAAGGCATTAAGAGATATGAATTATTTAAACTTTTCTGAACCATTTCAAAATTTATTTTCTCAAGGCATGATAAATTTTGGGGGTTCCAAGATGTCAAAATCAAAAGGTAATACTGTTGATCCAGAATCATATTTTGCAACACATGGAGCAGATGCTTTAAGATTATATATTTTATTTATGGCACCTCCAAGTGACGGAGTAGAGTGGAATGATGGAGGTATTGAAGGTACCAAAAGATTTTTAAACAAATTCTGGGAAAATATTGAAAGATTATCAAATTTAAAAGTTAAAGATAGCTCAGTTAAT
>CACNQV010000026.1 GCA_902622665.1 uncultured Candidatus Actinomarina sp.
ACTTTTGCAACAACCATCAATGATGGAACAACAGACTCCCCCTTAGTTAAATTTCTATCGGTGAATACTATTACTGATTTTTTATTCTCAATTATTTCATGTTTTACTTGATCGCAAATTTTTTCTAGAGCTTCTTCAAGAGAGGTCTCTTTTTTACAAAAAGTTACAGGAATTACTGCAGTTTTATTTTTTAAGCTTTTGCCCTTGGTTAGAGCATCATATGATGCAGTACTCAGTATTGGTGAGTCTAAAGAAATGAGGTTTGCTTGCTGTGCTGTTTCCTTCAATATTGATCCTCTTTTGCCTAAATAAGTTTTTGTAGACATGACAAACCTCTCACGTATGGGATCTATTGGTGGATTTGTTACTTGCGCAAATAATTGATGAAAATATCTTGATAACCTAGGATTATTATTGCTCATAACTGCAAGTGAAGTATCATTTCCCATGGAGCCAGTAGGAATTTCACCCTGGAGCATTGGCAATAAAATTAATCTTTCTTCTTCCGGTGTATAGTCATAGAAATTTGAAAGACTATCAACCTCTATTGCTGAATCTTTTTCTTCATTATAGGTTTCATCAACTACCAATGGTTTTGAATTAACCCATTCAATGTATGGGTTTTTTTCACTAAGTTTTGTTATTACTTGGCTTTCATCTAATAACTCATCGTTATCAATCCTGTATCTAATAGTTTGTCCAGGTTCTAATTGTGCAGTTTTATAGGCACCGGCTTCCACTGAAGGACAAATACCTACTTCAGAAGCAGCTAAAACATACCTATCTGACACCATCCACCTCATAGGCCTTAAGCCACTTCTATCTAGTCCGGCAATTATATCTCGTCCATCTGATGCAACAATTGCTGCAGGACCATCCCAAGGTTCTGATAAAAATGAGTGGTATTGATAAAAAGCTTGCTGTTTTTTAGTAAATCTTGGATTATTTTCCCATGCTGATGGAATAAGCATTTCTTGAGCGTGAGCAAGCGTTCTTCCAGACCTGACTAACAGCTCAATTGCATTATCAAGTTGTCCAGAATCGGAAATAGAGTCGTCTATAAAAGGCTTTAGTTTTTCAATATCATCTTTCCAATAGGAAGATGTAGCATCAACCTCTCTAGCTTTCATCCATGAAAAATTAGATTGGATTGTATTGATTTCACCATTATGAGCAAGCATTCTAAATGGCTGAGCTTTATCCCACGTAGAAGAAGTATTTGTAGAAAATCTCTGATGAAAAATCCCAAACCTTGTTTTATACAAAGGATTTCTTAAATCCCAATAAAAATCCGCGGTTTGTTTTGCGGTAAACAAACCCTTGTAGACAACTGTTTTAGAAGAACAAGAATTTATGTGAAGATTCAAAAATTCTATCTCTGCGATCTTTTTTTCTAAAGTTTTTCTAAATAGGTACAATTTTTTTTCAAAATCTTTCGGAGATTCGTTTTCCGCGCTTACAATTCCTTGATATATTGAAGGCTTAGATTCCTTTGCAAGTGTTCCAAGGATTTGCTTGTCTGTAGGAACTTTTCTCCAATATAAATGTTTAATATCAAATATTTTTAATTCCTCATTTATTAGCTCCATGGATTGATGAATATTTTTTGGATCAAAAAAACATGAAATGATGCCAATTTTTTTATTTGCATCATGCTCTATGTTTAATTCAGCTAACTCTGCTCTTATGAGTTCAAATGGAATTTCAGTTAGCACGCCAGCTCCATCTCCAGTACCATCAGCAAACTTTGCACCTCTATGATCTAAATTAGCAAGACACTCTAAAACCTTTAATGTCATTCCATGAGTTGGAGGAATATTTCTTGAGGCAATAAAGCCCACTCCGCATGAATCTTTTTCTGAAAAATCGAACATAGTCACTCAATATTACTTGAAAACTAAACTATTTAAAAGATGAAAATCAGCCAATCGTTCAAAAAGGGGGAATCCTAAGTGAGTTGTGGCTGATTTTCATACATTTATTTTTTGAGAATAAAATCTCCATATGCAGAAGTTCCATGTTCAGAAGCGTCTAAACCTGCAATCTCCTCTTCTGGTGTTACTCTCAAACCTACTAAGGAATCTATAGTTTTTAGGACAGCGAAAGAGGTTATAAACGCCCACCCTCCTATCGCAGTAATTCCTATTATTTGTGAAACAAAAAGTGATGTTCCACCATAAAATAATCCATCTGAAGTATCAAAAATTGC